>NC_007626.1:3084859-3398574 GCF_000009985.1 Paramagnetospirillum magneticum AMB-1
TTGGGCTCGGTCCCGAAGGACAGCCAGCTGGGCCAGGCCAGCGCGGCCTCGGGAACCAGCACCAGACACAAGGCCATGACAAAACGCCGCATGATCACCCCCGAATTGACGATCGGGAAAGGCTGATCACTTTGCCGCCGCTTGTCCAGCCCCCGCCCGGCTCGGCACCACCAGCTGTGTCTCCAGGGTCTGCACCGCCAGCCTCTCGGCATCCAGGGTCTCGACCCGGAAACGGGCCAGCCCCAGGCCTGGCTTGGAGCGCATCTCGCGGGTTTCCACCACTTCGATGCGCAGGCTCAGCACATCGCCGGGGCGGACCGGCCGGTGCCATTTCAGACTCTCCAGCCCGCTGCCGATGATTCCCAGCGGCAGGTTCAGCTCGCTGGTCACCATCAGGCGCATGGTGGCCGCCGCCGTGTGCCAGCCCGAGGCCGCCAGTCCGGCGAAGAACGAGTCCTTGGCGCTGACCTCGTCCAGATGGAAATGCTGGGGGTCCCAGGCGGCAGCAAAGCCCTTGATGTCGTCCACCGTCACTTCGTAGGAGGGCGACGAGAACACCCGCCCGGGCACCAGGTCCTCGAGATAATGGGTCATGCCGCCGCTCCTTCCGCCACCGGCTGCGGCCCCAGCTTGCGCCCGATCATCAGCGACATGGCCGCCGCCACCAGACAGGCCAGCCCCGACAGCACGAAGGCCAGCCAGTAATCGCCCAGATCGGTGCGGATCACCCCGGCGGCGAAGGCGGCGGTGGCCGCCCCCAGCTGATGGGCGGCGAAGATCCAGCCGAACATCACGCCGGCCCGTTCGCGGCCGAAGGCCTGGGTGGTCAGCTTGACGGTGGGCGGCACGGTGGCGATCCAGTCCAGGCCGTAGAACACGGCGAACAGCCACAGCCCGAACACGTCGGGACCGAAGGCCAGATCCAGGAAGATCAGCGATAATCCGCGCAGGCCGTAATACCAGAACAGCAGCTTGCGCGAGTCCCAGCGATCCGACAGCCAGCCCGAGGCGGTGGTGCCGAGGATGTCGAAGATCCCCATGGCGGCCAGCAGCCCGGCCGCCTTGACCTCGGGAATGCCGTGATCGAAACAGGCCGAGATCAGGTGGGTGCCGATCAAGCCGTTGGTGGACAGGCCGCAGACGAAGAACGTACCGGCCAGCAGCCAGAAATCCCTGGACCGCATGCCGTCCCTCAGGGCCACGATGGCCGCCACCGCCGGATTGCCCGCCCGGATGGCAGGCGGCGGGGCGCTGGTGGCGCCCACCGGCCACAGGCCGAGATCGGCGGGGCGGTCGCGCATGAACAGCCAGATGACCGGGGCGAAAACCGCCGCAGCGGCGGCGATCAGCAGCACCGCCTCGCGCCAGCCCCAATGCTCCACCAGCATGGCCATCTGGGGCAGGAAGATCAGCTGTCCCGTGGCGGTGGCCGCCGAGAGCAACCCCATCACCGTGCCGCGATAGGCGTCGAACCAGCGGGTCACCACCGTGGCGCCCAGCACCAGGGCGATAGTGCCCGAGCCGCCGCCCACCACGATGCCCCACAGCAGCACCATGTGCCACGGGGTGCGCATCAAGGTGGTGGCCGCCACGCCCAGCGCCAGGACGGCCAGGGCCAGCGCCATGGTGCGGCGGATGCCGATGCGGTCCATGACGGCGGCCGCGAACGGCGCCATCAGGCCGTAAAGCACCAGATTGACCGAGACGGCGAACGAGATGGTGGCGCGGCTCCAGCCGAATTCGGCTTCCACCGGCACCATCATCACGCCGGGCGCCGAGCGGATGCCCGCCGCCACCAGCAAGGTGACGAAGGTCAGGCCGGCGGCGATCCAACCATAGTGGACGCGGGGCCGACGGGGCTGGCTGGCGGTCTCGGACATGGGGCGCCCTCCGAAAATGAGGTAGACAAGTCTGTATCATTTGACTAATACAGACAGGTCTGTATCATGTCAACCATCGAAGCTGACGACCAAAGCCCCAACAGCCGAAGCCATTGCATGACCGAACCCGCCGACAAGCCCTGTGCCCGCGACCGCATCCTGGCCGCCGCCAACGACCTGTTCTATCGCGAAGGCATCCGCGCCATCGGCATCGACACGGTGATCGAGCGGGCCGGGGTCGCCAAGATGAGCCTGTATCGCGCCTTCCCTTCCAAGGACGACCTGATCGCCGCCTTCCTGGAGATGCGCGACAAGATGTACTGGGAGTGGTGGGACGGCGTAATGGCCCGGCATCCCGACGATTCGCGCCGCCAGTTGCGCGCCCTGTTCGAGGCGGTTGCCAGGCGCACCTCGGGCTCCCAGTACCGGGGCTGTCCCTTCGTCAACATGTCGGTGGAGTTCCCCGATCATGCCCATCCCGGCCGCCTGGTGGTGGCGCGGCACATGGAGGAACTGCGCCGCCGCCTGTCCACCCTGGTGGAAGGGCTCGGCCTCGCCCAGCCCAAATCGCTGACCGACCAGTTGATGCTGTTGCTGGAAGGCGCCTATTCCGCCGGCAACACCATGGGGGCCGACGGCCCCTCGGCTTCGGCCGCCGCCTGCGCCGAAATCATCATCCAAGCCCACCTCTCCTCAACATTGTCGAGGCCCGCATGACCCAACCCCGTCTGTTCCAGCCGCTGTCCCTGCGCGGCTTGACCGTTCCCAACCGCGTCGCCGTCGCTCCCATGTGCCAGTACTCGGCCGTGGACGGCGTACCGCAGGATTGGCACCTGATGCATTACGGCGCCCTGGCGGCGTCGGGCCCCGGCATGGTGGTGATCGAAGCCACCGGCGTGACGCCGGAAGGCCGCATCTCGCCCAAATGCCTGGGTCTTTACGACGACGCCACCGAGGCCGGCTTCACCCGGCTGGTCGCCGCCCTGAAAAGCTTCGGCGGCGGCGGCGCCATCGGCGTGCAACTGGCCCATGCCGGCCGCAAGGGGGGTTCCGCCCCGCCGTGGGAGGGCGGCAAGTTCTCACCCGACGGCTGGCAAACCATCTCGGCCTCGGCCATCGCCTTCGACGAGGGCTGGCCCGCCCCCAAGGCGGCCACCGCCGAGGACCTGGCCCGGCTGAAGCAGGCCTTCGTCGACGCCGCCCTGCGCGCCTTGCGCGTCGGCTTCGACTTCATCGAGTTGCACTCGGCCCATGGCTACCTGCTGCACCAATTCCTGTCGCCCCTGTCCAACCGGCGCGAGGATGAATATGGCGGCAGCCTGGAAAACCGCATGCGCTTCCCCCTGGAGGTCATCCGGGCGGTGCGCGCCGTCTGGCCCGCCGACAAGGCCCTGGGGCTGCGCATCAGCGCCACCGATTGGGTGGAGGGCGGCTGGGACGCCGATCAGGCGGTGGCCTATGCCAAGGCCTTCAAGGAGGCCGGCATCGACTATGTCTGCGTCTCGTCGGGCGGGCTGGTGTCCTATGCCAAGATCCCCCTCGGCCCCGGCTACCAGATCGACCTGTCGGCCCGCATCCGGCGCGAGGCGGGAATTCCCACCCGCGCCGTCGGTCTGATCGCCTCGCCGCAACAGGCCGAAGCGGCCCTGGCCGATGGCTCGGCCGACCTGATCGCCCTCGGGCGCGGCTTCCTGGACAATCCCCGCTGGGTCTGGCATGCCGCCCAGGTCCTGGGGGCCGAGATGGCCTATCCGCCGCAATACCGGGCGGCGGGAACCCGGGCCTGGCCGGGCGCCGCCCTCGCCCGCCCCAATCTGGCGGCCGAATAAGAGAAGGGCCCGTTCAGCGTCGGCTGAACGGGCCCAGCTTCGTCCTGGAGAGGGGGGACAGCCTAGCCCAGGACTTCCTTCATCTTCTCGTGGTCCAGTTCCTTCTCCCACTTGGAGACCACCACGGCGGCGACGCCGTTGCCCACGAAATTGGTCAGGGCCCGCGCCTCGGACATGAAGCGGTCGATGCCCAGGATCAGCGCCAGACCGGCGACGGGCACGCTGGGGACCACCGCCAGGGTGGCGGCCAGGGTGATGAAGCCGGCGCCGGTGACGCCCGACGCGCCCTTGGAGGTCAGCATGGCCACGCCGAGCAGGGTGATCTGCTGGGTGAAGGTCAGCTCGATGTCCAGCGCCTGGGCCACGAACAGGGCCGCCATGGTCAGGTAGATGTTGGTGCCGTCCAGGTTGAAGGAATACCCCGACGGAACTACCAGGCCGACCACCGACTTGGAGCAGCCCATGGCCTCCAGCTTGCGCATCAGGGGCACCAGGGCGGATTCCGAGGACGAGGTGCCGAGAACGGTCAGCAACTCTTCCTTGATGTAAGCGATGAACTTGAAAATGTTGAAGCCGACTAGCAGGGCGATGGTGCCCAGCACGACCACCACGAACAGGAAGCAGGTCAGGTAGAAGCTGCCCATCAGCGCCGCCAGCGGCTTCAGCGCGGCCACGCCGTACTTGCCGATGGTAAAGGCCATGGCGCCGCCGGCGCCCAGGGGGGCGACCTTCATGATGGTGTTCATCATGGCGAAGAAGATGTGCGAGCATTCCTCGATGAACATGTGCACGCCCTGACCGGCCCGGCCCATATGGGTCATGGCATAGCCGAACAGGATGGCCACCAGCAGCACCTGCAGCAGATCGCCGCCGCCGGTGAAGGCATCCACCAGGGTCTTGGGGATGATGTGCAGGATGAAGTCCACGGTGCTCTGCTCGGTGGCGGCCTTGGCGTATTTGCCACCGCCTTGGCGTCCAGCGCGGCGGGGTCGGCGTGGAAGCCGTCGCCGGGGCGCAGCACGGTCATGACGATCAGGCCGATGACCAGGGCGAAGGTGGAGACCACCTCGAAATACAGCAGCGCCTTGCCGCCCACCCGGCCGACCTTCTTCATGTCGCCGGCGCCGGCGATGCCCAGCACCACGGTGCAGAAGATCACCGGGCTGATCAGCATCTTGACCAGGGCGATGAACCCGTCGCCCAGGGGCTTCAGGCTGACGCCCACGTCCGGATAGAAGAAGCCGAGGGTACCGCCGGCGAAGATGGCGAGCAGAACCCAAAAATAGAGGTGACTGGTCAGACGCTTCATCGGCTTGTTCCTCGATGGGGTATGATTATTTCCCGCTTCCTACCCGTTCGGGCGAGCGCCTGTCGATTGCGGATATCCGATGGTCGGCGGCAAAGGCGCAGGGGGCCTTGAGAATTTTTCAGTTGCCCCCAGCCCCGGCACCGGTTTTCCATGGGGAATTCCGCTGACATCAAGGACTCATGCCGTGCCCTCTTCCGCCCCGCCTGCCGCGTCCGCCTTGTTGCGACGGGTGGTCCTGCCCTTCGCGGCGGGGTATTTCCTGTCCTATCTCTACCGGACGGTGAATGCGGTGCTGGCCCCCGAGATCGGGCGCGCCATCCATCTGGACGGGTCCGACATCGGCTTGATGACCGGAATCTATTTCATGACCTTCGCGGCGGCGCAGCTTCCCCTGGGCATCCTGCTCGACCGCTTCGGCCCCCGGCGGGTGGAGAGCCTTCTCCTCTGCTTCGCCGCCGCCGGAGCCTTCGCCTTCTCGCTGGCCGACTCCGTGCCGGCCCTGGTGGTGGGGCGCGCCCTGGTGGGGTTCGGCGTATCGTCCTGCCTGATGGCGGCGCTGAAGGCCAATGTCCAATTCTTTCCGCCCCAGCGCATTCCCCTGATGAACGGCATCATCCTGGGGGCCGGGGGCCTGGGTGCCATCGCCGCCACCGCCCCGGTCCAGGCCGCCTTGCACCTGACCGACTGGCGCGGCGTCTATGCCGGGGTGGCCCTTCTCACCCTGGCGGCGGCCAGCTTCCTGTGGCTGACCGTGCCGGACCGCCCCCAGGCCGCCGGCGCCGGAGGATTGCGGGTCCAGATCGCCGAAGTGGCTGAAATCTACCGCGACCCCGGCTTCTGGCGGGTCGCCCCCGCCACCATGCTGTCCATGGGCAGCTTCATGTCCATCCAGGGCCTGTGGGCCGGTCCCTGGCTGCGCGATGTCGCGGGCTTCACCCCCGACCAGTCGGCCACCGGCCTGACCGTCATGGCGGCGGCCATGGCGCTGGGCTACCTCTCGGTGGGCGCCATGGCCGAGCGGCTGGAGAAGCTGGGCGTTCCCGCCATCACCCAAGGCGCCGTCGGCATGGCCCTGCATGTGCTGGCCCTGGGCGCCATGGCCGCCGGCTGGAGCGCCGCGCCCCTGACCCTGGCGGCGTTCTATGGGCTGACCGGCACGGCCTGTTCCATCAACTACGCGGTGCTGACCCGGCGCTTTCCCCTGCGGCTGGCGGGACGGGTCAATACCAGCCTCAACCTGACCATCTTCGTGGCTGCCTTCATCATCCAATGGGGATTGGGCGCCATGATCGGCCTGTGGGACAAGGTGGACGGCCGCTGGCCGCCCATGGCCTGGGCGGTGGGTCTGGGCGTGCCCACCGGGCTGACCCTGCTGGCCCTGCTCTGGCAAGTCCCGGCCTGCCGGGCGGAAAAGCCCTGATGCAAGCCATGACCCTCGACCGGCGGCAGATGGCCGCCCTTGGCCTTTCGGCGCTGCTGCACCTGCTGGTCACCCTGGCGCTGGAGGTCAACGACCTGTCGGCCCTGCTGCCCGAGCGGACCGAGCGGACCATGGAGGTGGAGGTGGTGCCCGAGCCGCCCAAGCCCGCCCCCGAACCGCCCAAGCCCGCGCCCGAGCCGCCGCCCGCCCCCGTCGCCGCGCCCCAGCCGCCGCCCGAGCCGCCCAAGGCCCTGCCGACGCCCCTGCCGCCCCTGCCGGTGCAGCGCCCGCAATTGCAGGCCGCGCCCCACGCGGAAACCTCCAAGGCGCCGCAAGCCTCGACCCGGCCCGAGCCCGCCAAGCCAGCGGGACAATCCCCGACCCTGTCCTCGGACAGCGGCAATTTCAGCCGCGCCGCGCCGGCGGCCGGCGATCTGGCCCAAAGCACCCAGGACAAGATCCTGGCCCAGGTGCTGCGCATGTGGCACTTCAACGCCGGGGCGTTGCGGGGCACCGACACCATCTTGTCCGCGACCCTGATCGTCAACCGCGACGGCACCTTGTCGGGTCCCATGAACAAGGATGCGCCGTGGAATCCCGATTCGGTGATCCGGGGCTATTCCTCGCTGCCGGACGGCACCAACAAGCGCATGCTGGAGACTTTCCTGCTGGCGCTACGCATGGCCCAGCCGCTGCAGATGCCGCCCGACGACGGCAAGCCCTGGCCCCGGCGCATGCTGCTGCGCTTCAAGCCTGGCGATCTGTAACAGGAAATTCCAGCCGCACCACCAGACCGGGCTGGTTGTCCTCCAGGGACAGGCGGGCGGAGTGCAGGCGGGCCACCGCCTGAACCAGCGACAGCCCCAGGCCGTTGCCCGGCGTCGAGCGGGTGGCGTCCAGGCGGACGAAACGCTCCAGCACCGCTTCGCGGGATTCCTCGGGAATGCCCGGACCGCTGTCGGCCACCGACACCGCCACGCTGGACGGGCCGCCCTCGACGGTGACCGAGACCTCTCCCCCGGCAGGGGTGTACTTCACGGCATTGTCCACCAGATTGGCCAGGGCCTGGAACAGCAGATGGCGATCGACCTTGAGGGTCAGGCCGCCATCGGCCCTGCAGTGCAGTTGCAAGCCCTTCTCCTCGGCCAGGGGCTCGTAAAGCTCGGCCACGTCGCCGGCCAGGGTGGCGGGGTCGATGACCTCGAAACGGTCCAGCCGCGCCGCCGCCTCGGCGTGCGAGATGGTCAGGATGGCGTTGAAGGTGGCCAGCAGATGGTCGGCATCGGCCAGGGTCTCTTCCAGGGTGCGGCGATAGCCCTCGCAATCGGGGGCGCCCAGCAGCACAAGATCGATGCGCGAGCGCAGCCGGTTCAGGGGCGTGCGCAGGTCATGGGCGATATTGTCGGAGACGGTGCGGATGCCTTCCAGCAGGCGCTCCAGCTCGTCCATCATCTCGTTGAAGCTGTCGGCCAGGGAGTCGAACTCGTCGTCGGTGCCGGAAAGCTGCATGCGCTGGCTCATGTCGCCGCCGAAGATGCGGCGCGCCGTGCGGCTCATTTCCTCCACCCGCTGCAGCAGGTGGCGGCTGGTGAAATAGCCGCCGACCACGCCCAGCAGGATGGTCAGGGCCAGACCCCAGCCCAGGGCGCGGTTGATGGCCGACTTCACCCGCTTGGCATCGGCCAGGGAGCGGCCCACCAGCAGGCGGTAGCCGTCGGCCAGCTCGTAGACCTGGGCCAGCACCTCGACCCCCGGCCCGACGCTGCCCAGCTGCAGCAGGCGGAACCGCACCCAGCCCACCTGGCTGGACACCTCGGCGGGCCAGGACTTGATGTTGCCGGCCAGGATGTGGCCGGAATGGCCCATCAGCAGATAGGTATTGCGGCCCTCCACGTCCTGGCGCATGCGGCTGCCGATGATCTCGGCCAGGCCGCCCAATTCACGCGAATGATAGACCTCGGACAGGCCGGTGGCCTCGGCCTCCACCGTTTCCTGCACCTGCCATTCGATGAACATGGAGGTGCTCCACGACACCAGCGCCAGCAGCGCGATGGCGGAGACGGTGAAAATGCCGAGATAGCTCAGCGCCAGCCGGAAGGTGGTGGTGCGAAGGAGGCTAGCGGGCCGCACGAAGGGTGTATCCGGCGCCGCGAACCGTATGGATCAGCGGCAGTTCGAAATCCTTGTCCACCTTCTGGCGCAACCGGCTGATATGCACGTCGATCAGATTGGTCTGCGGGTCGAAATGGTATTCCCAGACATTCTCCAGCAGCATGGTGCGGGTCACCACCTGGCCGCCATGGCGCATGAGGTATTCCAGCAGGCGGAATTCGCGCGGCTGCAGGTCGATCTCCTGGCCGCCCCGGGTCACGGTGCGGGCCAGCAGATCCATCTCCAGGTCCTCGACCTTGAGGCGGGTCTCGGGCTGGGTGCTGGACACCCGGCGCGACAGGGCCTCGATGCGGGCCAGCAATTCGGCGAAGGCATAGGGCTTGACCAGATAATCGTCGCCGCCCGCCTTCAGGCCGCGCACCCGGTCGTCCACCTTGCCCAGGGCGGACAGCACCAGCACCGGCGTGGTGTTGCCGGCGGCGCGCAGCGCCTGGATGATGGCCAGCCCGTCCAGGCCGGGCAGCATGCGGTCGATAATCATGGCGTCCCAGCGCTCGGAGGTGGCCAGGAACAGCCCGTCGGTCCCGGTGGCGGCGTGATCGACCACATGCCCGGCCTCGCGCAGGCCCTTGGCCATGTAGGCCGCCGCTTCACTGTCGTCCTCGATCAGAAGGATGCGCATCGTGTCCGATAACCTAAGTTGTGCCGGGGACCATACAAGCAACGTCCCTCACGGAAAAGCCCCCGCGCCAGGGGGGACGACGCGGGGGCCTTTTTCCGGTGTCCGGCAACGGGGGGACGCTGCCGGTCGTTCGACGGAGCCACTCGGGGGGGAAAGTGGCTCGCCGGTCGGCGGGGAGTTCGGTTTCCGCCGGAGTTTGAGAGGCTTTTGGCGAGGAGCGCAAACTTGCCGCCAACCGCTTCTCCAACACTATGAGGCGGATCATGGCAGGCGCGAGGTTACCGCAGCATTTCACCGCGATTAACCTTTGGTAATAATCACAGACATCATTCACCGCGCTCATGCCTGCCATGAGCAATGCTTTGTTTTAACACGACAAAGCTCCGTTGACGCCGAACGAATCCACCCTACATCGAATCCCAGGGGAAGGTGTTCCGAGCGAAGCCTTCCCGGCGCGTGCCGCGTCGCGGGCGCGGGTGGAAGCCGGATTCCGGCGGGTCATGGCGCGATGCCGGTCATCGGCGGCGTTTCTTCCCACCCTGGCGGCGCGACCTGAGCGGGCGCGCAAGCTACCCACGGAGGATGGCCATGAAACGCACCATGATCCCCAAGGGCCATACGCCCCTGACCACCCGTGACGGGCGTCTGGACCCGTTCCTTTCGCTTCAGCGCGGTATCAACCGCATGTTCGACGATCTGTGGCACGGCTTCGATGTGCCGACCGCCTTCGCCGGTCACCGCTTCCCCACCCTGGAAGTACGCGACGAGGAGAAGATGGTTCGCGTGGTCGCCGAACTGCCCGGCCTGGGGGCCGAGGATGTGGAACTCAGCCTGCATGACGGCATTCTCACCCTGAAGGGCGAGAAGAAGACCGAAAACGAGGAGAAGACCGAGCACGGCATGGTTTCCGAACGCTGGTTCGGCCATTTCGAGCGTACGGTCGCCGTGGGCGAGGTGGACGAAGGCGCCACCGAGGCCAAGTACGAGAACGGCGTGCTCACCATCACCCTGCCCAAGGTCGAGCGGCCGAAGGAAACGGGACGCAAGATTCCCATCGCCACCAAATAGTGTGGTTTCGGGGCGCTACCCCTGAGGTGGCGCCCCACCCGTTGGGTCTCCCCCACCATCCGCGCAGGCCGGCCACGCCCTGGTCGCACAACCATCGGGCGGAGAAATGTGATAGGCTGTCTTCTTAATCCGGTCCCGGAGCAAGGGGAGGTCTGCCATGTTGAGCCTGGAAGACTGCATCGCCTTCAGCGGACTGACGGCCGAGCAACTGGACGCCGTCGCCTGCCATGAGCATCTGCCTCTGATCGTCGTCGCCGAATGGGCGGAAACCGTGCTGGCCGCCGAGGACGGCTGTGCCAAGGTGGCCGCCATCCTGGCCGAGGAGGTGGAGGCCGCCGTCATTCATCACAAGGATCGGCTGGGCGATTGGGCCCACGGGCTGGAAGAATTCCTGCGCGAACACGCCGTTCACTGACCGCCGTCAGCCGAACAGGTCGCCCTGGGCGGAAGCCTCGGCGGTAACGGTGAACGGTCCCGGATGAGGCCGCAGCAGCGGCTCGACCTCGGAAAAGCTCCTGGCGCCGTCGATCCAGGCCGCTTCCGATTGGGGCGTCAGCACCACCGGCGTGCGGTCATGAACTGCCGTCAGCTCGGCGCCGGGGGCGCAGGTGACGATCGCCACCCGTCGGCCGTCGCTCAGGCCGGCCATGGCGAACGGTTCCCCGTCGCCCAGGGCGATGCGGGTCTTGCGCCGTTGCGGCCATTCCCACCAGGCCGTGGCGGGGACCAGCACCCGTCCGCCGCGCAGCAGCGGCCGGAAGGTGGGTTTTGCCGCCAAGGTTTCGGCTCGGGCGTTGATCAGCGGAGCGGCCTGCCACTCCACCGCCCATCCCCAGGGCATCAGACAGGCGCCGTCGCGGCCGATGACCAGGACGGCGTCGGTCGGACGCCTCTCGGTCCCCAGGGGAAAGGGCGGCGGGACGGTGAGGCCGAAACGCCGGATCAGATCACGGGACCCGGCATTCAGCTCGAAGCGGGAGCACATGGCGCGCCCTCGTAGCGTCCGACGATGAGGAATTCCTTGTTGCCCTCGGGGCCGAGGATGGGGCTTTCGGTGATGCCCTCCACCCGCCAGCCGGGCAGACCCGCCAGCCAGGCGTGGATGCGTTCGCACACCTCGGCATGCAATTCGGGCTCGCGCACCACGCCGCCCTTGCCCACCCGGCCCTTGCCCACCTCGAATTGCGGCTTGATCAGCGCCGCCACCCAGGCCCCCGGCCGCGCCAGGGAAAGGGCGGCGGGCAGCACGGTCTCCAGCCCGATGAAGCTGGCGTCGCACACCACCATGTCCACCGGCTCGGGGATCTGTTCCGCCGTCAGATGGCGGGCGTTGGTGCGCTCCAGCACCACCACGCGGGAATCGCTGCGCAGCTTCCAGGCCAATTGCCCGTGACCCACATCCACGGCATAGACCCGCGCCGCCCCGTGGGCCAGCAGCACGTCGGTGAAGCCGCCGGTGGAGGCGCCGACGTCGATGGCGACCTTGTCCCGGGGATCGAGGCCGAAGGTTTCCAGGGCCTTGGCCAGCTTGAGACCGCCGCGCGACACCCAGGGATGGTCCTGGCCCTTGAGCTCCAGGGCGCAGTCTTCGGCCATGGCGGTGCCGGGCTTGTCCACCCGCCGGTCGCCGCTGTAGACCAGCCCCGCCATGACCAGGGCCTGGGCCTTGGAACGGCTTTCCACCAGCCCCCGCTCCACCAATAATTGATCGACCCGCTTCTTTGCGCTCATACGCCGCCGTCCCATGCAAAAATCAGGGATGGAAATTGCCCCCCCTTTCCCCGAGAATACAGAAAATTTATATAAACGCGGGACGTCCAAGCCAGAATGACAACGTTGCTGTTCACGCACCCCGTCTGTCTGCAGCATGACACCGGGGATTATCACCCCGAATGCGCCGATCGGATCAAGGCCGTCCTCGCCTCCCTGGAGAGCGAGGAGTTCATGATGCTGCTGCGAGACGAAGCGCCGCATGCCACCATGGAACAACTGATGCGGGCTCACCCGCTCAGCCATATCGACTATGTGCTGGACTCGGTGCCCAACAGCGACGGGCACCACCACCTGGATCCCGACACCATCCTGTCGCGCTATTCGGGCGAGGCGGCGCTGCGGGCCGCCGGGGCCGGCATCGCGGCGGTGGACGCCGTGGCCAAGGGCGAGGTGCGCAACGCCTTTTGCGCCGTGCGTCCGCCGGGCCACCATGCCGAGCGCGACAACGCCATGGGGTTCTGCTTCTTCTGCAACGCGGCCATCGCCGCGCTGCACGCCCGCGACGCCCATGGCTTCAAGCGGGTGGCGGTGGTCGACATCGACGTGCACCACGGCAACGGCACCCAGCACATCCTGTGGGACGAGCCGGGCATGCTCTATGCCTCCACCCATCAGGAACACGCCTTTCCCAATACCGGGCTGGCCGACGAGACCGGCGGCGAAGGCATCATGGTCAACGTGCCGCTGCCAGCCGGGACCAATTCCGACGATTACCGCATGGCCTTCTCCGATGTGCTGATGCCCCGCCTGCGGGAATTCGCCCCCGACTTCCTGATCATCTCGGCCGGGTTCGATGCCCATGCCGCCGACCCCCTGGCCCATTTGCGGCTGACCACCGCCGATTTCGGCTGGATCACCCGGCAATTGCTCCAGGTGGCCGAGGAAACCGCCGGCAACCGGGTGGTCTCCCTGCTGGAAGGCGGCTATGACTTGCGCGCCCTGGCCGCCAGCGCCCGCGAGCATGTCCGGGCGCTGATGGGGCTTTAGGGGCTTCCATGGCCACCATCCGCTACGTCACCGGCGTCAACGCCGAATACTTTTTCATTCTGTTTCCGCTGTTCGCCTCGTTGCGGCGCCATGCCCCCGGTATCCGGCTCGAAGTCTGCGATTTCGGCCTGACCGGGCCGCAGCGAGCCTTCCTGGCGCGCAAGGGAGCCCTGGTCGCCACTCCGCCCGGATTGGAGGGAGCCCATCCCTGGCGGTGCAAGGCCGCCCTGGGCCGCTATCTGCGGGACCGCCCCTGGGACGTGATGTTCTGGCTCGATGCCGACATGATGGCGGTGGCGCCGGTGGAGGACTTACTGACCTCCATCGCCCAATCCCTGCAGGAGACGGGCAAGCCCCTGGCCGTGTGCACCGACGCGTCCACCACCGGGCTGGCCCTCAGCCTGGTGCCCGCCCCCCGTTTTCAGTCCCTGGCGCCTGCCCGGGGGATCGGCTTGGACACCCTCTACCTCAATTCCGGCTTCTTCGCCTGCGCGTCGCCGGACTTCCTGGCGGAATGGGATCGGCAATGCCAGGAGATGCCCGAGGAAAATCTGTTCGAGCAAAACGCCTTTAATCTGGTGGCCCATCCGGCCGGCTTTCTCCCGCTTCCCATGTGGGAATGGAACCTGTGCGCCGGCAATCTGGATGCCGCCCGAATCGAAGTCCAAGATGGCATTCCGCAGGCGATCCATCCCGAGGGGCGGGTCCGCATCCTCCACGCCACCTCGCACCGGCCGGAAGACGTCATCAAGCAGACTGTCACCCTCTCAGCCGGCGGCCGGACGTTCGAAGCGACCATCAAGCTGCTGCGCCATCAGGCCTTGCTGCAATGGCAGATGTCCTTGCTGCGCGACGGACTGACGGAGGATGCCGCCCACCTTGCCGAGGCCGGTCTCGGGCGCCCGGATGCCGGGGCTGGCGGTGAAGCCGACGCCGAGGCCAAGGCTCGGTTCCAGAAGGGCGGCGAGCTGTTCCTGCTGCGCCGCTTCGCCGAGGCGGCCGCCGCGTTCCGCGAGGTGCTGCGCCTCAAGCCCGACCACCCCCGCAGCCTGTTCAACCTGGCCATGGCGGAGGCCGAATTGGGGCGGTTGTCCCAGGCCCCGCCCCTGCTGCGTCAGGCGATACAATCCGACCCCGACTACCGCGAGGCCCATGTCTATCTGGTCATGATGCTGGTGCGCCTGGGAGAGACCGCCGCCGCCGCCGAAGCCCTGGCCCTGGCCCTGGCCAAATGGCCGCAGGACCCAACCCTGCGGCAATTGGCCGACCAAGGGGGCGAGACTAAAAATTTCGTCTAATACCTACAGATTTTTCAAATGGTGCGCAGTGAAGCTTGCCTTCGCAGGTCGGCGCCCGTAAACTTCCGCGCTTCGTTGGAAGACCCGATACAGGCTAGTTGAGTTACGAGTTCCCATGGCTGAAATCTCCACCGACATCGCCGCCATGAGTTTCGAGGAGGCCCTGGCCGAATTGGACCTTATCGTGCGCCGGCTGGAGGAAGGCAAAGGCCGCCTGGATGATTCCATTGTCGCCTATGAGCGCGGCGCGCTGCTGAAAAAGCACTGCGAAGCCAAGCTGGAAGAGGCGCGAACCAAGGTCGAGCGGATCGTATCGGGTCCCGATGGCAGCGTGGCCCTACAGGCCGTTGATAACGTGTGATCCTTGAAAGTCGAGTGAACCATTGACTGATTCTCCCATGTCTCCGCGCCTCACCGAGGCTCTGACCGTCGTCAGCCAGGCCGTCAATTCCGAGTTGGATCGCCTGTTGCCGGTTTCCGAATCCCCTGATTCCCGGGTTCACGAGGCCATGCGCTACGTCACCCTGGACGGTGGCAAGCGCCTGCGCCCCTTCCTGGTGATGCAGTCGGCCAGCCTGTTCAACGTGGCCGAAAGCGCCGCCATCCGCGTGGCCTGCGCCATCGAGATGATCCATTGCTACTCGCTGGTCCATGACGACCTGCCTTGCATGGACGATGACGACCTGCGCCGCGGCCGCCCCACCTGCCACAAGGCCTTCGACGAGGCCACCGCCCTGCTGGCCGGCGACGCCCTGCTGACCAAGGCCTTCGAGGTTCTGGTCAATCCCGCCACCCACGCCGATCCAGCGGTGCGCTGCGAGCTGGTGGCCGATCTGGCCCACGCCTCGGGCGGCCAGGGTATGGTCGGCGGCCAGATGATCGACCTTCAGGCCCATACCCTGGACCTGGACGTGGCGGGCATCACCCGGCTGCAGCAGTTGAAGACCGGCCGCCTGTTCTCGTTCTCGTGCGAGGCCGGCGCCGTACTGGGCAAGGCCCATGGCGAGCTGCGCCTGGCGCTCCGCAATTACGCCCATGATCTGGGGCTGGCCTTCCAGATCGCCGACGACATCCTCGATGTCGAGGGCGACGTGGCCGAAGTGGGCAAGCGCGTCAACAAGGATGCTGACGCCGGCAAGGCGACCTTCGTCTCGCTGCTGGGCCTCGAGCGCGCCAAGTCCCAGGCGGACATGCTGGCCGAGCAGGCCTGCCGCCATCTCGATCCTTTCGGCGAGAAGGCCGATCTGATGCGGGACGTTGCCCGCTTCGTCGTTCGCCGCCGTTCGTGAGGTCCCAAAGGAATGACTCCTCCCCCCGCCACCGGTAAGCCCTCGTCGTCCCTGCTCGACCGCGTGTCCAGCCCGGCCGACATCCGCGACTTCTCCATCGAAGAGTTGGAGCAGCTGACCTACGAAGTCCGCCAGGAGATGATCCAGTCGGTCTCCTTCACCGGCGGCCACCTGGGCGCCGGCCTGGGCGTCGCCGAGTTGACCGTGGCGCTGCACCACATCTTCGATACGCCGCGCGACCGGCTGATCTGGGACGTGGGCCATCAGGCCTATCCCCACAAGATCCTCACCGGGCGCCGCGGCCGCATGCGCACCATGCGCCAGGGTGGCGGTCTGTCGGGCTTCACCCGCCGGTCGGAGAGCGAGTACGATCCCTTCGGCGCCGGTCATTCCTCCACCTCCATCTCGGCGGCGCTGGGCATGGCCGTGGCCCGCGATCTCAAGGGGGCCACCAACAACGTCATCGCGGTGATCGGCGACGGCGCCATGAGCGCCGGCCAGGCCTATGAGGCCATGAACAACGCCGGAGCGGCGGGCTCGCGCCTGATCGTCATCCTCAACGACAACGACATGTCCATCGCCCCGCCGGTGGGTGCGCTGTCGGCCCATCTGTCGCGCCTGCTGTCGTCGCCGTCCTACCACTCGCTGCGTCATCTGGTGAAGGATCTGGCGCATCTGCTGCCGCCCTCGCTGGAGCGCGCGGTGGGCCGCGCCGAGGAATATGCCCGCGGCATGGTATCGGGCGGCGGGACGCTGTTCGAGGAACTGGGTTTCTATTACGTCGGCCCCATCGACGGCCATAATTTCGAGCATCTGCTGCCGGTGCTGAAGAATCTCCGCGATTCCGACGACACCAAGCCGGTGATGCTGCATGTGGTGACCAAGAAGGGCCGCGGCTATCCGCCGGCCGAGGCCGCCGCCGACAAGTATCACGGCGTCGGCCGCTTCGACGTGCTGACCGGCCAGCTGGAAAAGCCCAAGGCCAATGCGCCCTCCTACACCTCGGTCTTCGCCAAGGCGCTGATCGCCGAGGCCGAGGTGGACGACCGCGTGGTCGCCATCACCGCCGCCATGCCCGGCGGCACCGGCCTCGACAAGTTCGGGGATCGCTTTCCGGCCCGCACCTTCGACGTGGGCATCGCCGAGCAGCACGCGGTGACCTTCGCCGGCGGCCTGGCCACCGAGGGCTTCAAGCCGTTCTGCGCCATCTACTCGTCCTTCCTGCAGCGCGCCTATGATCAGGTGCAGCATGACGTGGTGCTGCAGAAGCTGCCGGTGCGCTTCGCCATCGACCGCGCCGGTCTGGTGGGCGCCGACGGCGCCACCCATGCCGGGTCCTATGACATGGCCTTCCTGGGCTGCCTGCCCGACATCGTCATCATGTGCCCGTCGGACGAGGCCGATCTGATGCATGCGGTGGCCACCGCCGTCTCCATCGACGACCGCCCCTCCGCCTTCCGCTATCCGCGCGGCGAGGGCGTGGGCATCGAGCTGTCCGAGCGGGGCTCGGTGATGCCCATCGGCAAGGGCCGAGTGGTGCGCGAAGGCAACCGGGTCGCCATTCTGTCGCTGGGCACCCGCTTGGCCGAGGCGCTGAAGGCGGCGGACGAACTGGCCGCCCGCGGCCTCGCCCCCACGGTGGTGGATGCCCGCTTCATGAAGCCGCTGGACGAGGAGCTGATCCTGCGTCTGGCGCGCGAGCACGAAGTGCTGATCACCGTCGAGGAAGGCTCGGTGGGCGGGTTCGGCAGCCACGTGCTGCACTTGCTGGCCTCCAAGGGCGCCCTGGATAACGGCCTCAAGGTCCGTCCCCTGGCCCTGCCCGACGTCTTCGTCGAGCACGACGCCCCGGCCATCCAGTACGAGAAGATCGGCCTCAACGCCTCGGGCATCGTGGCCACCGTTCTGGCCACCCTGGGCGAAGCCCGGTCGGTTGTCAGCGCCTGACAATACACATAACAATTACTGTAGTAACGCGGCGCCGTTCACTTATGAGCGGCGCCGTTTTGTATATGGATTGAATTACGGTGAATCAGTGATATCATATATGTAACATTCGAGTTTTGAGGACAGCGGCCATGGAATTGGAAAAACTTCAGGAAAGCGCCCGCCGGGCCAGCGCATTGCTGAAGGCCATGAGCAATGAACACCGCTTGATGATCCTGTGCCAGCTTCTCCCCGGCGAAAAGTCGGTGGGCGAGCTGGAACGCATCATCGGCCTGTCCCAATCGGCGCTGTCCCAGCATCTGGCCCGCCTGCGCCGCGATTGTCTGGTCACCACGAGGCGCCAGGCGCAGACCATCTTCTACTCTCTGGCCGGAGTAGAAGCGCGTGCGGTGATCGACACCCTGTACGGGCTTTACTGCAAGCCGGAAGGCGCCGCCTGCGCGGGCTGACAGGCTGCTGGAAAGGCCCGCTTGCGCGGCAGGGCTACCGCCCAGACCCGTTCAGAGGCACAGCCTCCGAACCACCAGTTTTTTTCAGAAAGCTGAAGGGTTCGGGAAGCTGTGCTTCCCGATTGGGGGATCGGGGGCAAAAGCCCCCGAAGTAGAGCCTTTCCGCAGCCTGCTAAGCCCGGCGATAGCGCCACACCCCATCCTCCTCCAGAGTTCGCACCACGCGGCCCAGCTTCATCAGATGATGGAGGTGAGCGAGAGTCTCGCCGGTGGCGAACCCCAGTTGATGGGCATCCAAGGGACGGGTGAACAGCACTTTCAGCACCTGCACCGCGGTTGCCGGCTGGGCACAGGCCTGCAGGGTCTTGTCCAGGCGTTCGGCATGATGGGCCTTGAGGTCGTCGATGCGGGTGTGCAGCCCCATGAACGGCAAGCCGTGGGACGGCAGCACCAGAGTGTCCCCGGGCAGATGCCGCAGGGCGGTCCAGGGCATCGAGGAACAGGGACAGCGGCTCGGATTCCGGCTGTTGCGGCCACACGCCGACGATGGGCGAAATGCGCGGCAGCACCTGATCGCCGGAAATCAGCAGCCCGGCCTCCTCGCAATACAGGCAGGCATGCTCAGGCGAATGGCCGCCGCCCTCGATCACCCGCCAGCTCCGCCCGCCGACGGACAGGGTATCGCCATGGCGGATGCCGATGACGCGGACCGGAATCACGTCGATGCGCGAGCGATAGGTGTTGCGCCGCTCCTTCACGCCCTCCAACTGCTCGGCGTCCAGGCCGATGCGGGTATAGTAATGGAGCTGGTTGGCGACGAAATCGGCACTGTCCTCCAGCCACAGCATGCGGCCGAACAGCCATTCCCGCATCATGGCGGTCAGATCGACGCCCAGCTTGTCACTCAGCCAGCCGGCCAGCCCCATGTGGTCGGGATGAAAATGGGTGGCGATCAGCCGGTTGACCGTCTTGCCAGCCAAAGGCCCGGCGAAGATGTCCTCCCACAGGGCCTTGGTGGCGTCGTTGCCCAGGCCGGTATCCACCAGCACCACGCCGTCGCCATCATCGAGAACCCACAGATTGATGTGATCGAGAGCGAAGGGCAGCGGCATGCGAATCCACCGCACCCCCGGCGCCACGTCCAGCAATTGCGCGGGGGACGGCGGCTCGGTCAGGGGATGGATCAAGGTCGAACGGCTCACGGTGAGACTCTCCCGGTTAATTCGGTAAGTCTTTGCATATTTGACGCAGTGCGACAAGTTTCAAGCGCTTCTGTCATTCCGCACTATAGATGGCGGCAGCCGCATTCAGGGTGGCGGTGGAAATTTTCATGCCTTTGATTCAAACCGATTCCGGTAAGAGCCAAATTCTGGCGCATTGAAGTCGGTTTCGGCGTGCCCATGTGAGTCCTCGTTCTGACATCCGAGGAATTATCCATGAACGCCGGACGGCCCATCCCC
This sequence comes from Paramagnetospirillum magneticum AMB-1, assembly GCF_000009985.1. Taxonomy (GTDB): domain Bacteria; phylum Pseudomonadota; class Alphaproteobacteria; order Rhodospirillales; family Magnetospirillaceae; genus Phaeospirillum; species Phaeospirillum magneticum. Next base: position 3,104,363 of record NC_007626.1, read on the forward strand.
TTGTGGCCGGGGCGGCCTCGGCCGTTGCCGGGTGAGACCTTCTCGTCGTGGTTCTCCAGGACCGCCTGGAGCAACGGCCTGACGCCGGCCGAGTTGTATGGCGTAGCCACCAACGGTGCCCAGATCCACAGCCGTGACCTGGATCGCTTGGCCGAGCGCCCCCTGCGGGTCCGCCTGTCGGCGGCCACGGGCATCTCGGCCGACATCCTGGCCGATGCCATGGTCACCCGCTGGGGTGGGCATCTCTACGCGCCTGCCCTGGCGGCCCGGATGCTCGACGACTGGCCCCACCGCTTCCATGCGACCTGCGAGGCGGCTGGGGTATCGCGCTGGCAACTGGAACGCACCAGCAGCAGCCCGATGACGCTTCTCAAGTGAGCCGCCAGCGGACGACGCCATCGGTCGCCGGCATCGGCTGCTCACCGGAAGAGCAATGGCGGCGCGGCATCATAGGAGACGGCCGCCACAAGGGCACCGGCCTCCCTGATCCCGTCTCCGACTCCCGTCGATTCTGGCGTGATTTGCGGCCCCACACCGAGCGGCTGGTGCGCCATGCTGCCCGTCCCGCCGGCCAAGACAGACCTGGAAGAACGGCTCTCCTACGTACGCCGCACCGGCTGGGTGCCCTATCGGGTCGGACTGAAGTCTCTGACGCTGATGGAGCAGATGATCGAGGCCCCCAACAGCCACCGGCCGCCCCGCCTGCTGATTCACGGCGACACCAACAACGGCAAGCCCACCATCGCCCTGAAGTTCGCCAAGGATAATCCCCCGGTTCTTAAGGGGGCCCGGACATAGAATTCAGTCTGCCAGTTTGAGTTTCTGGGCGAGTGTGATGCCGCCGATGGCCGTATTGGGATTCGAATCTCCTCGTTCACCTGACCGAGAAAATTCCACGTTCCGATCCCCTTGTTTCCAGGGGGGATTACCGGGCGACTGGATCGGAATCATCTGGCGACCCAGTTGGAGATCCTCGGCCCGCAGGAAATGGGCCGGCTGGCCCGACTGTTCCAGCGGACCTCCCTCGACATGCTCGCCTGCCTGGATCTGGCGGCATCCGATGAGGATCGCGCGACCATTTCGGCGCTCGCCCACAGGCTGAGTAGCGCCACCGTCGAGGCCGCGCCGGGTGGCCTGACGCGGGCGTACGTTTGGATTACTTGGCCGAGCCCTTATCAAGGCTTTTCAGGATCTCGACACCCACCTGATCGAAGGTCAGGATGCTCTTGCCCTTGTGATCGGCCATGAACTCTTCCGCATCCTGCCGGGACGCCAGGGGAACCAGTTCGTGCCCCATGGGCCCCAGTACGTCCGAACCGACCACGAAGAAGGCCCCTCGGGCGTCCAGGGTCCTGACGGCGTAGTAATCGGTCACCGCCACGATGGCGATGTCGCCCGGACCGTGGCCCGCATCGAACTTGCCCACCTCGCGCATGAACTTGAACAGGTCCTTGGCGCCGTCGAAATAGTGGGTGTGGCCGTCCTTGAACACCACGGCGGCCACCCATTCCGGATACTTGGCCACGAACATGCCGCAGACCGGGCAGACGCTGTTGGGGCCGGGCGGCGCCACCACCACCTCGCCCGCCTCCGCCTGGGCGGAGAACAAAACCAGGGACAGCAACAATGCAGCAAGCAGGCGCATGAGGTTTCCTTGTGAGTTCAAAGGAGTGCCCCTCGCCGGGGACGGACGCAAAAGGCTCACCAGTTGGGCAGGTTTTTCATGACCGCGAAAAAGCGCAGGCCCTGCATCAGGGTGGCGGCGCCCAGGGCGATGACCACCACGGCCGCCCCCTTCAGCAGCCAGCCGCGTGCCCGCGAGCCCAGGCAGCCCAGCACCAGGCTCACGAACAGCATGGATGGCAAGGTGCCCAGCCCGAAGGCCAGCATCAGCGCCCCGCCCTGCCACACCTGCGGCGCCGCCGTCGCCTTGACCGCCACCGCCAGGGTCAGGGCGCAGGGCATCAGTCCGTTCATCACCCCGGCCAGGGCCGCTCCCGGCACCGCCCCCTTGGAGGCGGCGGCGAAATAGTATTTCCCGAAGCTGCGCATGGGCATGCCGATCAACGGCAGCCGCCGGGGCAGCCAGCCCAGGATGTCGAGGCCGAGGGCGATGACCACCAGGCCGGCGACGATCTGAAGGACGCCCTGGACCTTGCCGACGATGCCGGTGGAGACCAAAGCGAGGCCCAGGGCCGCCGCGACGAGGCCGACCAGCCCATAGATGGAGATCCGCGCCCCGTGATAGGCCAGCGCCGGCAGAGCCCCCCGGCCGTTCTCGCCCATGCGGACGAAGCAGGCCGAGACCAGCGAGCCGCACATGCCGACGCAATGGCCACTGCCCAGGATGCCGGCCATGAAGGCAAGCGTATAGTCGAGTTCGCCTCCCACCTACCGGTCCTTCTGCAGCCGCAGCGAGTTGGTCACCACCGAGACCGAGGACAGTGCCATGGCCGACGAGGCCACCATGGGGCTGAGTTCCCCCAGGGCGGCGCCAGGAATGGCGATGGTGTTGTAGCCCATGGCCCAGACCAGATTCTGGCGGATGATGCGCATGGTCTTGCGCGACAGCTCGATCATCTCGGCCACCTTGGCGATGTCGCCGTTGACCAGGGTGACCGGCGCCGCCTCGATGGCCACGTCGGTGCCGGTGCCGATGGCGAAGCCCACATCGGCGGCGGCCAGGGCGGGGGCATCGTTGATGCCGTCGCCGATCATGCCGACCGCTTCACCGGCGGCCCGAAGCTCGGCGACGATCTCCTGCTTGCGCGACGGAGAGGCCTGGGCCACCACCTCGGGAATCCCCACTTCGGCGGCGATGTGACGGGCGGCGGCCTCCACGTCGCCGGTCACCATGATGGTGCGGATGCCCATCTCGTGCAGGCGGGCGATGGCCGCCGCCGAGGTGGGACGCGGCCGGTCGGAGATGGCGAACAGGGCGGCGAACTTGCCGTCGATTGCGGCCAGGACTGGAGTCTGGCCGTCGAGGGATGGGAGTTGGTCGACACCGACGCCTTCTTCCGCCAGAAAGGCGGCGCTGCCCACCTGCACCACATGCCGACCCACCCGGGCACGGATGCCGCGCCCGATCTCGGCCATGAACTCTTCGGCCGAGGAGGGCTCGATCCCACGCGAGCGGGCGTAATCCACCACCGAGCGGCCGAGATGATGCTCGGACCCCGCCTCGGCGGCGGCGACCAGGGCCAGAACCTGGTCGGGATCAAAGCCCGGCCGGGCCGAGAAATGGGAAACCACAGGGCGCCCTTCCGTCACCGTCCCGGTCTTGTCGAACACCAGCACGCCGAGCTTCGAAGCCGTCTCCAGCGCCTCGCCGTTGCGGATATAGATGCCGCGCCGCGCCGCCTGTCCGGTGGCCGCCATGATGGCGGTGGGCGTGGCGAGCCCCAGGGCGCAGGGGCAGGCGATCAGCAGCACCGACACCGCATTGCCCAGGGCGGTGGATACTCTCGCCCCCCCGGCCAGCCAGGTGGCGAAGGTCACCCCCGCCACCGCCACCACGCCCGGCACGAAGACCGAGGAAACCCGGTCGGCCAGACGCTGCACCGGCAGCTTGGCGGCCTGGGCGTGATCGACCATGCGGACGATACCGGCCAGCACGGTGTCCTGGCCCACGGCGGTGGCGCGCATACGGAAGCTACCCGCTCCGTTGATGCAGCCGCCGATCACCCCGTCGCCCGGCCCCTTGACCACCGGCATGCTTTCGCCCGTGACCATGGATTCGTCCAAGGTGGTGCGGCCGCCGGTGACGGTTCCGTCCACCGGCACCCGTTCGCCGGGGCGCACCACCAGGATATCGCCGACCACCAGATCGTCGACGGGCACCACTACCTCGACCTCGTCGCGAACCAGGGTGGCGGTGGGCGGCTGCAGATCGAGCAGGCGGCGGATGGCGTCGCCCGCCTTGCCCTTGGCCCGCTCCTCCAGCCAGCGGCCCAGCAGCACGAAGGACACGATCCCCGCCGCCGCCTCGAAATAGAGGTGATGCCTCCCGGCCAGCAGCGAGGCCACCGAATGGCCATAGGCCGCACCCGAGCCCAGGGCGATCAGGGTGTCCATGTTGGCGGCGCGACTTTTAGCCAGCTTGGCGGCGCGGGAGAAGAACGGACGGCCCGCCCCCAGCACCACCGGGGTGGTCAACGCGAATTCCACTACATGCCAGAACCGGGATCGCGGCATGGCCATGCCGATGACCATCACCGGCAGGCTGAGCAGACAGGCCACCACGGCGCGGCGCTTGGCGTCTTGCACATGCCTGCGCTCGCGCTCGACGATCATGCGGCGCTGGGACAGCGTATCCATGGGCCGCGCCTCGTAGCCCAGCGCCCCGATGCGGGCCTCCAGGGCCGGACGGTCCAGAGTCCCAACCACCGTCGCAGTCGCGGTGGCGTAATTGACGTTGGCGGAGCGGATGGCGGGGTCGCGGTTCAGGCTCATCTGGATCAGGGCGGCGCAGGAGGCGCAGGTCATGCCCTCCACCGCCACCGAGACCTCGGCCTGTTGGGAGTCATCGCCCAAGGCCGGCGGCGGCGGCTTTTGCCGGGGTGCGCGGGCCACATTGCCCGCCACGGTGTCGAGCAGCCGCAGCAGGTTTTCGGCCGGCATCCGGCGGGGATCGAAGCGCACGGCCAGCGAGGCCAGCGCCGGCACCACCCGCACCTCGCCGATGGCGGCGTGCTTGCGCAGCAGGATTTCCAGCAGGCACAGCCGCTCGGCCTCCCCCTTCAGCGCCGGAACCACCACCCGGACCCGGCGCCGCAGTTGGTGGACGACCTGGATGGCCTCCATCATTTCTTCACCAGCTTGGGACCCGCCCCTTTGCGGTAACGGACCAGCAGGAAGGTCAGGTAGATCACCGTCAGCCACTGGTAGCGATGAGCCCACGGCCGGGGCAGCCACTGGCCGATGATGCGGTCCCAGTGCTGGCGGATCAGGTAGAAGGCCACCAGGTCGTTGCAGAAATGGATCAGCCATTCCTGCAGGTCGACGCCGCCCGGGATGGGCTTTCCGGTCTTGATAGCGACGATCTGGCGCACCACCTCGGCCTTGGCCCGGAGGTCGTCATAGCGTCGGCGGACCGCCTGGACCGGGGCACAGGCCTTGAGGCGGTCGAGCCAGCCGGCCGGAACCGGCTCCTCGCCCGGGGCCGGCGGTTCGCGGTCCAGGTCCACCGCCTCGGCCACCAGCCCGGCCAGCACCCGGACGATGTCGGCCAGGGGACAGACATCCTCGAACCAGCGGATGGAGAGCTTGCCCGCGCCGGTGAAGACGTGGACACGGTAGACGCCCTCGATCACCTCCAGCCCGCCGGTCAGCACCGCCGCCGCCTCGGGCGTGCAAAGCGGCTCGGGCAGGTCGAAGCGGACATGGCCCTCGGCGCGATACCGCACGGCCATGCCCCGCCACAGAACCCTGGCACGCGCCTCGCGGGCGGCCTGGGCCGCCTTCCCCCTTCCTCCAATCATGGCCGCAGCCTCCCCGCTATTCCTTGGCCTTGGCTTCCTCGGCCTCGCGGGTCTCCTCGACCAGATCGGCCAGGTTCTCCTTGGCGTTCAGCACCATGTCCTTGCCCATGTCGCCGGCCTTGGCCACAGCGGCGGTGATCTCCTTGCGGTACTTGTAGCCGTAATAGCCGATGGCGATTCCCGCCCCCAGCATCACCACCGGGTTGAGCAGCAAACGCCCGAACAGACTCCGTCCCGCCACATATCCAACAGTCATCACAGCCCCCTTTCCAAGTTCATGTCCAAGATGGTTGGTTTCATTGCTCATCATTTTTTGTCCCCTTATCCTCGACGGCATCCGGGTTCAGCATCACCCAGATCCCCCGGCAGCCTTCGCAGCAAAAGGCGTATTCCCGCCCAGAGGCCTTCAAGTGTAGGCCGTCCTTGAGCACCGGCAGACCGCAAAGGTCGCAGCTCTGCTCCGGCGTATTGTTCATAGCAGCTCCTCCAGCTTGCGGCGGAAGGTGGCCTCGTCGGTCTCGCCCAGGATGCGGCCTTTGATCCTGCCGTCGCGGCCGACGAACAGGGTCATGGGCAGGCCGGTGACGCCGTATTGCCGGGTGACCTTGGAGCCGGGGTCCAGCAGCACCGGATAGGTCACGCCCAGCTTGGCGACGAATCCGTCGATGTCGCCCTTGTCCTGGCCGGCATTGACCGCCAGAACCTCGAAGCCCCTGTCGCGGGACTGGCTCCACACGGCCTGGATCATCTTCATTTCGTCCTTACAGAATGGGCACCACGTCGCCCAGAACCGCACCACCACCACCTTGCCGGACAGTTGGGCGGGATAATCCACCACCGCCCCGTCCAGGGCGCTCAGCTTAAAGGCGGGCGGCGCATCGCCCACATGGGGGGCCTTGCCCCCCTCCTCGCCGCACCCAGCCAACAGCAGCAGGACGGCCAACAGACGGAACGCTCTCATGGTTGGCCTCCGGGCAGGATGGGCAAAAGCCGCTCGGGCTCCAGCAAGATCAGGTGCGAGCGCCAGATCAGCCACAGCGTCACCGCGCCGAACAGGCCGAACCCCGCCATGGAGGAGCCGACACAGCGCCGCATGATCCGGGGCGCCGCCTCGGCCAGACTGGGCAGGCCCGAGGCCCATTGGGCGATGCCGCCCCCCAGCCCCAGCACGGCGGCGGCGAACAGCGGGACATAGAGGGCGTAGCCCACATGGCCGTATTCGCCCTTCAGGATGCAGAAGGGGCAATGGTGGTGCGGCAACTCGTAGACATAGACCGAGATGGCCGCCACCACCGCTTCCATGGCCACCACGAAGGCCAGGACGGAGAGGACGGCATAGACCACCGCCCCCGTGCCACGGGCAAGGACCCGCCGTCCGACCGCCATCGCCAGCCCCAGAATCAGGGCCAGCCCGGCCAGCGAGACTTCCGGCGCCACCGCCGCCAGTTTGTCGCTGGTCACCTGGGTCGCCCCGGAGAACAGGGTGGAGCAGCACGACGCGATCACATCGGCGCGCAGGCCGAGGAAATAGGCCAGCTGCACCCCCGCCGCCGCCGCCATCAGCGGCGCCAGGGCCATCAGCGCACCATACTTCACCCGCACCAGGGGATAGTCGAAACCCCGAGAATCCACGTGATTGAGCACCAGCCAGGCCCCGGCGGCGAAGAATACCACGATCTTGAGGTACAGGGCGGGAAAGCCGAACTCGTTGACGTTGAGCGTTCCCACCGCGCACATGGCGCCGACGAACAGCGAGGACATGCGGTCAGCGTTGAACACGAACAGCACCAGCGAGGCCAGTTCGGACAGCAGCACCACCACCAGCAGGGTGGAGACCAGATAGGTGCGCTTTTCCATCTCCAACTGAGCCTCGGAGCCGCTGGCGGTATCCCAGCGGCGCAGCACCGCGACGGCGAACGGCACCGAGGCGGCCACCATCACGGTGCCGGCCAGCGAGGCCAGCAGCAGGGCGATGATGGCCGGCTGAAACAGCATCAGCGCGCCTCCACCAACTGGCCGTCGCGCAGGGACACCACATGGTCGACCACTTCGGTGTCGCAGACCAGGGGATCATGGCTGGTCATCAGCACCGTCTTGCCCGAGGCCTTCAAGGTCTCGACGATGGCCAGGAACTGCCGCGACCGCTCGCTGTCCAGGTTGGCGGTGGGCTCGTCGGCGATCACCACCTCGGGGTCGTTGATCAAGGCCCGGGCGATGGCCACCCGCTGGGCCTCGCCGCCCGACAGCCATTCGGCCATGGACGACGCCTTGGCGCCGATGCCCAGGCTCTCCATCAGGGCATGGGCGCGCTCGCTCAGCTCCTTGCGGTCGACACCCAAGGGATAGGCCGGAATCATGACGTTCTCCAGGGCGCTGATGCCCTTCAGCAGGTTGAACTGCTGGAACACGAAACCGAAGGTGGAACGGCGGATATCGGTCAGGAACCGCTCCGGCAGGCCGGAAATATCGCGGTCGCGCAGCCGCACCCGGCCCGAGGTGGGACGCGCCAGACAGCCCACCAGGGTCAGCAGCGTGGTCTTGCCCGAGCCCGAAGGCCCGCGAAACACGGTCACTTTGCCGGCCCGGACCGAAAGGTCGATGCCCTTCAAGGCCCAGAACTCGTTGGACTTGCCCTGGTTGAAGGCCTTGCGGACGTCGGAAAGATGGATCATCGCAGACCTCCGCCTGTCATCCCGACGACCCGCGGGAGGAGGGATCTCGTCCTGATCCGGCTATTCCATTGCGGCACAGTCGGAGCAGGCGGAGATCCCTCGGCTGCGCTCGGGATGACAATCAGGCTTGTGGGGCGGATCATCGCATCACCGTATCGGGATCGACGATCGCCGCCCGCCAGATGGGCACCACCGTGGCGATGGTGTAGGGAAACACCGTGAAGAAGAACAGGGTGGCCACCTGCAATTCGTCGACGAAGGGCGTCAGCTTGTATTTTGGATACAGCATCGCCCAGCCCTTCAGCACCGGTTCGAACAATCCGGCCCCCAAGTGGAAGACGTGGAAATAGGCCAGGAGATAGCCCACCAGAAAGGCCGACAGCGACACCACCAGGCCTTCCAGCATCTTCAGGCGGATGACGTCGCTGGTTTCCCAGCCCACCGCCTTGAGGATGCCGATCTCGCGCCGCTCCTCGGCCGACAGGCCCGAGGCCTTCTCCCACGAGAAGATGGCGAAGGCCAGGATCGAGCCGGCCAGCAGCACCAGCAGCATGCCCTCGCGCCAGTCGAACACCGACTCGTAGGTCCGCAGGATCTCGTCCCTGAGAATGATGCGGGTGTCGGGCAAGGCGGCGTCGATCTTCTCGGCGATCTTGGTCACCTCGCGCGGATTGCGCACCGAGATGGCCAGATCGGTGAACAGGCCGGGCGCGATGCCAAACAGGCGGCGGAAATCCTCTTCCGCCACCAGGAACAGGTCGGCCGAGACCAGGGCGGAGTCCCGCGAGATGGCGCGGTCCACCTTGAACTGGACCAGGGCGCCGTCATGGGCGCGAAAGCTCATCAGGTCGCCGGGATCGGCGCTTCGAACCCGCGCCACGCCGTCGCCGATCACCACCTTGCCCGGCTCGATGCGGGGATTGGCGGGAACCATCAAAGTGTAATTGGCCGCGGCGGCCGGGTCGAACAGATAGCCCCACAGCCGCCCCTCGGCGGATTGCACGCCCCGGATGCCCTTGACGGCGTCGAGATGGCGGGCGGGAATCAGATCATGGCGTCCGGCCACCATGCGCTGGACCAGCACTTCCGGGCTTTTGGCCAGGACCACGGCGGCCTCGCGGCGGATGGCGTGGGAGAACAGCATCACCGAGGCCAGCACGAAGACGATGGCGGTATAGACCGCCATCATCCCCAGCGTCTTGCCCCGTCGCCGCGACAGCGACGACAGGGTGAAGTCCAGCAGATTGCGCTGCTTGTGCAGCCAGGCGCTCATGAACTTGGTCCGTTCAGCAGGGGCGGCGGCAACAGCGATCCGCTGGGAAAGTGGTCCAGGGCGAAGGGGTGGTCCTGGAAGGCCGAATGCAGATCGGCCTGACTGGGATGGCGGGTGTAGCGGGCCTCGGTGAACAGCACCAGATCGGTCAGGCCCAGTTGCTCCACCATTTCGGCCTTGGCGGCCAGACCGTGACGCGCCGCGGCCACGCCACGGGCGGCATCGGCGAAACTGGCCCCGAACAGGGTCAGCATCGCCAGAGCCAGAACCAGAAAGACATCGGAGCTTCGCATCACACCCGGGCCGCCGCCTTCATCAGAACCACGCGCAGGGCGCCGGTCAGGCTCGGCCCCACGCCCAGGCTCTGAGACAGGGCGGGAACCAGGATCAGCGATGCGACGGTCAGCCCGGTGCCCAGCACCAGGGAGCCCAGGCCGACCTCATTGGTCTTGGCCGCATTCTTGACGGTGGAAGTGCTCATTGCCTCGTCCTCCATTCTCCATGACACGCGGGGTCGGCCGGGACCGACCCAAAAAGGTCAGGAGATGGACGGAGGACCGCGCTGGGGATGGGGAAGATGGCCGGGATTGCCCGCCACGCCGCCATCGCCCGGCGGCATCAGGGCGAACAGCGCCGCCGGCATGGACACCGGGATCGGCGCCAATTCGGGAAGCAGCAGCTTGGCCCCGGTGTGAATCTGGCAGAACTGGCAGTGGTCATGCGGCGCCATGGCCGGCGCGGGGGCATCGTCGCCCGCACCGGAATGGCAGATGGACGCCGCCAGTTCCCGATCGACGGACAATGCCGCCTGGGCCGGAGCCAGGGGCAACAGAATCTGCAGCGCCAGGGCAAGCGCGCCCGCCCAGGCGGCAAACCGCCCGAGGCAGCTCCCCCGCTTCGCGAACACCGATGCCTTACCCCGGACCGAGACCATCGAACCCCGCATTGCCGCCATCAGCGGCATGGACTTCCGCAATCTAGCACGAGCGTCGCGCCGAAGTCACCGTTACCGCTCAACAGCCTGGGGACTATTCAATCCTCGGTCATTGACCTTGGTCAAAACCAGGCCACAGCGACGTCCGGTTCCAACGCCGCACAGCGGGATGCGGCCCGCCGATTCACCGAACTCCACAAAATGAGTCTATCGCGTTACAAGGGAAATGTGTTTTTATGTTTTTTCTCCGTAAAATTCACATGCACGCCATTTTCCCGCCTCATACCTTTCTGCGGTACCGGCGGAGCGTATCCTATGATAATGTATCTGTGGTTGCAGAAAATCAGGGGACGGCAGGGAACTGACCGGCCGATCGATTGTCGGCCGCCGTGGTTTCGTGACCTTGACCGGACCCGCCGCGCGCCCAGTTCCCTGGGCGCGCCCCGCAGGGGAGTCGACGGATGCAGAAATCATTGCTCATTCAACCGGCCAAATGCACCGGCTGCCGCCAGTGCGAGATGGCATGCTCGTTCGAGAAGGAGCGCAGCTTCAACCCGTCGAAGTCGCGCATCCGCGTCTTCGACATTCATTCCGAAGCCCGCTTCGTCCCCTATACCTGCACCCAGTGCGCCCAGGCCTGGTGCCTGCAGGCCTGCCCGGTGGACGCCATCGGGATCGATGCCGTTACCAGGGCCAAGGTGGTCAACGACAACATCTGCGTCGGCTGCAAGGTCTGCACCATCGCCTGCCCCTTCGGCACCATCAACTATGTGGCCGACAGCGGTAAGGTGGCCAAGTGCGACCTGTGCGGCGGCGATCCCGCCTGCGCCAAGGCCTGTCCCACCGGGGCGATCACCTACGTGGATGCCGAGCAGACCGGCTACGACAAGATGCGCGCCTGGGCGATGAAGACCGACACCCAGTCGCACACCCACGCTTGATTGAGAGGGCCTGGTCATGAGCTGGACTGGCAAGTTTCTCCGTATCGATCTCACCAATGGCAGCGTCAAGACCGAGGAACTGAACCGCGCCTGGGCGCGGCAGTATCTGGGGCAGCGCGGCCTGGCCACCAAGTATTTCGCCGAGGAGGTCGACCCCAAGGTCGATCCCCTGTCGCCCGCCAACAAGATGATCTTCACCACCGGGCCGCTGACCGGAACCGCCGCCTCTACCGGCGGGCGCTATTCCGTGGTGACCAAGGGGCCGCTGACCAACTGCATCGCCTGCTCCAATTCCGGCGGCTTCTTCGGCAATGAGCTGAAGAACGCCGGCTGGGACATGATCATCGTGGAAGGCAGGTCGCCCAAGCCCGTCTACCTTTCCATCGAGAACGAGACGGTGGAAATCCGCGACGCCGCCGAATTCTGGGGCAAGACGGTGTGGGAGACGGAGAACGGCCTGAAGGCCCGGCATCAGGACCCCATGCTGCGCGTCGCCACCATCGGCGCCGCCGGCGAGAAGGGCGTGCTGTATGCCTGCATCGTCAACGACCTGCACCGCGCCGCCGGGCGTTCGGGCGTGGGCGCGGTGATGGGGTCCAAGAACCTCAAGGCCATCGCGGTGCGCGGCACCAGGGGCGTGACGGTCAAGGACCCCGACCGCTTCATCAAGGCCACCATCGAGCAGAAGAAGGTGCTGGCCGACAACGCCGTCACCGGCCAGGGCCTGCCCAAATACGGCACCCAGGTGCTGATGAACGTCATCAACGAGATCGGCGCCATGCCGACGCGGAACTTCAAGGAAGTGCAGTTCGAGGGCGCCCATAAGATCTCGGCCGAGGCCATGCACGAGCCGCGCGCCACCGATGGCAAGGCCAACCTGGCCACCAATGGCGCCTGTTTCGGCTGCACCATCGCCTGCGGCCGTATCTCGCGCATGGACCCCGGCCACTTCTCCATCACCTCCCGGCCCCAGTACAAGGAGCCCTCGGGCGGCGTGGAATACGAGGCCGCCTGGGCCATGGGATCGGATTGCGGCGTCGACGACCTGGAGGCCTGCACCTTCGCCAACTTCATGTGCAACGAGCACGGCATCGACCCCATCTCCTTCGGCTCGACCCTGGCGGCGGCCATGGAAATGTTTGAGATGGGCGTCATCACCAAGGAGCAGACCGGCGGCGTCGAACTGAAATTCGGCTCGGCCGAGGCCCTGGTGAAGATGGCGGAACTGACCGGCAAGGGCGAGGGCTTCGGCCTGGAACTGGGCCAGGGCTCGCGCCGGCTGTGCGCCAAATACGGCCACCCCGAACTGTCCATGACGGTCAAGAGCCAGGAATTCCCCGCCTATGATCCGCGCGGCATCCAGGGCATGGGCCTGACCTACGCCACCTCCAACCGTGGTGCCTGTCACCTGCGCTCCTACACCGTGGCGTCGGAAGTGCTGGGCATCCCGTTCAAGAGCGATCCCCTGGCCACCGATGGCAAGGCCGCCCTGGTCAAGGCGTTTCAGGACGCCACGGCGGCGTTCGACGCCTCGGGCATCTGCATCTTCACCACCTTCGCCTGGAGCCTGGAGAATCTGGCGCCCCAGATCGACGCCGCCTGCGAGGGCGAGTGGACCCCCGAAATCCTTCTCGAGGTGGGCGAGCGCATCTGGACCCTGGAACGCCAGTTCAATCTGGCGGCCGGCATGACGGCGGCGGACGACACCTTGCCCAAGCGCCTGCTGAAGGACGCGGCCAAGACCGGCCCGGCCAAGGGGCTGACCTCGGGCCTAGAAAAGATGCTGCCGGAATATTACCAGTTGCGCGGCTGGACCACGGACGGCGTGCCCACCACCGAGACCCTGAAGCGCCTGCAACTGGCCTGAAGCTGGAGGGGGCCGTCCTGATGGGCGGTCCCCGTTCCATACCGGCAATCCATGGAGCCGACTGATTCGGGTCGATGGATGGCCGGCAAGGGAGAGGCCCGCCACGGCTTCTGCCGCGAAAGCCAAGCGAAGCGCCCGGCGCCTGAGGGACAACGAGACGAGACACGGCTGTGGCTCGTCGGAATAAGTCGAAGAGGAACCGTCCGGTGCATCACCTCATCGTCGGAGCCGGCCCAGCAGGGGTGACGGCGGCTGAAATCATCCGTGAACTGGAGCCCGGGGCCACCATCACCCTGGTGGGCGACGAACCCGAGCCCCCCTATTCCCGCATGGCCATTCCCTACATGCTGGTGGGCAAGGTGGGCGAGGACGGCACCTATCTGCGCAAGGGTCCCAACCATTATGAGCGCCTCGGCATCACCCTGATGCCCGGCAGGCGGATGAGCGGCCTGGACCCGGCCGCCAGGCGCATCGTCTTGGACGGCGGCGAGACCCTGGCCTATGACCGGCTGCTGCTGGCCTTGGGCGCCCGGCCGCTGCGGCCCGACATCGAGGGCCTCGACCTGCCCGGAATCCATACCTGCTGGACCCTGGCCGATGCCCGCAAAATCGCGGCCCAGGCCATTCCCGGCTCCCACGTGGTGCTGATGGGGGCCGGTTTCGTCGGCACCATCGTCCTGGAAGCCCTGGCGCTGCGTCAGGTCAGCCTGACCGTGGTCGAGATGGGCGACCGCATGGTGCCGCGCATGATGGACGAGACGGCGGGTGGCATGCTCAAGCGCTGGTGCGAGGCCAAGGGCGTGCGCGTCCTCACCGGGACAGGCATCCGCCGCATCACCCAGGCCCAGGCCGCCGCCGATACCCGCGATTCCCTGGTGGTCGAGCTTTCCGACGGCACCAGTCTGCCGGCCCATCTGGTGGTGGTCTCGGCCGGGGTGCGCTCCAACACGGAAGCCGTCGCCGCCTCGGGCATCGCGCTCGGCAACGGCATCCTGGTGGACGACCATATGCGCACCAGCCTGCCCGACGTGTTCGCCGCCGGCGACGTGGCCCAGGGCCGCGACTTCATGAGCGGCGAGGCCCATGTCCATGCCATCCAGATCACCGCCGCCGCCCATGGCCGCATCGCCGCCTATAACATGACCGGCAATGATCAGGCCTATCACGGCTCGCTCAACATGAACGTGCTGGACACCCTGGGGCTGATCACCTGCTCGTTCGGCTCGTGGCAGGGCAATGGCGGCGATTGCGCCCGGCTGGTGGACGAGGCGGGCTTTCGCTATCTCCGCCTGGAATTCGACGGCACCAGCGACGTGGTGATCGGCGCCCAGGCGGTGGGCACCACCGACCATGTGGGTGCGTTGCGCGGGCTGATCCAGTCCAAGCGCCGCCTGGGGACGGCGGTGAAGGAGCAGATGATGGCCGATCCGACCCGGTTCATGAATGGATTCGTCCAGATTCTGCATCGTTGAGTTAAGGGGGAAGCGCCATGGCACGTCGTTACGTCATCGTCGGCGGTGGTCCGGCCGGAGTGATCGCCGCGGAAACCCTCCGCCACCAGGATGCTTCCGGCTCGGTAACCCTGGTTTGCGGCGAACCCGGCCCCCCCTATTCCCGCATGGCCATCCCCTATGCCATGGCCGGCAAGATCGACGAAGCCGGCACCTGGCTGCGCAAGGACTGGAACCATTACGAGGCCCTGGGCATCCGGCTTCTGCACGACCGGGTCGCCACGGTCGAGCCCGCCGCAAAGCGGGTCAGGCTGGCCGCCGGAGGCGAGCTTTCCTATGACGCGCTGCTGATCGCCACCGGCTCGTCCCCGGCCCGGCCGCGCATTCCCGGCCTCGACCTGCCGGGTGTCCACTCCTGCTGGACGCTGGAGGATCTGCGCCGTATCGACCCCATGTTGCAGCCCGGTCGCCGGGTGCTGCTGCTGGGAGCCGGCTTCGTGGCGTGCATCATCTTGCAATCCCTGGTCCAGCGCGGCGTCAAGGTCACGGTGAGTTGCGGCGCGTCGGGCCGCATGGTGCGCTCCATGATGGACGAGACCGCCGGCGGCATGATCATGCGCTGGTGCCGGGCCAAGGGCGTCGAGGTGCTGACCGCGGGAAGACCCACCGCCATCGAGCAACGGGACACCGGCCTGCGGATCACCCTCGATTCCGGCAAGACCACGGAGGCCGATCTGGTCATCGTCGGCACCGGGGTGAAGACCAACACCGCCTTCCTCGACGGGTCGGGCATCGCCGTGGACGATGGCATCGTCGTCGACCAATATCTGCGCACCAGCGTGGATGGCATCTGGGCGGCGGGCGACGTGGCCCAGGGCTTCAATTGCTGTACCGGCCTGAGGGAAGTCCACGCAATTCAGCCCACGGCGGTGGAGCACGGCCGCATCGCCGCCATGAACATGAGCGGCATCCCCACCGAATTCGGCGGTTCGCTGTCCATGAACACGCTGGAGACGCTGGGGCTAATCTCCTGCTCGTTCGGCCAATGGATGGGCCGCGACGGCGGCGAGCAGGTCCGCGTGGTGGACGAGGACCACTTCCGCTATCTTCGCCTGGAATTCTTCGACGGGCGTCTGGTCGGGGCCAATACCGTGGGCATGACCAACGAGATCGGCATCATCCGTGGCCTGATCCAGACCAGATTGCGGCTGGGCGCCTGGCTGGAACGGCTGAAGCGGGACCCGTCGCGTCTGGCCGAGGCCTATGTGGCCTGTGCACAGGGAGTTTAGGCCTTGGCCAAGGTGACGCTGAAGCTGTTCGCCCTGCTGGGCCGCCACCTGCCCCCCGGCTCGGTGGCCAATGCCACCGGGGTGGAGATGCCCGACGGCGCCGACATCGGCGCCCTGATCGCCCGCTTCGGCCTGTCTGAGAAGGATTGCCACCTAGTGCTGCTCAACGGCACGTTCGTGCCGCCCGACGCCCGGACCCGCACCGGCCTGACCGAAGGCGACACGGTGAGCATCTGGCCGCCGATCGGAGGGGGATGAGCACTGAACGCGTCGCCTCCATGGCGCTGGACGAATTCCGCCGCCACCTGCCGCTTGCCCTGCGCGGCCACACCTATGCCTGGGCCGACGCGCACACCCTGGTGATCGACGGCGGCGTCACCGTCACGGTGGAGGAACTGCCGCCCCTGGTTCTTTCCGGGTCGCTCCGGCTGCCCCGCCTGTGCATCGCCTTCGCCTTTGCCGAAGGCGACGGCGCCGCGTTCCTGGCTGCCTGGGACCGGGCCTTTCAGCGCGGTGGGGGATAGTGGTCACACGATCGGGGCGCCGAAGCCCCAGGAATAGGGGACCGGACCCGACAAAGCCACCTCGTCGCCATCCTCCAGCCCGCGCTCCAGATTGACCGGAGCCCCCAATTGCCGGGTGACATCCTTGCCGTTGACCAGCACCAGGAAGATCTTGTCCCTGGGCACGCCGAAACGACGAACCAGATCGCCGATCACCGTCCCGGCCGGGACATCCAGGTCCAGCGGCGCACAGCCGCCAGCATAGGAGGTCAGGCTGTTGAACATCTTGAGACGGATGGCGATGGTCGGCGCCAGGCCAGAATTGTCGCCGATACCGCGATTTGAAATGCCTGTTTTATGGCGCGCATCCATTCCTTCCGATCCTTTTCCTTCCAGGTCATCGGGCGTCAAAGGTAACGCACAATGGTCCAAGATTCATATTCGCCCCTGGCCGGGCGGCCGGTCAGGTTGTCGTCGACGAAAAAGACGCTCGGGGCGTCGAAACGGCTCTCAAGGTGAAAAAGAACGTGCTTCCCCGTCCCATTTCGGACTCCAGCCAGATGGTCCCGCCAAAGCGATGGACGATGCGCCGGCACAGGGTAAGGCCGATGCCGGTACCTTCGGCGTCGCCGGACGGGTCCAGCCGCTGAAAGATCTCGAAGATCTTGTCGTGATAGGCGGGCTCGATGCCGATTCCGTTGTCGGCCAGGCTGAACCGCCACAGATCGGAGCCAGTCCGCTCGGCCGCGATGGCGATCTGCAGCGGCCGCTCCCGGCTCCGGTACTTGACGGCGTTGCCGATCAGATTCTGAAACAGGCTGACCAGATAGGTCTCCACCGCCAGGACCTCCGGCAGGGCGCCGATGCGGATTTCCGCCCCGCAGCCTTCCAGGTCGGGGCGAAGATTGCCCATGGCCAGATGGAGCGCACGGGCCACCGAAACCGGCTCCAGCGGGGCGGCCTGACGCGAGACCCTGGAATATTCCAGCAGATCGGAGATCAGCAAGGTCATCTTCTTGGAATTCTCGACGATGAAGTCGATGAAATCATTGGCGTCGGCGCCCAGATGCCCCTTGTAGCGGCGTTCGAGAAGCTGGGCGTAGCTGACGATATTGCGCAGCGGCGTGCGCAGGTCGTGCGACGCCACATAGGCGAATTGTTCAAGGTCGGCATTGGACTGGGCCAGATTGTGAGCCTGGGCGGCCAGCGAACGCTGCGCGTCCTCGGCCGCCTCCTTGGCCGCCCGCAGGTCCCGGGTCATGGTTTGCGCCAGTTGCAGCGCCCGCTCCCGCCCCGTGGCCATCAGCCAGACCAGGGAGGACAGCAGCAGGCTCAGCCCGATGCCTGCAACGGCGACGACGGTCGCCGTGTCGCGCCCCGGCCCACCCTCGAACGCTTGGCGCATCTTCGCCGCAAGCGTCCATGTGTGACCGCCCACCACCAGATATTCGTTGCTGGCGAAAACCGTCGCGGCGCCGGCGTCTTCCGGCGATTTGTACAAGACGTCCCGGTCGGCCAGAGTCACCCCGTCATAGATGGTGAAGGCCAATCCCTGGGGCAGTTCGCCGTAGAGGCTGGCCATGACATCCTTGACCCGGAAGGATACGAAGACCCATCCGGCCAGGCTGGCCCGGCGCTGCGCCACATTCTGGCGCGGCAGGCCTTTGCCGAAGACCGGCATGTACATGATGAATCCGGGCGGAGCCCCCGCCCCCGAATCGACGGAAAGCTGCACCTTGCCGGAGATTACCGGCATGCCGGAATCGCGGGCCTTCTCCATGGCCTCGCGCCGCACCGGGTCGGACCAGGTGTCGAATCCGAGACGGCTGCGGTTGACGCCGATATTGGGTTCGCGCTGAACGATGGGGGCATAGGCTTCGCGCCGGCCATCCGGCTGGATCTCGTAATCCACGAAGCCGAGCCGGCGCATGGCGCCCAGATGCTCGTCCAGGCGGTCTGCCGCCACGCTCTCCACGATGCCGATGGCCTGGATACCGGAGAAGTTGGCATCCGGCTGAAGTGCGTCCACGTAGGAGGCCAGCATATCACGCTCGGAAATGCCGACGATGGAGAACATCCCCTGGACGCCGCGCAGCATCTGCTCATAGGTCATGACCCGCTGCTCGATCCGGCCGGCCATATCCCTCAAGGCGAAATCGAATTGCCGCCGCAACTGTTCCTGGGCGGTATCGCGCTCGTGATCCCAGGCGAGCCACGTCACACCTAACGAGGCGAGCAGCACCAGCCAGGGCAACAGCTTCAGGCGTGGGCTGGTCACGGCGAATCGTCGAATTCAGTCATGGCCGCAGCCAGGTCTGGGGGGAAATATTTCTGGAAGATCCGGCGCACGGTTCCATCCCTGCGCATCTCCCTGACCAGATCGCGCCACTTGTCCTGCTCTTCCGGCGACAATGACGCCTTCGACATGATCAAGCCGTGGGGAACCGCCGGATCGTTGAATTCGATAATGTCGGTGAAGTCCCGAATCCTCTTCTCATCCAGAGCGGGGTAATCGAAGGGCTCGATGATCATGGCCTGAATGGCGTTGGCGCTCAACACCCGGTAAAGCGGACCCAGACCGGCCGATTGACTGACGCGCCCGGCGGCCTGCAGGCTGTCGACCAATTGGTTGGCGGTCTCGCTGTAGCGGAAACTGCGGATGACGCCGAGCCGCAGGTGCTCGTCGCGCTCGAAATCAGCCAGCTTGCGGATGCCGGCATCCTTGCGGACCAGAAGGTAATATTTATTGCTGATGTACCAGGCGAAGGCGGCGAATCTGTTCCGTTCGGCATTGGCGATGCCTGAAAGGCTGAAATCCAGCGCGCCGGATTCGATCAACTGCCAGATCCTGGCCCGCGACATCAGGCTGACCACCAGTTTGCATCCGCTGCGGCGGCCAAGCTCCTCGGCAATGTCCTTGTCGATGCCGGAATCGGTCTCCGCCGAATAAAGCAGACCATGGTCGTGCAGGGCCAACGTGAACGGCCGCCAGCAATCGGGCGACGCGGCCAGGGCGACGCCAGGGGCAAACCACAGGCAGAGGCTGACGATCAGAATGCCGACGCGTCCCTTCACCAAGCCCCCTCCCTCGTGTCACGGCACATTCGGCATGGACCGTCAGGCCGGAGGGCACGATAGCCCAACCCCGGGGTGAACGGGAAGACGTCATCAAGACTCATTACCGGCCATCAACCTTGGTCGCGCATCCATCACTCGCGGTTCCGGCCCGACGGGGAGGTTCGGCGGCGCACCACCTCGAGATGGTGGAGAACATGGTGTCGGGATCGATGGGCTTGGCGATGTGGTCGTTCATCCCCGCCTCCAGGCACTTGTCCCGATCGGCCTGCATGGCATTGGCGGTCATGGCGATGATGGGCAGGTCCACGTGGCCGAGCCTCCGGATTTCGCGGGTAGCGGTCACACCGTCCATCACCGGCATCTGCATGTCCATGAGAATCAGGTCGTAGACTCCGGCCCGGGCCTTTTCCACGGCGATCAGGCCGTTATCGGCGATCTCCACCTCGATGCCGGCATCGCGGAGGATTTCGCCGGCCACCTCCTGATTGAGGTCGTTATCCTCCACCAGCAGCACCTTGAGACCGCGCAATGCGGCGTGATCGACCGAGCCGCCCTCGGAAACGTCTTCCGCCTCGTCGCGCCGCTGGTCCGAGGCGAAGACCCGCATAATGCTGTCGAACAGGGCTGCCGGGCTGACCGGCTTGATCAGCACCTCGCCGATATCGGCCGCCTGGGCGCCCTTGATGATCTCCTCGCGGCCATAAGCGGTGACCATGATCAGATGCGGGGGAAAGGGCAGCCGGATGGAGTGAATCTGTTCCGCCACCTCCAGGCCATCCATGTCGGGCATCTGCCAGTCCAGGAAAACCACGTCGTAGGGCAGGTCCAGCACGGCATCGCGAATGGCATCCAGGGCCTTGGCCCCCGAGTCCACGGCATCGACCTCGAACGACATGGCGCTCAGCATGTCCACCAGCACGGCGCGGGCGTTCTCGTTGTCGTCGACCACCAGCATGCGCCGGCCCTGCAGCTCGGCTTCCGGGATCAGGGGAGCGCGCGGCTTGCCCTTGCCCAGGCGGGCGGTGAACCAGAAGGTGGAGCCCTGGCCTGGCACGCTGTCGACGCCGACGCTCCCCCCCATCAGTTCGGCCAGCTTCTTGGAGATGGCCAGCCCCAGGCCGGTCCCGCCGAATTTGCGGGTGGTGGAGGTGTCGGCCTGGCTGAAGCTCTGGAACAGCCTTGCCTTCTGCTCGTCGGTCAGGCCGATGCCGGTATCGCGGACCTCAAAGCGCAGCATGACGTCGGGGCCGAGATCCTCCATCAGGCGCACCGCCACCACGATCTCTCCCGCCTCGGTGAACTTGACCGCGTTGTTGGCGTAGTTGATCAGCACCTGCCCCAGGCGGAGCGCGTCGCCCATCAGGTCGAGGGGAACGCCGGCTCCCACGTCGAACAGCAGTTCCAGGCCCTTGGCGGTGGCCTTTTCCGAAATGAGGTTGCCCACATTCTCCAGAACCTTGTCGAGATGGATCTCGGTGGCCTCCACCTCCAGCTTGCCGGCCTCGATCTTGGAGAAGTCGAGGATGTCGTTGATGATTCCCAGCAGATGCTGGCCCGATTGCTGAATCTTGCGCACATAGTCCTTCTGGCGCGGATCGAGATCGGTCTTCAGCGCCAGATGGGCCATGCCGATGATGGCGTTCATGGGGGTACGGATCTCGTGGCTCATATTGGCCAGGAAGTCCGATTTGGTCCGGGCGGCATCCTCGGCGGCATCCTTGGCCCGGGCCTGGGCCTCGGCGGTGGCGCGGGCCTGGGTGACGTCCTCGAGCATCCAAACCGTGCCCCGCGACAGGTCGGACGGGTCGATGGCGCTGCCGCTGATGCGGCACCAGAAGCGGCTTTGGTCCTTGCGGAGATATTCCTGTTCCCGCTGGTGGACCTCGCCCCGGGACAAGGCTTCGTAGGCCCCGCCCACATCGGCGAAAGCGGCATCGTCGGCAAACCAGATGCGGGTGGATTGCCCAACCAGTTCGCCGGGACCATAGCCGAACAGCTTGTCCAGGCGCGGATTGCCGCGCACGATGACCCGGTTCTTCAGAAAGGCTATGCCCACCGTCGCCGCCTCGAAGATGGCCTGCTGCTCTGACAGCAGCGACTGGATCTCGGTCTGGTTGGCTTCCAGGGTCTCGGCCAACTCGCGGGTGGCGGCCAGAAGCTGCTGGGTGCGCTCGGTCCTGGCCAGGATTTCCATGCGCATGGCCAGCAAAGGGAGAACGTCGTCCAGGACGCGACGGCCGGTCCCGCCCAAGGGTTGCAACATGGCGAGCTCTATGACGCCCAGGCATTGACCGCCGCTCAGAACCGGAAGGATCAGCACCGCGCGGGGCAGCGCCGACAGCAACCCGGTCCGAGCCCGGACATAGCCCGGCGGCGGATCGGCGATCAGGATTTCCCGCTTTTCCAGGGCGCATTCGCCCACCAGACCGTCGCCCAGTTCCACCCGCCCCGGCGGCGACGCCTCGCCATCCCGGGCATAGCCACCACAAGACAACAGGGCCCGCGCCTGATCGTCGAGCCGGAAATAGCCGGCAAAGCCCAGATGAAGGATGGGCTCGAGATGCGTGAACAGCACCTGGGACAGGCTGGCTAAGTCCTCGGCGGATTGCAGGCCGGACGTGATCTTCGCCACCAGGCCGGAGACGTGGCTTTCCTCGGCACGCTCGCGGACCACCGCGGCCAGCCGGGTCAGCGAGTCCACCACTTCGCCGATTTCGTCATGTCGCCGGACCAGGGGCAGATCCATCCTGTCCTCGCCCCGGGCCAGTTGCCCCAAGGCCCTGTTGACCTGCGACAAGGGGTGCCACATGCGCCGGACGATCACCAGGAAGCACCCCAGGACGGACACAAAGACGATGCCGGCCAGCCCCAGCGTGATTTGCATGGCCGAGCGGCTTTCGGCCTCGATGCCGGTCATGCGGGCGGAAATGGAATGCAGCGCCGCGCCGCGCAATCCCAGAATCACGTTCATCTGCGGCACATAGATCTTGGCGAAGTCCGCCGCCCCCATGCCGTATTCGCCGCCCGTGCGGCCCATATCTCGGATTCTGCGGGCCAGGGGGAGCCCTCCTCCGAAAAATTCGGCGTCGATAACAGCCAGGGCCGCCTTCAATTCGGGCGGCGAGCCGGTCTTGTCGAGAGCCAGACGCAACTGGTAATCCAGGGCCTGGATGATACCCAGGGAGCGCTCGATTCGCGCCAGCTCATCCACGCTCATGGGCCGGCGGGCGACAAAAGGGGCGGTAAAAACCGAGCCGAGCTGACCCGCCTGATCCCGCATCTCCGTGGCCAGGCGGGCAATGGTCACGAAATTGATCAACGCCGGGTCGGCCTGAGCCAGGTTGTTTTCGATGACATTGAGGCCCGGAGCCAGCAGGGGCAGGACCTCGACCATGGCGCTGACCGCCGCCAAGACCTCCGCGTCGTTGCGCTCGGCCCGCGGCCTGGACGCCAACGTGTCGATCTGCCGCCGCGCGGCGGCCAGTTGCCGCCCGGACTCGGCCAGGGACAGGGCGATGACGTCGGACTGGCGCAGCGGATGGCGGCCGTTCAACTCGGCCGTCACCTCATGCAGAGCCGCATCCGTCACCTCACGCGCCGCCCGCAGGGCTTCCACGCGGTCGGAGGGCAGAGGCAGATCACTGCCCAATATGCCGTTGGCCGGACCGCGCTCGGCGGAAATCCGGGTCGCAGCGCCAAGCCCCAGCTCCATGAGCCTTTCCGCCGCCCGCCCCGACTGGATACTGGCCTGTCGGTCCAGGTGCGGCGCCATCACCCGCCCGATCAGCACCATGCTGGCCAGAATCACCAATCCCATGCCGAGGCTGACGACCGTCGATACGCGCATTCGTCCCGCCCTATCCGGTGGTTGCCGTTGTGGTGATCACCATTGCCTCTTACGCCGCCCGCACCGTCAAGCTGACGCAGCGACCCCGGGTGCCGCGTGGCGGCAGCGGGCTTGACGACGCGACCAGCGGAAATCGGGCACCGTCCTTGCGCAGCCCCATCCGGCGGTCCGGCGACACCACGGCGTCGATGTCGCCGCCGACCAGTTCGCCCGCGTCATAGCCGAACAGGGCCTCGGCGGCAGGATTGACCAGCAGGATGCGACCGGATTCATCCGTGACCATCATGCCGT
Organism: Paramagnetospirillum magneticum AMB-1; assembly: GCF_000009985.1. GTDB lineage: Bacteria > Pseudomonadota > Alphaproteobacteria > Rhodospirillales > Magnetospirillaceae > Phaeospirillum > Phaeospirillum magneticum. The sequence continues at coordinate 3,127,992 of NC_007626.1, forward strand.
CGGGTGCGGCCTCGATAATGCTGCGAAACCAGTTCTCGGTTTCCAGCAATTCCGCCTGCTGCGCTTCCATCTCCACCTGCTGCTCCTCCAACTGGGCGGCCTGCTTTTCCATGCGCTCGGCCTGCTCCTGGCTGGCTGCCAGAAGCTCGCGGGTACGCAGATTGCGGTCGAGAATCTCCAGGCTGGCGGACAAGATGGGCATCAGGGCTTCCAGCACGGCCTGCTCGCGGGCCGTGAACGGCTGGAACGACGCCACCTCCAGCACACCCAGCACCCGCTCGCCGTGAATGACCGGCAGAACCATGATGCAGGCGGGCGGACCTTCGCCCAGGCCGGACCCGATACGGATATAGTCCTTGGGCGCGGTCAGCACGATGGTCGCCCTCTCGACGACGCACTGGCCCACCAGCCCCTCGCCCTCGGCAAAGCAATTGCTCAGGTGCTTGCGCTCGCGGTAGCCATAGCTGGCCAGCAGGCTGTAGGCCCCCTGTCCGTCGGCCACGTAGAAGGCGCCGTGTCCGGCCCCTATCACCGGGGCGATTCGGGACACCGCGTCCTGGGTCAGGGTAACGAAGTCGTCGGCCCGCTGCAGAGCGGCCCCGATCTCCGCCACATGGGACTTCACCCAATGCTGCTCGTCAGCCTTGCGGTAGATGTCCTGCAGCACCCGGATGGAGCGGGCCAGGATGCCGATTTCGTTGGGATAGTCGGCATGGGGGATGGACGCCTCGACCTTTCCCGCCGCCAATTCCTCCACCGACCGGCTCAGGCGGTGGTTGGGACCGGTGATGGAGACCCCGATCAGTACGCCCAGCGCCGCCGACAGCATCGCGCCCAGGACCAAGAACAGGACTGCGGTCCGCTTGGCCCCGTCGCTCTTGCGGCGGGCCTCCTCGACCGTCGCCTTGGACTGTCGCTCCTTGATCTTGCTTAGCGCGGTCAGGTCGTCGTCGGCCATATTGACCACGCTCATGAAGTCGGTGCTGGTGATGAACCGGGCCGCCGTCGACGGGTTGGCCTTTTCCCGCTCGATCAGGGCCAGGGCGTGTTCGACATTCTCGTTGAACCTACTGAAGTTCGTCGTGAACTTTTCGTCCTGGGCAAGGGTCTCCGGCCGGAAGAACCCCTTGCGCGCCTCGGCCATCTCCGCCCGCAAAGTCTCGCGCGCCGCCATCACCTGGGTTCTTGCCCTATCGCGAGTCACGTCATCCTGAGCGATCATCATCTGGCGCATGGCGCGGCCCATGTAGATCAGGTTGATGTTGGCTTCCTTGACGTGGGAAATGCCGAGCAGGTCGGTTTCATACATCCGCTCCATATCGGCCTCGATCTCTCCCAGGCTGGACAGAGACGTCAGGCCGATCACCAGGGCCACCAGGATGCCCGCGGAAAAGCCGATCACCAGCTTGGTGGTGAGCCTGAGGCGCTCGACGGTATTCAAGAGGGCTTTCATGGAGGGTCCTTTCCAGACGTTCAACGGCGCCGACGGAACAGCCGGTGGTAGTGGTCGACGGGGCCGAACAACGAATTCCCGATGAAGCTGAGGGACTCGGATTGCCCGATGAACAGCAACCCAAACGGCCTCAGAGCCTGATGAAACGTCTTCACCAAGCTGTCCTGCAGCGCACTTTTCATATAAATCAATAGGTTGCGGCAACTTATCAGATCAAGATCGGCCGGTGGCGCCCCGGCCAGCACGTCGCGCCGTTCGAAAGTGACGCCGGCTCGAAGTTCCGGCGTCACCTCGTAATGCTGCCCCCGCGCCACGAAATAGCGGTCGCGCAGGATGTCCTCCGTCTCCTTGAAGGCCGTCTTGCGATAGAGCCCCTCGCGGGCCATGGCCAGGGCCTCCGGATTGAGATCGGTGGCGGTGATGGCCATGGGCTGATCGCGGCCGAGACGCCCGGCCAGTTCCCTCAGGACGATGGCCAGGGTGAAGGCCTCCTCGCCCGAGGCGCAGCCGGGCACCCAGACCCGGACAGGCTCCGACGCGGGCTTTTCCGCCAGGGCCGCCGCCAGGGCTCGCTCCAGCACGCGAAACGAGTCCCGGTCGCGAAAGAACGAGGATACCGAAACCAGGAACAGACGTTGCAGCACATGTAATTCCTCGGGGTCGCGGCGGATCAGCGCCAGATAGGCGGCGCCCGACCCAATCCCCAGGATGGATTTCCGCTTTTCCAGCCGACGCAGCAGGGTCTCCTCCTTGTAGCTGGAAAAATCGACGCCGGTGGCCCGGTGCACCCTGGCGACCAGATCCCGCAATTCATTCAGGTCCGCTCCCGTCGCCGTCTCCAGATGGGCCACCTCACCGGCTGCGGGGGCCGAACAGGAGAGACGCGCGGCCAGGGCGTCCCCCATCTTTTCCGCCGACAGGACCTGATCGATCTGCCGGGCACCGATGGCGGCACTGGGCATGCCGTCGAACTTGGCCTCGGACGGCTCCTGCGCCAGCGTCGTCCCGCCGCGGCTCTTGATCGACCGGCACCCGACGACACCGTCGGACCCGGCGCCGGACAGTATGATGCCGATCCCCGCCGGGCCACAGCTCTCGGCGATGGACGTCAGCAAGGCATTGATCGACGGAGTCGATAGATGCTCGGGTGCCGGATCGCGCAGCGCCAGCGCACCGTCGCCCACATGTCCCTCCCGGCCGGCGGGAATGACCAGCACCGTATCGGCCAGCAGTCTGCTCCCATGGACGGCCAGCCTGACCGGCAGGGCGGATTCCCGCTGGATCAGCCTGACCACCAGATCGCTGTGGCCGTTATCGGCCATGTGCTGGGCCACCACGTAGGCGATGCGCCCGGTGGGGCGCAGCCGGGCGAACATCAGCAGCATGGCCTCCAACCCGCCGGCCGATGCGCCGATTCCCGCCACGTAAAGCGGCGCCGTCATGGGACCTTGACCTTCCCGAGCTGCACCAGGGCTTCGTCCAGGTCGCAATCGTCAATGGCCTTGGCCACCGGTTGCAAGGCGGTGGCCAGCGCGGTGCCCGCCAGCTTGGGCAGCAGCCCTTCCAGCAGGTCGCCCGCCTCGGAATCGCTGTCTTCCAGCAATGCCGCCAGCTTGCCCAGGGCCACCCACACCTCGGCGTCGGAGATGGCGGGGGCCGTGGACGGCTCCGCCCCCTCCAGGCGGCGCAGGCCCGCCATGACCGGCTCCAGTTCGGCCAGGGTGTTGGACAGCAGGACCTCGATCTCGTCCTGCGGGCCTCCCTCCTTGCAGGCATGTTCCAACGCGGCCGCCGCGGCTTGCAGGCCCTTGGCGCCGATATTCCCGGCGGTGCCCTTCAGCGTATGGGCGGCCCGGGTGGCGGCGGACGGATCGGAATCAGCCTGGGCGGCGGCGAAAAGCTCGGCGAATCGCCCCTGCCCCTCCCGGAACTTGATCAGCATCCGGGTGTAGAGCGACAGCTTGTTGGCCATGGTCGCCAAGCCCGCCTTCACATCGATGCCGGGCAGATCGGGAAGGGCATCGGCAGACCGAGCCGCCGGCATGGCTTCAGGGGCCGGCTTGGTCTCAGGGGCCGGCTCTGGCGCGGGTGCGATGGGCTCGGGCAGAGGGGGGGCAGCCCCCGGCCACGGCTCAGGGGCCGGCACCTCCCCCACGACAATCTCGCGAAGGGATACGCAGATGCACCCGCCGTGGCCACCGATGGTGGGCAAGCGGGACAGGCCAGCCACTAGCGGAAAGACGGTGTCGTCCCTCCGGACGCCCTGTAGCCGGTGCCCCTGCCGTGTCCCATAGTCCTGCCGCATCAGGGCGGGAATCAGGGGCTCGACGGGCCGCCCGGTCAATTCGCCGCTCCCATGGCCGAACATGGCTTCAGCTTGGGGATTGATCAGGATGATCATTCCACGATCATCGATCACCAGCATGCCGTCGGGCGCCGCCTCGATAATGCCGCGATACCAGGCCTCGGTGGCACGGATCTCGGTCTGCTGCGCCTCCAGTTCGACGGCCTGTTCCTCCAGGCGGGCGGCCTGCTTTTCCATGCTTTCGGCCTGACGCCGGGTCTCGTCCAGCAGGTCCCGGGTCTTGACCGTCCGGCCGAGGATTTCCATGGTCATGGCCAGGGCGGGCAGAATTCCTTCCAGCAGAGCCTCCTGATCGGGACCGAAGCGATCGAAGGCCGCCAGTTCCACCACGGCCATGAGTCTCGCGTTATGCAGCACCGGCAGAGCCGCGATGACACGCGGCGGCGCTTCGCCCAGAGCGGAGCCGATATGGACATAATCCTCGGGCGGGTCGGTGATGACGATGGGCTGACGTTCCAAGGCGCATTGCCCCACCACCCCCTGGCCCAGCCGGAAGGTCTGGTGGACCGATTTGCGCTCGAGATGGGCATAGCTGCCCAGCAGACGCAGATGGCGCTCCTCCTCCTCCCAGACATAGAACACGCCACGTCCCACATTCAGCAGCGGCGCGATGGCGGCCAGGAAGTTGCGGGCCAGGACGGGAAGGGATTCCGCCGTCTGCAGTTCGGCCTGAATGGCGGCCTGATTGGTCTTGATCCAACGTTGCGCTCCCATGCGCCGGGCTTCCGCCTGCAGCACGCCGATGGCCCGGGACAACTCCCCAAATTCGTTGGGATAATCGGCAAAGGGCAGCGACCGATCCAAATTGCCCTGCGCCATCTCCGCGACGGAATCCCGGAGCCGGAACAGCGGCAGGCGGATGGAGCGCCCGATCAGACGGCTGGCGCCCAGGGCGACCGCCACACCACACACCAGCAACGCCGCGAACAGCCAGAGGCTGGCCATGGCCGAAGCCACGGCATCGTGCGCCGCCGCATCGAGGTTGGCATCACTGATCTCTGCCCCTTGGACCAGCAACTGCTCGACGGCGGCACCGGCATGCTGGAACTCGGCTGAGCCTACCAGGGCCCGGGCCTCGTCCTCCCGCCCCTGCTCCAGGCGAGACAGCGCCCGGTCCACCAGCACGCCATAGGCGACATAAAGCCGCTCGAAGCGGTCGATCAGTTCACCGTTTTCTTTCTTCAGCAACCTGGGGCGGATTTCCGCGCCGGTCTTGCGGATCCGCTTGCGGGCGTCCTCGAGCTGGCGAAGGGCCTCCTGGCGGGCGGGCGCGTCGGCTGCCAGGATGGCCTGGCGAAGCGCACGGCCGATCACGGCGTAATCCGCCTGGAGGCCCTTGATGCTCAAAGCCACCCGCACCCCCGCGCCAGCCAGCAATTCCATGCTCCGGCTGAGGCGAAGCTGGCTCGAGACCCCAAACACACCCACACCGATGACGATGACCATGGTGATCAGAGAGCCCAACACCAGCTTTCGGCCCAGAGTCCACCGCTCCATGGCGGTCAGCAGGGCTTTCATGGAGCCCCTCCTGACCGACTGATGGCGCTGAGGTCGACGAACGCCCCGACAAGACCACCGGGCAAGCCATTGGGGTCGGCGAAGCCCGATAGGAAATACAGGATGTCATGTGTCCTGCCATCAGCAAGAGGGAGGGACAGGTCACGCCGGCCGCGGCCGATGGCAGCGATGATCTCTTCGCTCTCGGACTGAAAGACGGCACGGGACGCCTCGGGCAGAAACTCCAGGTCGATCATTCTCCGGCCGGTCAGGTTCTCCTTGCCGATTCCGAACGCCACCTCAAAGGCACGGTTGGCGCCCAGGAAGCGTGAGTGGGCGTCCAGGGTAAACACAGGGTAGGGCATGGCATCCACCAGCACCTGCTGGAAAGCCAGTTGCTCCCCCTTGGCCCGCTCAGCCACCGAGGCCTCTTCCAGCCTCTCCTCGGTACGCTGATGCTGGCGGACCAGTTCCAGGTTGAGCGCCAGGATGCGGACCAGATCCTCGAATTGCTGGGTGGCCTCCTCATCGGGAACCCCGAGCACGGCGACCTCCACCACGCCCAGCACCGCGTCGTTCAGTTGGACCGGGGCCATGATCACCGCCCCCGGCCGGGTCTCCCCAAGCCCCGATTCGATGATCCACGGCCCCTCGGCGGGGGTTACGACCACACGCAGGCGGCCCGAGCAGGCACATTCCCCCAGCAATCCCTCGCCGTCGGATATCTCCGGCGCCACGGCCGCGCCGACCGCATAGCCGGCGGCAAGCGACATGGTTGTCCCGCCACTCCCGGCCCGGACATAGACCAGCCCCTGCAGCGTCCCGATCAGCGCGCGGGATTCACGCAGGAAGCAATCGGCCAAGTCGGAAACGGTCTTGGCCTGCTGCAGCCGCATGGCGGCGGCGGCCAGTTGCGCCTTGCGCTCGGCCATGGATTGCTGGGTCCGGGCGAACTCCGCCAGCCGATCGGCCGAAACCTGCTGCGCATGGCGGCTGCGCAGCATATTGAGCAAGGCGAGCAGCAAGGACCCGGCCACAGCGGCCGCAGCGGCGCCAAGGACGGCGCTGCCGGCCAGGGGCACCGTACGCGAGAGATCCTCCATCAGCACCAGGGTCCAATCGCCGAAGGGATCGTTCCATTGCACCCGGGCCCTGGCCACGGCATAGCTCCGGCCATCAAGTCGCACGCGCCCCTCTCGCGTGGAAAAGGGCAGGATCGAAGGCTCGGCCGTCTCGAACATGGCCCCGAACTGCTTCAGATCCCGAATGGCGGCAAGATCGGCGGCACTGGGCCGCTCGGCCAGAAAGCCGATCCATTCGCCGCGACTGCCGGCAAAGACCACGCCCTGGGGCGACAGAAGCAGGCTGATATCCGCCTTGTCGCGCAGCATGGCATCGATCTTCGACAGATCGGTCCGCGCCACCACCCCCCCGACGGCCGGCCCAGTCCTGGTGGTATCGGAAAAGATCGGGGCGGTGAAGTAGAGAGAGCGGTCTCCACGGGCCAGACTGACGGCGGCGTAGACATTTTCCTTGCTCTGCATGGCCATCTGGAAATACGGCCGAAATCTGACATTGGTGCCCGTGGACGGGCGGCCGCTGCTGTCCCACGAAGAGTGGACCACCCCGTCCTGGCCGACCAGGAAGACACCATGCGCGGCATGGGCTCCGGCAACGCTACCCAGCATGCCCACCATTCTGGGGCTGTTGGGTGGCACGGCTCCCATGGCCTCGCCCTTGATCTCGCCATCAAGCAGTCCAAGGACCGCAACCGCCCCCATGAGATTGCCATTGAGGGTCTGGGACATGATCTCGATACCGTGGCGATACGCCTCGGATTGCAAAAGAGAGAGGCGTCCCTGCTCCTTGACCTCGTTTGCAATGAAGAATGAACACAAGCCAATGACGCCGGTCATCGCAGCCAACAGAAGCCGCGACAAATTCAGCCTGAGTGCAATGAACCGACCAACACTGTCCATAGACCCACCAACCATGAACAACACCAGCACATATGTCGCCGGAATCCATACCTCACGGCACGGAACATCGTGACAATATTACTGCAATCCACAAACCGGCATCCCCACCCATACGGAGTAGATTATGCCAAATGTTGGGAGGGCGATAGATGTTATGCGCGCGGACTGAGATTCGTCCGCGCCGGGAATGGCGGCCGGCCCCACACCCGACGATAGGTACTATACCCACACTTTATCGCCCAGTTCCCTGTTGACGCAACCATGTGTAATACGGAATAAAATAGAGAAAATAAATAGGTGCAGGGAGCTTGGGGAAATGGCGTTGCCCGTCGGCGTGATCAATCTTGAATGTCTGATGAATCGGGCAAATATCCTGTTCACCAGCGGGTACAGGTTTAAAGGCGACCTTAATTTATCAAACATTAAAGACGCATTTGTTGCGGTGACTGAACGCGTCGAAAAGTTTCGCCACCGGCTGCACTTCGAGGCCCAGGATAATTTTCATTGGACTCCTGCTTCGGGCGCCGACACCCGCTTTCATGTCGTGAGCGGCGACGACATCGACCATGAATTCAACGAGTTGTGCCGCGACAGCCTATCGCTGGTCGATGACGGCAGGCGCTGCCCCATGGCCCTGACGGTCATTCGCAATGCCAAGGCCCCCCATGATTTCATCATCGCCCAGACCAGTGAACACACCTATGTGGATGCCCGCAGCGCCGAGACGATCTTCAACCTGATCGTCGATTACTACAATGCCCTGTGCCGCGGCGATCACGCCGCGCTTTCAAAGATCTTGGACGCGGCGGAAAGCATCGTCACCCTGGGCAGCCACGAGGCCGCCAACATCATCGCCGCCGAGGGCTATGACCGCGACGGCAATATCGAGGGCCTGACCGCCTACCCCGTCGCGGATGTGGGCGGCTATGCCATTCCGCTCGCCGACGTCCCCGGCTGCCTCGACGCCTACAAGAAGCAGCGCTTTGCTCCCATCGTGCAGTTCTTTAGCATCGGCGAGCTTTTGAAGCGCTGCCGCGCCCGCTATCCCGAGGTCACCCAGAACAGCGTGGTCTGCGCCGCCCTGGCCAAGGGGTTCTACAACCTGAATCTTCGGGAACGGGGAGCGCCGGACAGCCATATCATCAGCTTCAAGATGCTGTCCGACCTCCTGAAGCCTGAATTGCGGGCCAAATACAGCGGCAATTACATCGCCTTCGTCCCGGTCAGCGTCGACGGTCATCTGCCCATCGAGGAGATGGCCAAGTCCATCCATGACCGCATCCGCCACTTCAAGGACAGCAAGCTGGACCTGACCATCTTCAAGCTGACCGAGGAGGCCGTAGAGGCGGCGCTGGTCGGCACGGTCGACGACCCGTTGTCCTTCGTGGTCACCAATTGGAACAACTACCGCTTCCTGAACTCCACCGAGTATCTGCACGGCTGCCATTCGGTGCGCCATCAAAGCGGCGTCAATATCGAGCCCAAGGACACCCTGGGCGCCATCCTGGTCAACCGGCCCATCCTGGTGATCAACATGTCGCCCGGACAGGAATTGTGCCTGTCCCTCTTCCCCTCGCTGCGCGCCGAGGCGGAGAACCGCCAGGTCGCCGGCGCCATCGGCGATGTCTTCCGTCAGTATTGAGGTGCGGCTCGAACCGGCAGGAACACCGTGAACGCAACGCCCAATTATCGGCTGACCGAGGAGGTCTATAGCGCCGGCAACACCCGGGTCTGCCGGGCCGTGAGCCTGGCCGACGGAAAGCCGGTGATCCTGAAGATCCTGAGTGGCGAACAATTGTCGCCTGACGCCTTTGCCCGCTATCAGCGCGAATATGAAATCACCTCGTCCCTGGCCGAGGTGGAGGGCGTCACCACGGTCCTGGCCATGGAGAACGTCCAGGACTCGGTGATGATCGTCCAGGAGGATGTCGGCGGCACCTCCCTGGCCAGAATCCTTGAAGCCGGGCGCCTCGACCTCGAGGAGGCCTTGGCCCTGGCCGTCCGCATCACTCAGATTCTGGGCCGGATTCACCGCCATCGCGTCATTCACAAGGACTTCAATCCCACCAACATCATCTGGAACCGGCAGACCGGCACCGTGCGGGTCATCGATTTCGGAATCTCGTCGCAGTTAAGCCAGGAACGCGCTGAATTCCAGAGCGTCAAGCAGCTGGAAGCCAACCTGGCCTACGCCTCGCCGGAACAGACCGGCCGGGTCAACCGTGCGCTGGACAGCCGGTCCGACCTCTATTCCCTGGGCGTCACGCTCTATCAGATGCTCACCGGGACCTTGCCGTTCCTGTCGCGGGGCGGCATCGAACTGGTGCACGCCCATATCGCCCTGATGCCGCCGCCGCCGCACGAGGTCAGCCACGGCATTCCGCCGATCCTGTCGCAGATCGTCATGCGCCTGATGGCCAAGATGGCCGACGACCGCTATCAAAGCGCCCGGGGCCTGGAGCACGATCTGCAGCGCTGCCTCGACCAGTTGCGCCAGACCGGGACCATCGCGTCCTTCCCCCTGGGCAGCCTGGATGCCTCGGCGCGGCTCCGCATTCCCCAGCGGCTTTACGGCCGCGAGGCTGAAACCGCCACCATCGTCGAGGCCTTCGAGCGAAGCATGGTCGGCGAAACGGAGCTGCTGCTGGTCCGCGGCCCGTCGGGGACCGGCAAAAGCGCCCTGGTGCACGAGGTCCACCGGCCGCTCACCGAGCGGCACGGCAATTTCATCGCGGGAAAGTTCGACCAGTACCAGCGCGACGTCCCCTTCTACGCCTGGCGGCTGGCCTTCGAGGAGTTCTGCTCCCTGCTGCTGAAGGAGGACGACAGCGCCCTGGACCGCTGGCGGACCCGGATTCTCGGAGCGGTGGGCAGCCTGGGCAAGGTCATCACCGAGGTCATTCCCTCGCTGGAGCTGATCATCGGCCCCCAGGAAGAGGTCCCCCCCCTGGCCGGTGAAATGGCGCTGAACCGCCTGAACTATGTCTTCGGCAACTTTCTCGCCGCCGTGTGCCGCCGGGATTTCCCCCTGGTGGTGTTCATCGACGACTGGCAGTGGGCCGACGCCGGCTCGCTGTCGCTGCTGCGGTCGGTGATGGGCAACAAGGCCCTTCGCTCCCTGCTGCTGATCGGCGCCTATCGCGACAACGAAGTCCACGCCGCCCACCCCTTCGCCGTGGCGGTGGAGGATATCCGCCGGCTCGACGCCCGCATCGGCACCATCAGCCTGGCCGAACTGAGCCAGAAGGACGTGCACGGCCTGGTGCGCGACGCCCTCAACGATTCCCCCGGCTTGGAGGTGGTGGCGCGGCTGATCCACGAGAAAACACGGGGCAACGCCTTCTTCGTGGTGCAATTGCTGACCGACCTGTACGAGAAATCGGTCATCCGCCTGGACCCGGATTCCAGAACCTGGACCTGGAGCCGGGAAGAGATCGAATCCCGGCATATCGCCGACAATGTCATCGACCTGATGACCGCCAAGATCCGCCGCCTGCCCGACACGGCCCAGCGCGCCCTGATTCACGCCTCGTGCATCGGCGACCGCTTTGAACTGTTCACCCTGGCCGCCATCCTGGACCTGCCGCCCCATCAGGCGGCCGGGGACATCGAGCCGGCGTTGCAGGAAGGCATTCTGGTTCCGGTCGGCCTGAATTACCGCCTGGCCCGGTTGCCCAGCAACAGGGCCGACGTCACCTATCAGTTCATCCACGACCGGGTGCGGCAGGCGGCCCATGGCCTGCTGGACAAGGAATCGGGCGAGCGCATCCATTACGGCATCGCCCGCAAATGGCTGGCCGAGACGTCCCCCGACGATACCGACCTTCGGATTTTCGACATCGCCAACCAGTACAATGCCAGCCTGCGGCTGGTGGCCGATGACGAGGAGAAGCGTCAGGTCCTGATCATCAATCTGACGGCGGGCCGGCGGGCCAAGACCGCCACTGCCTATTCCACCGCCCTGCACTATTTCCAGATCGCCCTGGACCTCAAGCCCTCCCATTTCTGGGAGGTCATGGGGGAAGTGGCCGCCGAGCTTTACCTGCTGGCGGCGGAGGTGGCCTTCCTCACCAAGGACTACCGGTCCATGGAGGAATGGATCGACGAATTCCTGGCCCGCCGGCCTTCACCCCTGGATCAGGCGGGCGCCCTCAAGATCCGGCTACAGGCCCGCGTCGCCCAGAACCGCCTGTCCGAAGCGGTGGACGTCTCGCTGCACGCCCTGGGGCTGTTGGGGGTCCGCCTGCCCAAGGCGCCGGGCCCCCTCCAGGTCATGGCCAATCTGCTGCGGACCAAGCTGGCGCTGCGGGGCAAGAGCCTGGCCGATCTCAACGCCTTGCCGCCCATGACCGACCCGGTTCGGCTGGCGGCCATGGAATTGCTGGGCCTGACCATTCCGCCGGCCTATTGGACCTCGCAGGAACTGATGGCCCTGACCGTCTTCCAGATGGTGCGGGACTCCGTCGCCCACGGCTATTCACCCAATGCCGGCTATGGCTTTTCGTGGTGGGGAATCACCGAAAGCGCCATGCTTGGCAATATCGACCGGGGCTACGATTTCGGCGAATTCGCCATCGATCTGGCCCGGCGCCACCAGCTCAACCTGCAGCAGCCGCTGTTCTTCGCCGCCTGGATCATCCGCAAGTTCAAGCGACCGCTGAAGGACACCCTCCCGGTCTTCGAGCAGGCCTATGCCCTCTCCCTGGAGAAGGGCGACTTCGAATACGCCTCCTATGCCCGCAACAACCACATCCAGACCCTGTTCCACACCGGGCGCAACCTTGGGACCCTGCTGCAGGAAATGGAGCAGGCGCACCGGGACCTGCAGCGGTTCCAGATCGGATCGTCGCTGTACTGGCATTCCATCTGGTGGCAGACCGCGCTCAATTTCGCCGAGCCCAAGGCCGAGCCCCACCATCTGGGCGGACCGGCCTATGACGAGGCGCAATCCCTGCCCCAGCACCTGAAGGTCAATGACGCCAGCACCCTGTTCCTGCTTCATTGCGCCAAGCTGATGCTGAGCACCTTCTTCCACGACCAGGACAATGCGCGTCTCAATGCCGGCAAGGCCAGGGCCTATCTGAAGGGCGGCGTGGGCATGCACGCCTTCACCCTGTTCCACTTCTACGAATCCCTGGCCCTGCTGTCCGGCGAGACCCGCCCCAGCGGCAAAATCATGCGCCAGGTGACAAGCAACCAGAAGAAGCTCAAGATCTGGGCCGACCACGCCCCCATGAACTACCGCTATCACTGGATGCTGGTGGAGGCGGAGCGGCTGCGCGCCACCGGCAAGTCCGACCGGTCCCTGTATTGCTATGACCAGGCCATCGACCTCGCCCGCGACAGCGATTGCGTCCATGAGGAGGCCCTGGCCTACGAACTGGCTGCGCGCTGCCTGCTGGGCCGGCGGCAGGAGCGCCTCGCCTCCTATTACCTGCGGCAGGCCCTGCATCTTTACGAGCGTTGGGGCGCAACCGCCAAGTCGGCACATCTGGCAGCGGAATTCTCGGCCTTGCTGCTGACCATCGCGCCGATGCCGCTGCAGCAGCGCATTTCCGGCGGCCGCTCGCCGACCACCAGCCAGGGCCGCCCGTCCGGCGGCGACGGGCAACAGGCCCGGTCATTCGACTTCCTGGCAGTCACCCAGGCGTCCCAGGCCATTTCCGGCGAGATCGTCATCGGCAAGCTGGTCACCACCTTGCTGGAAATCGTGATCGAGCATTCCGGCGCCCAGAAGGCCATGCTGATCTTCAAGAACGGCGAGGACCTCAGCATCCAGGCCCGCGGCATCGCGCGCCAGGCCATCGAGGTGGATTCCACCCCCATGGCCATCACCGAATGGGCCGAACTGCCGCTGCCCCGGTCCATGGTCCAATACGTGGCCCGCACCGCCAAGTCCCAGATCATCCACGATACCCGCCAGGAGACCCAGTTCTCCAAGGACCCCTACTTCCTGCGCGAAAAGCCGCTTTCCGTCCTGTGCGAGCCCATCGTCCACCAGGGAAAGGTGGTGGGCATGCTGTACCTGGAAAACAACCTGACCGCCGGCGCCTTCACCGAGGAGCGTCTGGAACTGCTCCGCCTGCTGTCCTCCCAGGCGGCCATTTCCATCGAAAACGCCATTCTCTACGCCGAAATGGAAAAGCGGGTGGAGCAGCGGACCCATGAATTGGCCGAATCCCTGAAGACCGTCAATGCCAAGAGCCGACAGGTCTCGACGCTGTTCAACAATTCCGGCCAGGGCTTCCTGTCGTTCGGGCCTGATCTGATCGTCGAGTCCGAGTTCAGCCAGGCCTGCCTGTCGTTCTTCGGCCATTCCCCCGCCGGTCACGCCATCGACCAGCTTCTGCTGCCCGACGATCCCCATGGGCGCAACACTTTCCGGTCCTGCCTGGAAGAGGCGCTGACCGACGAGGACCCCGACCGGCGCCACATCTACCTGTCGCTGCTGCCCGAGGAGATCACCATCGGGGCCACCACTCTCAAGGCCGAGTTTAAGCCCCTCGACCACGCGGTGATGGCGGTGCTGACCGATATCAGCGAGGAAAAGGCCCTGGCGGCCCAGGTAGCCCGCGAACGGACCCGCCTGGAAATGATCGTGGCGGCGGTGACCAGCGGCAACGACTTCTTCGACGCCGTGGCGGAATTCGAATCCTTCATCCACCACGACAAGATGGCCTGGCGCGACCGCGACGCCATGGCGCTGTACCGCGCCATCCATACCTTCAAGGGCACCTTCAACCAGTTGGGCTTTCATCTGGTCCCCGCCGCCCTGCACAAGGTGGAGGCCTCGCTGCAGCAACTGGCCGAGATCGACGACCTGCCGGCGGCCCTGGCGACAACCTTCGCGCCGGACTGGGCGACCCTGCTGGCCGCCGATCTCGACGCGGTCTCCTCGGCGCTGGGTGCCGACTTCATGGAGCGGCGCGGCGTCGTCGCCATCCCTCCCCATCAGGCCAAGCGCTTCGAGCTTTACGCCAGGGGCCATCTCGACCCGGCCGAGACGCCCAAGGTCCTGGCCGAGCTTGCCGCCATCCGCACCGTTTCGCTGCGTCAGTCCCTTGCCGATTACGACAAGCTGATCCAGCAGGTCTGCGCCCGGCTGGAAAAGGTCGTGCTGCCGCTGAAGCTGACCGGGACCGATCTGCGCATCGACCCCGATGCCTGGGGTCCGTTCCTGCGCACCCTCGGCCATGTGTTCCGCAATGCCGTCGACCACGGCATCGAAAGCCCCGATTCCCGCCTTGCGGCGGGCAAGAGCGAGTTTGGAACCATCGCCTGCAATATTGCCATCACCGACGGCCGGATCGAGCTGGAGATCAGCGATGACGGCGAGGGCATCGACGTGGAGACCCTGCGCCGCCGGGCCATCCAGTTGGGAATCAACAACGCCGAGGAGTGGAGCCTGGTGGACCTGATTTTCGGCGACGGCATTTCCTCGCGCTCGGAGGCGACGGATCTGTCCGGCCGCGGCGTGGGCATGGGTGCGGTCCGCTCCGCCGTCGACGGCATGGGCGGCAACATCGACGTCCGCACCACCCCCGGCCGGGGCACCTGCATGCTGTTCAGTCTTCCCCTGCCCGCCTCGAACGGAGCCCCCGTCCCATGAGCCACCGCCGCAAACACCTGAGCAAGGCCATGGAGGCGGTTCTGAAGCGAACGCGCGCCTATCTGGAAGACGAGGCCGGAATCTCCGTCACCCGGGGGGAAACCATCATCGGCGACGTGGACGTGCTGGAGCTGCGCGCGGTAAGCACCATCGTCGGCACGGCGGGTCCGGTGAACCTGCTGATCGCCTTCAGCTTCGCACCGCCCCTGCTCGAGCATCTTCTCGATCTGGTCGCCGCCGAGATCGGCCTCGATGACCGGGAGCGGCCGCAGTTCCTGCTGGAAACCGCGGCCGAAACCGTCAACTTCATCATGGGCCACGCCACCGCCGACCTGGTCGACGAGGATGCCACGGTAACCCTCACTCCGCCGGTCGTCCTGGCGGGTGGCCGCAGCATTCACCGGCCGAAAGGGGCGAAATTCTACGCCGTCGAATTGGCCACCCCTTACGGCAGCTTCGATATCTACTTCATCGGCCCGTCGGAGATGTTCGACACCAGCCTGAATCTAGTGCAGCGCGAGGGAAAGCCATGCAGTCCTTGAAGGTCCTGATCGTCGATGATTCGCTGTTGAGCATCCGGACCCTGTCGGGCCTGCTGGGCGATATGGGCCATGTGGTGATCCAGACTGCGGCCAGCGGCACCCTGGCTCTTGAGGCCTATCGCGACGTCAGGCCCGATCTGGTCACCATGGACATCACCATGCCCGACATGGACGGCATTACCGCGACCCAGAATATCTTACGGGAATTTCCCGCCGCCAAGGTCATCATGGTTACCTCCCACGGCCAGGAGGCCCAGGTCATGAAAGCGGTCAAGGCCGGGGCCAAGGGCTATGTCCTGAAGCCCATCAAGCGGGAAAAGCTCCGCGACGTGATTTCCCACATCTTCAAGTAGCCGTGTCCACTAGATCGCGAATACGCAAGAAGGTCGACGTGCCGATGCCGTCCTCGTCCTCCCACAGGCTGAGATAGCCGACCCGCGCCGTCTCCAGCGCGGTCCCCAGCCTCGCGGCATGGGTCTGATCATCTCCCGCCGCCGAGGCGTTAACGGCAGTCCTGATTTCGGCGATGGCGGCCAGGGCCAGCTTGGCCAGCCCAAAATCACCCCGCTCCTGCAACCGCGCCGCATAGCGCGCTTCGTCACGTAATGCCGCTTCGATGGCAGCGGCCAACCGGGTCTTGCTCATGCTCGGTCTCCTCCCCCCCTTCCAGGGGCTAAGGACCGTCATGCTGCGCGGCCATGATGGCGTCATTGTGGCCAGCCAGCCTTACCGCAACCGGCCGACCAGATCGGCCCCCACCACGATGGCGGCGATGACGGCCAGAAAGGCGATGAACACCGACTTCCAGCCGGACCCGCTTTTCCGCAGGTTGAGATAGACCCACAGGATCAGCACCGCCTTGAGCACCCCCGCCGCCATGGCGGCCAGGGTCGGGGCGATGCCCTGGTCGGCGATCGCCGCCCAGAGGGACAGGGCGGTCAGGGCCATCATCAGCCCCCAGGCGCGCAGCAGGGTGGTGGTCGACGGCATGGCGTTCACCGGATCAGATAGACGATGGGGTAAAGCAGGACCCAGATGAGGTCGACCATGTGCCAGAAGGCGGCCCCGGTCTCCACGTTCTCGCGGCTCGGCTTGGCGGCGACGATGCCGAGGATGACCAGGCCCAGGATCACATGGGCCGCATGGAAGCCGGTCATCAGGTAGAACAGGGTCCAGAAGGTATCGCTCTCGATTCCGAAGCCCTGGGCGGCCTTGTCGGCGTATTCGGCGAACTTCACCCCCAGAAATCCCAGCCCCAGCAGCGCCGCGCCCCCCAGCCAAAGCCGGCAGCGGCGGATGTCGCCGGCGGCGCGGGCATTCACCGCCAGTGCGGCAGCCAATCCGCTGGTCAGCAGCAGCATGGTGTTGACGCCGCCGGCCAGCCGGTCGAGCCGGAGCTGATCGGCCAGGAACATGGCGGGGTGCAGCACCCGGCTGACCGAGAAGGCGGCGAAGAAGGCGCCGAACACCAGCAATTCACTGAGGATCAGCACCCACATCAGGGGATTGCCGGGCAAATCCGACAGGGCGCCCCAATTTTCGCTCTCGTCGCTCATGCCACCAACTGCCGGTAGATCTTGGGAAGCGCCGCCGACAGATGGGCCAGATGGCCGATGATGGCGTAATGGCCTCGCCCGAAGAGATGGGGGAAATAGCCCTGGGCCTTGCGGTCGACGGTGATGCCGAACACGGACAGCCCCTTGGCGCGGGCTTCCAGTACGGCTTTCCGGGTATCCTCGACGCCGTGGCGGCCTTCGTAATGGTCCACGTCGTTGGGCTTGCCGTCGGTCAGTACCAGCAGCAGCCGGTGCCGCTCGGGCCGCTCCTCCAGCCGGGTGGTCGCATAGCGCAGCGCGGCGCCGATGCGGGTGTAATAACCGGGACGCACCGCCCCGATGCGGCGCAGGACCCGGTCCCCGAACGGCTCGTGGAAATCCTTGACCATGTCGACCTTGACCCAGTCACGCTTGCGCGAGGTGAAGGTGGCCACGGCGAAGGGATCGCCGCAGGCGGCAAGGCCGTGGCCCAGCACCGCCAGGGACTCCTTCTCCACATCCAGGACCCGCCGGTTGTCGATCCAGGAATCGGTGGATAGGGAGGCATCCATCAGCACCATCACCGACAGGTCGCGCTCCTGGGCGCGGTGCTGCAGCCAGACCCGGTCCGAGCCGGTGCCGCAGGCGGCCAGATCGGCCCGTGCCCGCACCAGGGCGTCGGTATCCAGCTCCTGACCATCGGCCTGGGCGCGCAGCAATTGCGGCTTGGTGCGCAGCGCCTCGAACTGGCGCTTGACGGCCCGGATGCGCCGCTTGGCGTCGGCATCGGGGCTCCAATCCTCGCCCTCTTCCGAGGCCGGGCCGACCAGGACGGAACAATGGTCCGGAAGGTAGGCATTGGCGCGCCAATCCCATTCAGGCAGCAGGAACGTGCCTGTGAGGCGGCTGGCATCGGTGGCGCCGGGCGGCAGGTCCAGGTCGAATTTCAGCTTGGTCGCCGCCTTGCGCGAATGGGACGACAAGGTGATGGCTTCCATGTCGTCGGCGGCCTTCTTGGCCTCTTCCTCGTCGGTATCGTCGGCGGCGCGGTTGACGTTGACCATGTCGGCCATGGCCAGGATCTTCTCGAACCGATTGAGCAGCAGCGGGTCCTTGCGGTCGGCGTTGTCCTCGTCGCGGCGCTCGGCCTTGCGCCGGGTCTCCTGCTCGTCGCTCTCCTCGCCCTCGCCGCCCCGCTCGGGCTCGGCATCGGCCGGCGACAGGGCGCCGGCCATGCCGGGCAGGCATTCGCCCCACAGGGGCACCGGCAGGAGGGGCAGGTATTCGCGCGGCGCCTTGGCCGGCAAGGGAGGCAGCGCCGCCCCGGGATCGGCCAGCAGGGACAGCACCGCCGCCTCTACCTTGGCCTCTGCGCCCGAGAGGCTGCGCCGGGGCCGGGCCTCCAGCAACGCCGCGCACAGGGCGCCATGGCGTGCCGCCAAGCCGGGAAAGCGCCGCAGCACCGCCCTGGTGGTCCGCGACGCCTGGGCCAGGCGGGCCAGATCGGCCGCCAGGGGATCGGAGGGCAGGTCCAGGGGCTCCAGCACCGCGAAATAGGCGGCCAGCCAGAAATAGAGGTCGCGATTCAGTTCGGCGGCGGGAAACAGCGCCAAGGTGGGCGGCAGGGACAGGCTGGACTGGTCGCGGCTGGCACTGACCAGCCGCTCAGTTTCCATGCCGATGCGCTGGCGCAGGCTGAGCCGGTGGCCGGACTCCCGGGCCGCCGCATTGGCGATCTGCACGCCGCGATCGCCGCCCAGCCCGCGAAAGAACACGGCGAGGCGGGGCCGCACGGAATCAAGGCTGACCTGGGCCTCGGGGAAGGACGGCCAGCTGGCCTTCTCCCCGACCCAGCGGTGCCAGAGGGTGCCGACCCGCTCCTCCAGTTCCAGGAAGGACAGCCAGCTCATCCGAAGATGGCCTTTACCACCTCTTCCAGCCCGGCCTTGACTTCCGGGTCGTCGGACAGGGGCTCGACCATGGTGACCTGCACGGCGTCGCGGACGGCAAGACCGGCCTGCATCAGGGTGGCGCAATAGACCAGCAGGCGGGTGGAAACCCCTTCCTCCAGGTCGTGGCCCTTCAGGGCCCGCAATCGTTGGGCCAGCAGGATCAGCGCCTGGACCTTGCCTTCCTCCAGCCCGGATTCCTCGGCGACCACGCGGCGCTCGAGATCGGGGGCGGGAAAGTCGAATTCGATGGCCATGAAGCGTTGGCGGGTCGAGGGCTTCAACTGCTTCAGGACGTTCTGGTAACCGGGATTGTAGGAGGCCACCAGCATGAATTCCGGCGGGGCCGCCAGCATCTCGCCGGTGCGCTCCAGGGGCAGGATGCGCCGGTCGTCGGTCAGCGGGTGCAGCACCACCGTGACGTCCTTCCTGGCCTCGACCACCTCGTCCAGATAGCAGACGCCACCCGACCGCACCGCGCTGGTCAGCGGCCCGTCGGTCCACACCGTGTCGCCGCCCTTGAGCAGATAGCGCCCGGTGAGATCGGCGGCGGTCAGGTCGTCATGACACGACACGGTGAACAGGGAGCGGCCCAGCCGGGCCGCCATATGGGCGACGAAGCGGGTCTTGCCGCAGCCGGTGGGGCCTTTGAGCAAGAGCGGCAGGCGGTGCCGCCAGGCCAGCTCGAACAGAGCGCATTCGTTGCCTTGGGGCAGGTAGAAGGGCAAGGATTCAGACATGAATTTCTCCGGAAAAAAGGGGCGGCCGCCGCAACGCGGCCGCCCCGATCCCAAGACTTATTGGGCCGGCTTGGCCTTGCCGGGAACCACCAGCGACCAGACGATCATGACGACACCGATGAAGGTGGCGACACCGGCGCCCAGGCGCATCCAGTAGAACAGGCCGAGCTGGTCCTGGACTTCCATGAAGCCCATGCCCATCACCCGCTGGAGATGGCTCTGCACCACTCCGGCGAAGGTCAGCGCGAAGGTCATGAAGGTCACGCCCGACGAGGTGATCCAGAAGCCCCACATGTTGAGCAGCTGGTTGTAGGGCTCACGCTTCAAGATATTGGGCATGGCATAGGTCATGATGGCGATGTTGATCATCACATAGGCGCCGTAGAACGCCAGATGACCGTGGGCCGCCGTGACCTGGGTGCCATGGGTGATGTAGTTGACCGGAGCCAGCGTGTGCAGGAAGCCCCACACCCCGGCGCCGAAGAACGCGAAGACCGAGCAGCCCAGCGACCACAGCAGAGCCGCCTTGTTGGGGTGGTTGCGGCCGCCCTTCCACACCATCATGAAGGCGAAGACCACCATGGCGAAGAACGGAGCCACTTCCAGGGTGGAGAACACCGAGCCGATCCACTGCCAGTAGCCGGGGGTGCCGATCCAGTAGTAGTGGTGGCCGGTGCCCAGGATGCCGGAGAACAGCGCCAGGCCGATGATGACGTACAGCCACTTCTCGACCACTTCGCGGTCGACGCCGGTCAGCTTGATCATCAGGAAGGCCAGGATGGAGGCCATGACCAGCTCCCACACGCCCTCGACCCACAGATGAACGACCCACCACCAGAAGATCTTGTCCATGATCAGGTTGGCGGGGTTGTAGAGCGAGAACAGGAAGAAGACGGCGATGCCCCACAAGCCCAGCAGCAGGACGTTGGTGATGGCGGTCTTGCGCCCCTTCAGCACCGTCATGGTGATGTTGAACAGGAACATCAGCGCCACGACGACGATGGCCAGCTTGATCCACAGGGGCTGTTCCAGGAACTCGCGTCCCTCGTGAATGTGGAACAGATAGCCCACCACGGCGGCGGCGGCCCCGATCAGGAACAGCCAGAACTGAACGATGGCCAGCTTGGTGCTGTACAGCTCGGTCTCGGCTTCCTCGGGGATCAGGTAGTAGGACGCGCCGAAGAATCCCATCAACAGCCAGACGATCAGGGCGTTGGTGTGGATCATGCGGGCGATGTTGAACGGCAGCAATTCGGACAAGGTGTTGGGCATCACGACGATGGTGCCGATCACCAGTCCGAACAGAATCTGGGCGACGAACAGGCCAAGCGCTCCGGCAAAGAAGTAGAGCGCGACTTTTTGCGATTCATATTTCATGTTTCTTGCTCCCCCTTTTAGCCGGAAACCTTGGGCGGCCAGTTCTGGGTGTTGACTTCGCTGGTCCACTTGAAGAAGTCGACCAGATCATCCAGCTCCTTTTCGGTGATATCGAAATGGGGCATCTGCCGCCGGCCCTCGATGCCGGTGGGCATGCTCTTGATCCAGTTCTTCAGGCCATCGCGGGCCGCCGCTGCGTCTTCGCGGCCGCCGTAGCGCACCCAGACATTGCCCAGTTCAGGAGCGAAATAAGCCCCCTCGCCCATGATGGTGTGGCAATCGATGCAGGCATTCTTTTCCCAGACATGCTTGCCCGCCGCCACGGACGGGGTGACGGGGTGGGACTTTTCCATGTCGTTGACGGTCGAGACGCTGTGTCCCACAAGCCCGACGAAGACGATGAAAAAGAAAGCCGTGCCGCCATAAAAGATATTTCTGGCGGCGGATTTTGTTAGCACTTCCGACATTGCGCTCCTCCGGTTCAAACGTTTCGGAAATTCCGATAGGCGGCCAGCTGCTTGTGCTGGGCCGTGCTTCCGTCCTGGGTCGCCACCCCGAGTTCCCCCTCGAGCAGGCGGCGCAGGGCCGAAATGTCATTGAGAATGATGGTGTTGCGATTGCGCCGCTCGACGCCGGCCTCGGCCAGCCGGGTCAGCGAGCGGGCGAAATGGGCGGGCGTCATGCCCAGTTGGCCGGCAATGGCCTTCTTGGGGATGTCCAGGACGAAGGACTGGTCGGCCCCGGCCTGCTCCGCCTGCTCCAGCAGAAAGGCGGCCAGACGCTGTACCCCGGTCAGGCAGCGCTGCGCCATCAGGGCGTTGGCCAGGGTCTGGGTATTGGCGGCGATCAGGCCGAGAAAGGCGTTGGCCAGGGCGCCGCTGCGTTCGAGGGCGACAAGCACCGCCCGCCGGGGCAGCTTCATGACCACGGGCGCCGCCATGGCCTCGGCGCTGAACATGTGGCGGCCGGCGAACAGGTCGGCCACCCCCAGTATGCCCGGCGCGCTGATGC
The DNA here is from genome assembly GCF_000009985.1 of Paramagnetospirillum magneticum AMB-1. Classification (GTDB taxonomy): domain Bacteria; phylum Pseudomonadota; class Alphaproteobacteria; order Rhodospirillales; family Magnetospirillaceae; genus Phaeospirillum; species Phaeospirillum magneticum. Next base: position 3,150,049 of record NC_007626.1, read on the forward strand.
CGTCGACGATGACGCCGTCGGGCCCCTGCAGGACCACCGTGCCGCGCAGCACCACGTAAAGGGCGTCGGCCGGCGCCTGGGTGTCGAAGAGCGGCGTGGTCTCGGCGAATCGGAAAACCTCGGCCTCGGCCGCCAGATCCGCCAACTGATCCGGCGACAGCAGGGTGAAGGGCGGAACCTGCCTCAGCCGGTCCAGAGCCTGCCGCTCTGGACGCCGGCGCGGCCAGCCATCGAAAACGGGAGGTGGGGCGCGCCCCCCTGCGGATAGCGCATCGCTCAATCTCATGATCCTTTGCTCCTCCTGGGGAGTCCGGGCCCACGGCGAATCCGGTGGCGCCATGACGGCGCCTCTCCGAACCCGGTTGACTGGAAACCCTGTAAAACGCGTGTGCCGAATGGGCCGAGGCCCGGAACGTCAGACGATGGACGGCGGAGCGCGTGAAAAACCGTCGCCGGGCTGCCGGCGGGTTGGAGGAAGAATCTGGGCCCTGGATGCCGGCCCGATGCGGATGGCCAGGGCCAGCCGGAAAACGCCAGCCCCGGCCGGTGCGGCGAGAAGCTGGGAGACGGCCGGAACGCAATGCTGGCAATGAGCCGCCTTGACCTGACCGCCGGCGGCCTTCGCCTTGGAGCAGATGGAGGCGGCAAGGTCGATCAGGACCTGATCGGCCGCACCGCCCTGCGACAGGCCGGAGACCATTCCGCCGCCGCCGCCCACACCCATGCCCACGGCATTGGTCGTCCACTGCACCGCCAGACCGACGACCAGCAGGCAGACCAGCAAACGCGACAGCAGGGTGGGGTTCAGTGCGGAGCGGTTCATGGCAAACACCATAGAACGCAACAGGAAAACAGCTTTGATTTTGGTCAAGCACCAAGATCCGGCAAAATCAGCCAAAACTGAGCTTCATTGACTTTGGTAAAGACCCAAAGCCACCGGCAATGACCATGAAGGAAATAAGGAGAAACAACTGACCACCTTGGAACCTCTTGAATCAACAATGGCATTATCGTCACAAACTTGACTTCATCATCAGAAGGATAGACCATATAATAATCAAGGTTAATTGAATGAAATGCTCGAAATCCAAAAGGACATATAACCTTCTGCCGCGCCGAACCCGTTCCCAACCGGGGGCGAGGTCAAGGAGAATCCCGCAATGAACGAGAAACAGGTCGGCTTGCTGATCATCGGCCCCATGATCATCGGCACGGCGATACTGCTGTATCGCCATCACGCCCTGGGGCTGAAGGCGGTGGCTGCGGTAGCGGTGGCGGTCATCACCGTCGCCACCTTCATGTTCGTGACGCTATGACGCCGGAAAACATCCAGGCGCCCCATTCCTGGTCCGCCGCCACCAGAGGGCGATGGCCCGGAGGTCGGGGGCGATGGCCGTCCCGAACTCGCCGGTGAAGTCGGCCCACCGGTCGGCGTGGCGATGGTGGACGGAGGTCAGCACCGGCACGCCCCGGGCGGCGGCGGCCATGATCTCGGCGAGAAAGCCGCTGCCCTCGGCCTCCAGCTTGCCGAATTTGTTGACCACCAGCAGATCCAACGGTGCCGCCAAGGCATGGCGGAGCACGGCGCTGGCCTCGGCAACCCCGGCGGGGTCGACGCTGCAACAGCTCGCCCCCTCGCCCAGGCGCTGGGAGATCAGAAAGCTCTCATCCCCGCCGAGATCATAGAGAATGACGTCTCCGGCGCAGGGACGCCCCTCGGCGGCCCGGCGCTGGATCAGGCCAAGGACGCGATAGCCTCGCGCCGCCTGCTCCCGCGCGAAGCACTCCAGAATGGCATTGGCGTTCACGCCGTCGCCGTAGAGGACGGCCCCACACAGGCAGGGGGCGATGCTTCCATCCATCTCCGGATCCCCTTTCGCTATATACATGAACACCATATCGCATTGCGCGCAAAGGAGCGGACTCTCCCCCGGCGTGACGGTGAGTCCCGAACCGGCCGGAGAGCTATTCCACGGCCAGGATGACGTGGGAGGCCTTGAACAGGGCCCAGGCCGCCGTGCCGGGCCGAAGCCCCAGTTCGTCGGCCCCGTCCCGGGTGATCATGGAGGTGAGGACCTTGCCGCCGCCGATGTCCAGGGTGATCTCGCAACTGACCGGCCCGTCCTCGCGACGGGCAACGGTGCCAAGGATACGGTTGCGCGCCGAGACGGCAGGCAGGGCGTCGCCGGTGGCCAGCATCACGAAGGAGGCCTTGACCAGGGCGGTGACGCCCTGCCCCACGGCGATCCCCAGGTCGCGGACACTCTCCTCGGTGATCGTGGCGGCCAGCGTCACCTGGTCGTTGAGCCGCAAAATCACTTCGGCGTTGACGCTGCCTTGGCGGATTTCGGCAACGGTGCAGCGAAAGGCGTTGCGGGCGCTTGTCTTCATGCCGAGGCTCCGGAGCAGAACGATGGGATCGATGGGCGTGCTGGCATCGCTGAACATGGCGGCGACGCGGGACAGCCGCTCTTCAAGCAGATGAAAGGCGGTGATCAGCGCCTTGCCGTCCCCGGTGACCACGGCACCGCCGCCGTTGCGGCCGCCGGTCTGGGCCGCCACCGCCGGACGCGGCAACAGATTGTTGACGGCGTTGAGCGCGTCCCAGGCCGCCTTGTAGCTGAGGCCGACCGCCTGGGCCGCCTTGGTGATGCTGCCGTGCCGGTCCACGGCTTCCAGCAGGGCGATGCGATCGCGACCCACTGGCGACCGGCCGCCGCCCCTCAGGGCTAAAATGGCTTCGATTTTACTGTCGGTCACGGCTGCCACCCCTCGTCATGTATGCGCACTATATGACGAGGGGTGGCAGCCGTCAGCCGAAAAATGCCCGGGAGGGCGTTACTTGCCGATGATCACTTCCGACGACTTGATGATCGCCTGGACGTCGTCGCCGACCTTGAGGGCGAGATCGTCGACGGCCTCGTTCGACACCAGCGAGGTGATGGTCTGGCCGCCGATATCCACCTTCACCTTGGCAACGATCTGCCCCTTGTCGATGGCGACGACCTTGCCCTTCAGATTGTTGCGAGCACTGAGCTTCATGGGAATATCTCCAATCAAATCCACGATCGATCTCATATCGATCCCAACAACGCAGCGTATACCCGACAAATACACGGTCAATATCGCCAATGGTCTAGCGCCGGACACAGACCGCTATTTACAGGAGCAGCCAAGCGCCATAAATAAACAAGCACTTTCAACGGACACTCCCGCCGCTGTATCGTCGCGATAAATATCGGATTTGACTGCAATGCATTTTTCGCAATAGCCCATGAATGCAATTTATTTTGTCCTATCCTTCACAAGCCCTACCTGCGTACCGCAGGTTAACGACATAACGACTTTGCGGCCGGGAAAATCGGGCATCATTCCGGGCCGCACCGGAATCCCGGTTGCCGCGGAGGATGGCTCGCTATATACATGAACTACATTTCGACGTGATTCAGGAGCAAACCGATGCTGATGAAGCGCCTGTTGGGGGCCGCCACCGGCCTCGCCCTTTCCCTGGCCGCCGCGCTGCCGGCCCATGCCGAGGACGTGGTGGTGTTCGCCGCCGCCTCGCTGACCAACGCCCTCAACGAAATCGGCGAGTCCTTCACCTCCCGGACCGGCCACAGGATGATCCCCTCCTACGCCGCCTCCTCGGCCCTGGCCAAGCAGGTGGAACAGGGCGGCCCCGGCCAGGTCTTCGCCTCGGCCGACCTCCAGTGGATGGACTATCTGGCCGGCAAGAAGCTGATCAATCCGGACTCCCGCTTCAATCTGCTGGGCAACACCCTGGTTCTGGTCGCCCCCGTGGACTCCAAGCAGGCCAGGATCGAGCTGACGCCCAAGACCGACATCGCCGCCCTGGCCGGGTCGGGCCGCATCGCCACCGGCAACCCCGATTCCGTCCCCGTCGGCCTCTACTTCAAGCAGGCCATGGAACGGGCCGGGCAATGGAAGGCGCTGGAGACCAAGATCGCCGCCACCGATTCCGTGCGTGCCGCCCTGGCCTTCGTCGAGCGCGGCGAGGTGCCGCTGGGCGTGGTCTACGCCACCGATGCCGCCGTTTCCAAGAAGGTCAAGGTGGTCGGCGTGTTCCCCGACACCATGCACGACCCCATCATCTATCCCTTCGCGCTGATCGCCGGCAGGGAAAGCCCCGCCGCCAAGGCCCTGCTCGACACGATCAAAGGCCCCGAGGCCAAGGCTGTCTTCGTCAAGTACGGTTTCAAGATCAACTGAGACGCGGCAGGCCCTGCCATGAAGGTCGCCATCGCCACCCAGGACCTGACCCGCGTCGACGCCCATTTCGGCTGGGCGCGGCACCTGATGCTCTATGAGATCGACGAGGAAGGTTATCGCTTCCTCGACCTGGCATCCTTCCCGGCGGGAAAGCAGGATGGCGACCATTCCAAGCTGGCCTGCCGCCTCGCCGCCATGGAAGGCTGCCAACTGGTGTTCGTGGCCGAGATCGGCACCGACGGCGAATTCGGGCTGGCCCGGCTCAGGGTTACCCCCATCCGCAAGTTCGCCGGACAACCTGTGGCATTGGCTTTGGAATCGCTCCGTGATGGAATGAGGGGCCAGTTGCCGCCGTGGCTGCGTCAGGCCGAGCAGAAGTATCGGCGGGAGAATATCGACGGGTGACCGGCTGATGGCGGCTACGCATGAACGGTCCGAGGCGCCTGCCCGGATTTCGGCGAATGCCATGGATACGGAAGGGCCAGGATGATCCGGATCACCGATGAGGAACTCGACCGTTTCTTTCACGATGACGTCCCCCATGGGGATCTCACCACCCGATCCCTGGGGCTGGCGGAGGCCCCCGCCGCCATGGCGTTCCGGGCGGGAGCAGCCATGGTCGCCTCCTCGACCGAAGAGGCCGCTCGTCTCCTGACCCGCCTGGGCTGCGCCGTGACGGCGAGTGTGGCCAGCGGCACCCGCGCCACCACCGGCGACCTGCTGCTGGTTGCCACCGGCCCCGCCGAAGCCGTGCTGGCCGGATGGAAAGTGGCCCAAACCCTGATGGAATATGCCTCGGGCATCGCCAGCGCCACGGCCCGCATCGTCGATGCCGCCCGGGCGGCAAACCCCGGCGTGGTCGTCGCCTGCACGCGCAAAACCTTCCCCGGCACCAAGGCGGTGGCCATCAAGGCGGTCATCGCCGGAGGCGGCGTGCCCCACCGTCTGGGCCTGTCGGATTCGGTCCTGCTGTTCCCCGAGCACCGCGCCTTGCTGGATGACGGCTCCATGGCCGATTCCGTCCGCCGCCTCAAGCAATCCTGCCCGGAAAAGAAGATCGTCGTCGAGGTCACCTCGGCGGAAGAGGCGGAAGCCGCCGCCCTGGCGGGAGCCGACGTCATCCAACTGGAAAAGTTCACCCCGGCCGAGACCGCTGAAACCGTCGGGCGGATGGGCCATTACGGCATCCTCGTCGCGGCTGCCGGCGGGATCAACGCCACCAACGCCGCCGCCTATGCCCAGGCCGGGGCGGCCGTCCTGGTGACCTCGGCACCCTATTGCGCCCAGCCCGTCGACGTGAAAGTGGCCATCACGAGGCAATAGCCCGCCTTCCTTGTTCGGGTACACCACCCCGCCGGCGCTCCAGGACTCGCGGCATGCACCGCGCAATGATAGAATTCTCCCTGGCGAACGTCACGCCCGCGCACAAATACCAATGACTTGGGGCGCCACAGGACCATAGTATAACAACATCAGGCCCCCCCCCCGGGGGGCCTCCCTGCCTACCCCGCAGGAGCCCAGATGCACAAGCTTTTGGCCCGTCAGCTCCGTAAGGCCGCCGAGGGTTCTCTCGACGGCACGGTGGATGTCGCCAGGCTGATCGCCATGGTTGATTTGGCTTACGAGGAGGCTGATCGCGAACGCCGCCTCAAGGACCGCGCCCTCGACGTCATGCAGACCGAGGTCGAGGAAATGAGCCGGCGAGTGGCCCAGGAGGCGGAGGCCCGCTTCAAGCTGCTGATGGACAATGTCGGCGAGGCGGTGGTGGTCTTCGATGTCCGGGGGACCATCGAGGGATACAATCGCGAGGCGGAAAAGATCTTCGGATATACAGCGGACGAGGTTTGGGGGAGAAATGTGTCGTTCCTGATCCCCGACGAGTCCGCCCTGCTGTCCAGTTCGCTCATGGCGCCCCCTTGCGGTCCCAACGACGTCCACGTCCTGGGCATGGGAGCCCGCGACCTGCTGGGAGAGCGCAAGGACGGCACGGAATTCGCCGCGGAAATCGCCATCGGCGAAGTCTCCACCGGCGGACATCGCCAATATATCGCGGTGATCAGGGACATCAGCCTGCGCCGTCAGGCCGAACAGGAGCTGCGCGAAAGCGAAAGCCGGTTCCGGGATCTGGCCGGCTCTGCCTCGGATTGGTTCTGGGAGACCGACGAGCAATACCGCCTGACCTTTGTCTCCGAGCGGATCGGCAATGTGCTGGGCGTAAAGCCGGCTGCCGTCATCGGAAACACCTGGTTCGAAATCGGCCTGGATGACCAGCCCGATCTGGCCGCCGCGCACCGGGCCGTCCTGGACGCCAAGGCCAGCTTTCGCGACATGGTCTTCACGGTCGGGCCACCGGACGGCAATGACGCCCGGGTCATCCGGCTCAGCGCCATTCCAACCTTCGCCGCCGACGGATCATTCTCCGGCTACCGGGGTGTCGGTGCCGACATCACCCGCGAGGCCCGGGCGGTCAGACAGGCCATCCGGGCACAGGAGCAGCTTCGCGACGCCATCGACAGCATTACAGACGCCATCGCCGTGTATGATTCCAAGGGCAAGATGGTCATCTGGAACCAAGCCTATGCCGAAACCCTGCGGAATGCCGCCGATTACCTGGCTCCGGGAATTGCCTTCGAAGACGTATTGCGGCATGGCCACCGCAACAAGTTGTTCGACATCGGGACCCAGGATTTCGAGGACTGGCTGGTCAGCCGTCTGAAACGCTTTCGCCACCCCGATGGTGTCGCCTTCATCCTCAAGCTGTCTGGCGGGCGTTGGGTCCAGAGCCGGGAATGCCCGACCCGCGAGGGCGGCGTCGTGGCCGTGCGCACCGATATTTCCCAGTTGAAGCGCCGTGAAGAAGATCTGGACCAGTTGCGGCGGCGCTATGAACTGATCCTGGATTCGGCCGGGGAAGGCATCGTCGGGCTGGACCGCTCGGGCCGCGTCACTTTCGCCAATCGCGTCGCGGGAGAAATCATCGGCCGGACGTCAGGAGATATGATCGGTCAGTGCTTCAATTGCCTGATCAATCCGGATTCCGCGCGATGCGACGGCACCACCTGCCTGCCCTCGGCTTCGGCGGTGGTGGAGGCCTATTTGAGCGGCACGCCGGGCCAGGTCAGCGGCGAGGTCATTCGCCACAGTGACCAGCAAGCCATTCCGGTGGACTATTTCGTCGCGCCGATCATCGGGGATGGTCAATCATCCGGTACGGTTCTGGTCTACCGTGACGCCACATTGCGCCTGCAATCCGAACGCAGCAAGGAAGAGCAGAAACACGAACTGGAGTTTCTGGTCGCCGAGCGGACGGGCGAACTTCAGCGCCAGATCAATATCCGGGCGCTGACGGAAACGGCGCTGCGGGCATCGCGGGAACGGCTCAAAGGCATCACCGACAGCCTGTTCGAAGGCGTCCTGGTGGTGGACAGGAGCGGCTATATCTCCTTTGCCAACCCGTCCGCCAAGCAATTGCTGGACTACCACGAGGATGACCGGGACATCGAGGGACATCCTCTGGAATCCCTGATGAAGGTCGGCACCCCGGCGGGGGCAGTAACCTTCGCGGGCTCGCCGTTCCAGCGGTCGATCACGGAAGACCTCGCCATCCATGACGACGATGCGGTGTTTATCTCCGCTTCGGGAAAGTCCGTGGCCGTGGCCTATGCCTGCTCGCCCCACGGCGAAGACGCGGACAAGCGCTCCGTCATCATTTCATTCCGCAACATCGAGGCGCTCAAGAGGGCCCAGCGCGAGGCGTTGCAGGCGTCCAGGCTGGCCAGTGTCGGGCAGTTGGCGGCGGGAATTGCCCATGAGATCAATACGCCAATCCAATATGTCGGGGACAATCTTCGCTTCATCAGCGATTCCCTGATCAAGCTGATGTCGGCATTGACGGCGGCGCGAGAGCTGGGAAGCGAAGTGGGGCAGATACCGGCCCTGGCCGAGGCGGCCGCCAAATTCGAAGCCGCCTTCCGCACCACGAAAATCCCCTTCCTGGTTGCGGAGATTCCCGCGGCCCTCTCCGAATCCCTGGACGGAGTCGCCCAGATCGCCCGAATCGTCCTGTCCATGAAGGAATTCTCCCATCCGGGAACCAGCAGCAAAATCATGACCGATATCAACCGGGCACTGGACAGCACGCTGACCGTATCCAGGAACGTGTGGAAGCACTCGGCGGAGGTGGAGCGGAATTTCGATCCCACCCTGCCGCCCGTCCTGTGCCACGCCGGAGAGCTCAATCAGGTATTCCTGAACCTGATCGTCAACGCCGCCCACGCCATCGAGTCCTCCGGCAAGCCGCTTCCCGGCAGAATCACCATTTCAACCGGTCGCGACGGAGGGCATGTGGTGATCACGGTGGCGGATAGCGGAACCGGCGTGCCCGAAGCCATTCGGGAGCGCATCTTTGATCCCTTCTTCACCACCAAGGAGGTGGGAAAGGGGACCGGCCAAGGATTGGCCATCTGCCGGGACGTGGTCATGACCAAGCATGGGGGCAGCCTTGATCTTGGCGACAATGCGGGCGACGGCGCGGTATTCGTGGTCCGCCTGCCGATTGATGGGGCCGGGAAGGTTGGTGTAGAGGAATGACCGAAATGTTGCGCGTCCTGTTCGTCGACGATGAAAGTCACATCCTCAGGGGCCTCCGCCGGTCCATGGCCGGCCTGGATGATCGCTGGAATATGACCTTCTGCACTTCGGGCGCCGAGGCACTGGAGCTGATGGAGCACGAGGCTCCGTTTGACGTGGTGGTCTCCGACATGCGCATGCCGGCCATGGACGGAGCCGAATTCCTGGGCATCGTCCGCCAGCGCCACCCCGAAACGATCCGTGTCATCTTGTCGGGCTATGCCGAGACGGAATCCATTCTTCGGACCGTCGGGCCGGCGCACCTCTACCTTGCGAAGCCGTGCAGCGCCGAGGTGCTGTACGAAGCCGTCTCGCGGCCCCTGTCCCTGAAGCGGCTGCTGTCGACACCGAAATTGCGAGCCTTGCTGACGGGGCTGAACAATCTTCCCAGCCTGCCCGATCTCTTCTTCAAGCTCGACGCCGAATTGCGCTCGCCGCAATGCTCGACCAAGTCCGTCGCCGCGCTGATCGACAAGGACATGGCCATGACGGCCGAGCTGTTGCGCCTGACCAACTCCGCCTACTTCACCGTAGCCGCGCCCGTCACCACAACGCTCCAGGCCGTGCGGACCATCGGCCTGGAAACAATCCAAATTCTGGTACTCCAGATGGGCATTTTCCGCCAGTTCGCGGGCAGCGCCTCGGTGGCGCCGCTTCTCGAGGGCCTGACCCGCTACTGCCTGACGATCGCCAGGCTTGCGGAGGGTGTGGCGCTTTCCATCAGCCCTGACGGGCCGGCGGCCAAGCTGGCCCATTGTGCAGCCCTGCTGTCGCGTATCGGCATGCTGGTCCTGGTCGATGCCTATCCGCAGGAATATGGACAACTGGTGACGGAGACCTCCGCTGATCCGAGCCGATTACTGCAGGCTGAAGAGAAGGCGTTCGGCGCCAATCACGCGCAGGTCGGGGCCTATCTCCTTGGGCTGTGGGGATTTCCGCATCAGATGGTCGAAGCCGTGGCTTTCGCATCGATCCCATCGGCCAGCTCGGTCTACGACAACGATGCCTTGACGGCTTTGCACGCCGCCATGGGGCTCGGCCCCTCCCTCGGGTCATGCCTGCCCGAGGGTACTCAAGATCCGCCGGGTCTGGACATGGCCTATCTCATCGAGGCCCGCAAGGATGGCCTCGTCGCCGACTGGCGCCAACTGGCCTCGGATTTGTCTGAAAAGGTGACGTGATGGAAGACCGGATTCTGGTGATCGACGACGATCACCATCTGCTGTCAGGACTGCGCCGCCAGTTCAACGATTCCTTCGACCTTACCACCGCGCAGGGAGGGGCCGAGGCCTTGGAGGAGGTCCAGGCGGCCATGGCCGCGCAGAATCCCTTCGCGGCCGTGCTGTGCGACATGCGCATGCCGGGAATGGACGGCATCGAGACCCTGAAGCGCATTCGGGAGCTGGCTCCCGATACCGTCCGGATCATGCTGACCGGCAATGCCGACCAGCAAACCGCTATCGAGGCCATCAATCAAGGCAACATCTTCCGCTTCTACACCAAGCCCTGCCCGACGGATCAGCTTCAGGCGGGATTGCGGGCCGCGTGCGAGCAATATCATCTGGTCACGGCGGAAAAGGAATTGCTGGAGAAAACCCTGACCGGCAGTATCAAGGTCCTGGTCGACGTGGCCTCCATGAACGACGCCCAGGTTGCTGGCCTGGCCACCCGACTGCGCGAATGGGTCCGGCTGCTGACCATCGAATTCAAGATGCCCCAGCGCTGGCAATTGGAAATCGCGGCAACCCTGGTTCCCGTCGGGCAGGTGGCCATTCCGCCGGAACTCATCACCAAGAAGCGGTCCGGCGAAGCCCTGACCGAGCTGGAACAATCCATCTTCGAGCGTAACCCGGAGGCGGCCCGCAATCTCATCGCCCATATCCCCAGGCTGGCCAAGGTTTCGGAGATCGTCTACCTGCAAGACCGCGGCTTCGACGGAAGCGGCTTTCCCGCCGACGGACCGGTCGGCACCGATATTCCCCTGGATGCGCGCCTGCTGAAGATTCTCAAGGATCTGGCCGAGGCCACCGAAGGTGGCCCCCTGACCAAGGCTGCCTTCGCCGTTCTCGACAAGCGGCGCGGGCAATACGATCCGGTGCTGCTGCCCAAGGTCAGGTCCTGTCTGGAACGGGTGGTGGAGATGATGCCGTCCACCGCCGTGGAAGTGCCGTTGGCCTCGCTGCGGGCGGGACAAATGGTTCTATCCGACATCAGGCTGACCAATGGTCATCTTATCCTGGCCGCCAACACGCAACTGTCGGTCGCTCAGATCGAGCGACTGCGAAATCTGCGCCGGATTTTTCCCTTCGCCGAGCCGGTCAAAGTTCGGATCTGAGGGCCCCTCAGCTGGGCAATTCCTCCTTCTTCCGCGATCACCGCCAACGTCATCCGCATGAGCGCCCGCCGGATACCCGTCGGCAAACTCACAACTAAAGGATGATTTGCACCATTATGAAGCCGGCGCCGCAACACGTCGGCGCCGATCCTGTCGAATTGCATACAATCATTAGGGCGCAAAGTCGATTGCATGCACATTCTTGACTCCACTACCCATCTTGACTATTCATCGTATGCGGGTAATAACCACTTAGCGGGCTCCCGCAGGCTTTCCACACCGGATCGCGCTCAAGAAAGGCAAGGAAACAACCGTGTTTCTTCGACTCTTCCGCCGTGCCGCCGTAATGCTCAGCCTGCTGTTGGTAGCCCTGCCCGCATGGCCCGCCGCCGCGTCGCCCGACAATCTCGATGTGGTCATCGTCATCGACCAGTCGGGCAGCATGAGCGGCAACAAGGCCCATCCCGCCGCCAACGATCCGGAGGCGTCACGCCTCCAGGTGGCAAAACTGATTCTCAGCCGGCTGGCGAAGTCGGTCGAGAACACCGCCCTGGTGCACCGGGTTTCCATCATCGAATTCGGTTCGACGGTCGAGGTTCCGGTGTCCCTGCTGGAGCTGAAGCACAATATCGCCGACCCCGGCCGCGCCGCGGCCGATGCGGCCAATGCCGGCGACCGTCTGGTGTCGCGGGACCTGGAGGATACCCATACCCATGAGGCCCTGGCGGCAGCCGCCACGGAATTGAGGGCCATGGCCCGCCTTCCCGATGACGGCAGTCCCCGCAAACGTCACGTGATCTTGCTCACCGATGGGCACCCCTATGCCGAGGCGGGAAGGACCCCGCTGAAGGACGACGAGGTCTGGCGGCTGGTGGAACGGGAAGTTTCCGCTCTCGGCGCGGAAAAGACCCCACTTTGGATCGTTGGGCTGGATTCCCGCAATGAATACTGGCCGAAAGACGGCCGGATATGGGTAAAATTGGCCGGAACGCCGTCCCAGGTGTTCCGGGCGGCGTCCAGCTATCCCCAATTGCCCCAATTGGCCGAAACCATCGTCAGCAAGTGGCTCGGCACCACCATGACCCTGCCGGCCAGCGGCAAGGCCCCCAACCTGGTGTCCCTGCCGCCGTATCTGGGGCGCGCCGTTTTCCACATCCACGCGCGCGAACCCATCCTGCCGCCGCGCATCATCGGACCCGATGGTCGGGTGCACGCTCCCACCATCACTTTGCCCAGCAAGCTGTTGGTCCACACCATCGAACATCCAGCCGCCGGCGAGTACCGGGTGGATGTGCCACCGGGAACCGCCATCCTTACCGTGGCCTCCACCGAGCCACCACGTCTGTCCAAGGTCGCTCCTGGACTTTTCGTCGGCATGGGGATGGCCTCGCAGATCCGCTTCGCCGCCGGAAACGCATCCAGCGCGCCTCTTCACGAGGACAAGCTTTATCCCATCACGGCCAAGGTGATGGTCGCCGCCCCCGACGGAACGTCGGTGCAACTACCCGCGTCGCTGGAAAGCGACGGAACCTTTCTCGCCAACTGGACACCGTCGGCCCTGGGCGTGCATTCCATCGGCCTGGACGCCCGCTATCGCCCGGCGGCCGGGGGCGACGAGTCCGCGTTGTTTCCCGGGAGCAAGTCCGAGTCGGTGACCGTCACCAAAGCCCCCCTGGCCCTGAACCTGGACTCGCCCCCGACTGGGGGGTGGATCGCCATTCCGCCGGGTGGTGATGGACTGAACGTTCGCCTGACCCTGGTCGAAGGCATGAGCACCAATATCGACGCTCCCTCGACCATGGTGGGCGATGCCGGCACCTGGCTCCAGGCGCAGCCCCTCGATCCCTCGGGAATCGCCATCGGCGAGGCTCTGCCCGTGGCCCTGGATCCCGACGGCCGGTTCTCCTTCACCATTCCCGTCGCCTTCGACCTGTGGCGGGGCGATGGCTGGATACGGCCCAAGCCGGTGGCCTTCAAGATCATCGCCGCCGCCAACCGTCTGGCTGACGACCGCAATCTGGCGGAATTGCGCCTGCCGCCCGGTGCGGAGAGCTTGCGTGTCGGCGGCAACCCCTTCAGCGCCGGCCCCTTTCCGGTCGGACTGCCGCAATGGATCAAGCCACTGGCGGCAGCCCTTCTCCTGGCGGTTCTGGTGGCCGCGCTTTACGGCACCTACCGGATCTTTGGTCAGGGCGCCCTGTTGCGCCTCAAGGATGCTCAGCAAAGCCATCCGCTGGAGCTCCGCGTTTATGACCTCCGCCGCGACCCCGGTTGCCTGAATCCGGCCCTCAAGGTGTCGCTGGACGGCGTGAGCAAGATTGATCTTTCCACGAGAATCCGCCGCCAGAAGCCCGGCGCCGACCCCGAGGTTTTTTCCTGCCTGCGCATCCGCCGGACCTGGCGCGACGCCAACCGTCGCGCCCAGGTGGAGTACCAGTTCAAGGGAGGCACGGGCGCAAAGACATCGAGCATGCAACTTCCCATCGACCCCCAGGGGCGCGACCTGCCTCCCCAGGTCGACGAGACATGGCGGCTAGTTCTGCAACGCGCCAGCCGGGGACGCAACCGGTAGAGCCGGGATTGCCATAAGAACACCGAGATCATTCCTTGAGGGGACGTACAAATGGCGGCAACAAATCTTTTCCTGGGTTTCGGCGGGACCGGCGCCCATATCCTGACCTTTCTCAAGGAATTCACGGTCTACAAGCATGGCAGCAAGCCCGACGGGGTGATGTTCCTGGAGTTCGACACCATCGCCGGCTGGAAGCCAGGCCAGACCGTGGATATTGCCGGCGGCGGCGGCGGCGAGGAAGTGGTCGCCAAGGGCTATGAGGAAGCCAATTCGCTGCAGCCGCAGGCCGAGTATTTCCAGCTCATGGACCGCCACCCCAGCCTGCGCGATCTCGTCACTCACCATCTGTCGCCGGCCGGCAACCCTGGAGACTATCCCCAGTACCGCGACTGGCTGCATTCGCAATGGCTGAGCACGGTCATGCCCCCCTCGGTGCTGAACATCACCGCCGGTTCGGCGCAGCAACGCCAGATCGGCCGCTTCTCCATGTTCACCAATGCCGAGAAGATCATCGCTCAATTGTCCAAGAGCCTGCGCGAGCTGTCGCGCGCGGCGGCGGGGGGCGGCATCAATGTCTGGGTGATCGGTTCGGCAGCAGGCGGCACCGGCGCCGGCTGTATGCTGGACGCTGGTTACCTGGCCCGGCTGGCCGCCAAGCAGGCCGGAAACATTCCCATCACCTTGCTGACGGCGGTGATCTTTCCCGAGGTCTATTCCGGGAAATTCGGCATCAGCCAGGCCCGGGCCTACAGCCTGTTCCGCGAGCTCGATCGCCTGCAGGAAAAGCACATCCCCACCTACGAGCGCTACCTGCGCGACGGCGACCAGTGCTCGTCCGAGGTCCAGTACGACGATCGCGGCGCCTTGCGCTCGATTCTGCCCGGCCGCCTGTTCGACTACCAGATCTTCCTGGGCCGCCAGTGCCACGACGAGGCCGAGCGCGTCGCCTTTTTCAGTTCGGTGGCCAATGCCCTGGACCCCTATGTGGACCCCAATATCGGCCCCCAGATGATGGAGGAACTGGTCAATCTCAACGGCCTGCCCTTCACCGTCGGCGGAGCGCGGCTGACCATGCCGCTGACCACCTATGCCGAGCTGTTCACCTGGGAAATGGTGGACGACGTGCTGGTCCGGCTGTTTGCCCCGCGTCAGGAAGGCAACCAGATCGTCTCCCTGGCCTGGGGCAGCGACACCGATCGCAAGACGCAGGCGAAGGCCAAGGTTGCCGGCCTGCTGCCGCTATTCGGTGAGTTGCTGGCCGTGGCCGCCGGCCCGGCCGAACAGGTGCACGGCTTTGCCGTCAACCGTCTCAACCCGCGCGAGATCGTCGAGAAGTGGTACCAGTTCGCGTCGGCCGAAGTCGCCAACCGGGGACTTCGGCAGGACGAATTGGACTACGTCATTCCCCTGGTCTACCGCAACCCGCTGATCTCGCTGGAGCGCCCCGAGGAGGAGACCTCTCCCAAGGATATCGCGGTCAAGACCTATGAGGACCGACGCAAGGCCAAGGAGGCCAAGGAGGACCAGGAGCAATCCCGCAACCGCTTTGCCGGCGACCTGCGCAGTGCGGTGGAACTCTACCTGGACCCCAAGGGCGGCGAGGGCAGCTTCGAACACGGCCGCCGCACCATGCGCAAGGCCATGACCGAGGTCATGCGCCGGGCCGTCGACGAGACCATCGCCGCCGAGTTCGGCCGCGACGGCTGGGTGGGAACCCAGCCGAAAGCGCCGGACCAGGGTACGCCCCTGACCCGCCTTTACGGCGAGTTGCGCCATCTCATCGGCCCGGAAGGTCCGTTGAACAGCATCGAGAATATGCTGGCCATGGTCATCGAAAGTCTTCAGGGCCAAGAGAAGTTCGCCGCCCAATCTGCCACCGATGCCCTGGCCGAGCTGGAACGCGCCCGAGCCGGCGGGCTGCTCAGTTTCGGCAATTGGGTCGAGGAGCCCCAGCGTCAGGCCCGCGATCGCTACTCCGCCCTGATCGCCTGGCGCCAGAAGCGCCACCTGACCGAGGACATGCGGGACCTGACCCGGGAAATCCGCAAGCGCTTCGAAGCCTGGCACCACACCGTCGAGGAAGCCGTCCGCTCGGCAGTCCTATCCACAGACGGAAGCGAGCCGGCCTTGAAGCAGGTTCGCGACGGCAATCTGGCCCGGCTGAAGGACCGCCTGCTGCGCATGACCCGTGATGCCAGCACCATGATCAGCCTGCAGCCCAACGATACCACCATGCAGGGTTTCATGACCGTCCTGCGCAACGTGGCCGTGATGGATCAGGACCGCGATCTGGCCACCGCCGCCCTGGAAGCCGCCGCCTGGAAGGCCGAGATCGGCGAGGACGGCAGGCCCCGCCTGGCCCTGAATGTCGGCGAAGCTGGCTTTGACGGCACCGCCCTCGCCCGCCTGCACGACGCCCTTTACGCCCGCTTCCGCCCGGCCATCGACCAGCGGCTGCAGCCTTTCGATATTTTCGACTACCTGCTTTACGTCAAGGACCGCAAGGGAATCACCACCGACGCCGTCGTCGAGCAATTGGGAAATGCGGCAAAGGTTCTTCTCGACGTCTCCTGCGCCGGCATCTGCCGCTGGGTCTATGCACGCCCCAGCGGAGAGCACAAGGCGCGGCTGGTCGATGAGTTGAATGCCCGATTGCGGCCGGTAGCCGGCGACGAATTGCGTGACGCCAAGCAGAACCACAGCGACCGGACCTCGCTGACCCTGCTGCGGGCCGCCGAGCCCGATCCCGACAAGATTCCCAACCTCCTGGATTGCCAGAGAAGCTACGTCCAGTCCCTTTCCAAGAATCTGGGAATGGGAGCCGCCGACGATCACGAAGTCCAGCGCTCCATGATCTACCACGCCTTCCGGGGCGAGGCCGAAGCCTGGTTCATCGAACGTCAGTTCGCCCGCGAGAGGCAGACCGACATTCAGGGCGCCGACCAGCTTATCCCGCCGCGCATCGCCCGATTGCTGGGCGCCCCCGATTTCTGCCAGGCCTTCATCCAGTGCCTGGCGGCCCAGGCCATCGTCCGCGACGAGGAAAGCCTGAAATGGGTGTGGAGAATTCCGGACAGCGAGCAAAAGGTCGTGCTGTCGCGCGATGGGGCCACCCTCGACGACGACTTCATCTCTGCCGCCGTCACCTTCATCCTGCAGCGATCCGAAGCCAAGCTTGGCAGCCGGGTGACCATCGGCCTGGATGCCGCCCGCACCAGTGCCAGCCACTGGAGCGCCAGGATCAACCCCGGCAAGCCCCTGCATCAGGTGGTGGCGGATTTCGTGGCGCCGGCCGCCCTCGACAAATTCCTGGCCACGGCCCTGCCCGAGCCCAATGTCGGCGATCCCGTCAAGAGCACCTTGCACCGGCGTAATTGCGCGGCCCTGGGCCTGATCTTCCGCTTCTATGGCCGCCCAGGAGCACAGACCGCCCTGTCGAGCCGGAACCTCTGACGAAACGGGTAGCGAGGGGGGGGACGAGCATGACACGACGCATGAGGGCCGGCCGGTCCAAACCGTTCGGCTGGGGAAAGCTGTTGCTGGGCATCGCGGTGATGCTGCTCGTCCCCGCACTGATCATCGCCGGGCTCTGGAGCTACGCCAGCCTGATCAACACCAGGGCCGCCTCGGCGCCGCTGTCGTGCCAGGTCTCGCAGACCTTGATGTTCGGCGAGCCGAACTTCGACTTCACCGCCCGCTTTACCGCCCCGTCCGGCAAGGCCGCCCCCCAGCAGCTCGACATCGTCGTGCTGGTGGACGTGTCCGGCTCCATGAAGACCAGCCTTCCCCACATCGCCGCGGCGGTCAATTCCCTGGCCGATCAGTTGCTGGAGAGCGGAAACGGCAATATCCGGCTGTCGTTGGTGCGCTTCGATGTCAGCGCCGTGATCGACACCACCCCCCACTGGACTGCCGACCGCGAGGTGGTGGCCCAGGGTCTGCGCAAGCTGGCCATGATCGATGGCGCCAACGACACCCGCGAAGCCTTCAGGCGCCTGCGGGAACTTCTCGATGAATCGCGCCCCGGAGCCCGCAAAATGGCGGTGTTCTTCACCGATGGCGAACTGGTGGTCGAGCCCAATGTCATGCCCTGGCCGGAGATGGAAAGCGAAGCCAAGGCGCTGCGGACCGGCCCCCATGCCCTACGCCTGTTCGCCATCGGCCTGCCGGGAAGCCTGAACAGCAACATGATGCGCATCACCGGAGACGAAAAGCATCTTCTCTCCACTTCCGGGCTCAACGACTTCTCCCTGCAATTGCGCAATATCGCACTGCAGGAGCTTTCGGTTTTCGCCCGGGATGCCCGACTTCAGGTTCCCCTTCATGGGACCGGTTTCGCCGCCGCCGCCGCCCCCGCGACCTGGCAGGCCGGCGACGGCGAGAGCCTGGTCAACTCCTCCTGGACTCTGATTGCCGGAGCCAATGCAGAGCGCCTGCCCCTGCGGGCTACCTCCATCGGCCTGTGGCCCCTGGGCAATGAGGGCGCGCGGCTATCGTGGCGCAAGGCGGACGACGCCAGCGTGGGAAGTGCGGCCTGCGCCGCCGCCCCCATGGTCCTGATCATCCCCTGGTGGCTGATCCTGCTGGCGCTGCTGCCGCCCCTGGCCTACCTGGCCTGGGGATGCGAGCGGCTGTTGCGCCGGCGCAAGAGTGCCGAGCCCCAGCCCCTGCCGCTGCCGCCGCTTCCCGCCACACCGGATGTCGAGGTTCTGCCCCTGCCTCCCGCGCCCCAGCGCCCCGGCGGACGGCCGCCTGTCCCGACCCTGGCCATCGGCCTCGGGGGGGAAGGCGCTGCGGCGTTGCGTCAGTTGACGTCCGATGTGGAACACCACATGGACGACGGTCGGAGTGGACAGTTCGTGCCGCTCGTCATCGACCTTGAAGCCGCCGCCGGCACCCTTTCGCCGCCACGGGCCGCCTGTGACCTTACCGGAGCGCTGGATGCCGTTCCTTCGTCCACCCGGACTTGGTTCGATCCGAAGCAATATCAGCATGCAGCCCGGTCCGATCTGGACCTGTCCCATGGCGCCCGCGGAGACCGCAAGCTCGCCCGTCTGGTCGTGGCCCGCTGGCTCGAGCAGGATGAGTTGCCGCGTTATCTCGACGAGGCGCTGGCCTCCGTGGCCGGATTGGCGACGGCGGAACACACCTTTCCCCAAATTCTGCTGCTGACGTCGGCGGGAGGCGGCTTTGGCAGTGGGGCCGTGATCGACCTGGCCCGCCTGCTCCGGCGCCTGGACCAGCGACGCATCGCCGAAAAGGGCGGGCGGCCGGCGGAAATCATTGCCTTTCTGGCCATCTCGGGGCACTCGCCTAACGAGATCGCCCTGCTTGAGGAGTTCGCCCAGGTCCAGAACACCGGCCGCTATCCCCTGCGCACCACCTTCAGGCCGGGCGATCCTCTCCTCGATGCGGTCGATCGGATCGCCCCGGTCAATCTGCTGGCTGCCATCCGGGGCAGTGGCACGGGACAAGAGCTTGTAGAGCCCGCCCTGGCCCTACTGGATTTCGACCTCAGGGAAGCCATGATCCGGCATCAGCCGGCCTTTTCCTCCACCCCGGTGGAGCTTGCCGCGCGAAGCCTGATCCTCTACCCCAACCTCCTCAAGGAACTGGTGGCCAACGACCTGACCCTGCGGATGCTGAGCGATTTGCTGCCCAGTCTGGAAGCCGCCCCGGACGGCGGCTACCGCCTGTCGGATCGGAAGGCGGCGGCAGCCGGTGTCATCCTTGAGCAATGGGCAGCCGACGACGAGACCTCCGGCCCCTGGCACAGCCTGCTGGCGGCGACAACCGGCTCCCTCTCCGCCGAGGAGCTGGACGAAGAAATTGCCCTTTATGGCAATCCCGGTGCCGAGTGGTTCCTTCAGGCCCTGTCGGTCTCGTTCACCTCCCTGTTGTCCCGGAATCGATCCAATCCTCCGGGCCTGAACGAGCTGGCCGCCTGCCTTCGCCTGCTCGCCGAGCGCTGCGGAGCCTTTGCCCAGCCGGCTTTCCCTGTTCTTGTTCCGGCAATTCTGCACCTTGCCGATCAAATTGATGGCTGGGTCGCCGCCCTGTTGCGTGGTTGCGGGACGCTCGCCGCCCGCCGAAAGGCCCTATTCGAATTGGAAGGCGCCAGTGCCGAAATCCCAGGCCGCGTCATGATCTGCTCGGGCGTCGACGGCCCCCTGGTCGAGAGCATGGGGCGGCACCTGTTCGACGATTTGGCTGGCAACACTTCGGCGGGACGGTTCCTCAGCTTTGGTACGGCCCTGAGCCAGGGTGAAGTCGTGTTGCGCCTCCACTGCGGATTGGTCAAATCCCGGAGCTACGGCGACGGTGCTGAGGCCGTTACGGGCATCCTGGCCGATTGGGGGGCATTGGCGGCCAGCCTACCGTCAGCCGACATCTATGGAGCCCTGGCCGAGATGGACCCTGCGGCCCGGCGCAACATATTGGGAAATCTGGTGGAAACCGTCGCCGACGGTGTGGTGACCGCCCTGCCGCGCCCGGCGCGCAAAGACGTGGCGTTCAGCCTGGACCTGGCCGGACAGATGCCCGAGCCGACAGGAACCCTTCTGTCCGAGCGGGTGGCCAGCAGCGCTCGGGCGGCGATCCGCCGTCTGGCCTGGGCGGCACTTCCGCCGACCGCGCCGCGCCCGGCCACGACCCTGCCGCTGGCCCAGGAGCTGGCGACCACCGCCGATTCCTGGCGGAGCCGGCTGCAGGATTCCTTCCTGGTCGATCTTCCGCCCCTGCCGGTTCCTCTGGCGGTGGCCCTGCTCGATCGGGAGCGGTTCCACTGTTTCGCCACCGCCTACCGTGACGGATTGATCCGTCAGGATCGGGCCGCCGATGGGACGCTCCAGTGGCGCCTGCCGCCCCCCAAAGGCTTCCTTACCCGAGGAGACCAGTCAAGCCTCGCCGATGCGGCGGCGAGCTTCGCGCTCATGCTCGACCGGTTCACTCCGGACGGCAGCGGCGTGCGGGGAGATTTTTCCGCCCTGGAAGCCTGGCTCAAAGACAGGACGGAGATGGCCTCGTCGGCTGACGTCCTGACCCTGGCGGCAATTCAGATGGAGCTCCGATGATGGCATGGTTTCTGGGCTTGATCGCCATCTGGATCGCCTTGGGCTGGGCGCTTCTGGTCTGGGGCGCCCGCCCGCGCGGACGCAAGTTCCGCCGGAGCGTTTCGACCCGGGTCTGCACGGTGGGCCAACGGGTCAAGGTGTCCCTGACCCTGACGGCGCCGCCCAGCCGCCACCCCCCGCCGCCCCTGGACGTTGTCATGCTGCTCGACCATTCCTCCAGCATGGGGGCGGCGCCGGGCAGTCCGTTACAGATGATGCTGCGGGCCGCCGGCAATTTCCTCCGCCAGCTTTCGCCCGACAGTCGGGTCGCCGTCGTCGGATTCAATCAGGTTCCGTCGGTCCACTGCACCCTTGCCGCCACCCCCGCCCAGGCCAGATCGGCGCTTCAGGCGATTTCTCCCGGCGGCGCGACCTCCATCGCGGCCGCCCTGAACCAGGCCGTCGAGCTTCTGGCCCATGGCCGCCCGGGCATGGACAAGGTGGTGGTGCTGTGCTCCGACGGTCAGGATGACATCGCCGAGATCGCCGATGCCCTCGCCCGCCTGAAAGCCATTCCCTCCGTGCGGGTTCTGGCCGTCGGCTTCGGAGATGAGGTGATCCACGCCACATTCCTGGCCATGGTCGCCGACCGGCAGGACTATTTCCACCTGACCAGGGCCAGGGACATGGACGATGTCTTCCAACGGCTGGCCAAGGAAGTG
Organism: Paramagnetospirillum magneticum AMB-1; assembly: GCF_000009985.1. Taxonomy (GTDB): domain Bacteria; phylum Pseudomonadota; class Alphaproteobacteria; order Rhodospirillales; family Magnetospirillaceae; genus Phaeospirillum; species Phaeospirillum magneticum. The sequence continues at coordinate 3,171,589 of NC_007626.1, forward strand.
AATGGTCCGACCGGTCTCCTGGCTGCGGTGACCGAGCCTGTGGCCACGCCGGTGCCCTTCGCCCTCATCGGAGATACGATGCCGTTCGCCACGGTGGAGGGCAACCGCCTGGTCTGGTCGCTGAGCGGAGCGGAGGGAGACACCGCCGCCGAATATGGCGTCGAAGCCCGCTGTGTGGGATGGCTGCGCCCAGTGGAGGGCAAGGCCTTTGCCGATTGGATCTTGCATGACGGTGGACGCGAGCCGGTCGACGGCCCCGCCTCCCCCAGGATCCTGGTCCTGCCCAGAGGATTCGGATGGGCCTGGCCCCTCTTCAACCCCCTGGCCATGATTCTGCTTGGCCGCCTGTGGCCCTGCCCCCATCCGGACCAGCAGAAATCCAGGCCGCCTTTCGACACAGTCGCTGTGCCCGAACTCCCCCCCTTGCCGCCCATTCCGGCCGAGCCGGAAAATCCGTTGAGCGTGCGCCCCAGTCTGGTCATCGGCTTGGGAGAGATGGGCGAAGACCTCGTCTCCGCTCTGAAGTTCCGTCTGGCCGACCGCCACATCCCCGACACCACCACCCGCATGCTGTGCGTTCGTCTGGGCCAGCCTCCGTCACGGCTCACCGCCCTGGCGCCGCGCGTTCCCCTGGATGCCCGCGAGCTGCTGACCGTGGACCTGGATCTGCGCCCCCACATGGAGGCCCAGGTGAGCCGGCTGCGGGGCGGCCCACATGCCTGGGCTCCCTTGGAGTCCTGGCTGGCGGAAACCTGCCCCCAGACCACGTCCCACGGGACCAATGATCGCCGCAAGGCCCGTTTCGCCGCGCTGATCGACGCGCCAAGGCTGGTGCGCGAGATTGGCATGGCGCTGGAATCGCTCGACTCGCCGCAAGTCATCCTGGCCGGCCGGGCCGACGATCCCGAGACATCGGGAATCCTGGGCGAGATTGCTCATATCTGCGCCGAGCAAGGCCGCCCGGTGACCGCCATTCTGACCCGCTCGTCGGCCGTTCCCGCCGTCCTTCCCGCCCGGCGGGGCCTGGCTCGGGAATTGGAGCGTCTTCTCAGCCTGCGGGGTGAGAAAATCCAGAGCGACCGGGGGGCCGTGGCAAGCCACCTCTTCGACCGCTGCCTGGTGGTGGGCAGCCCCCACGACACCGAGGGAGAACAGGCGGACAAGGCACTGGAGGCCATGTTCTCGCTGCTGATGGGCGATGCCCTCGATCAGGCCGCCGCCCCCACCGCCGAGGCACGTGTTCAGTTGGTTGAGATCGCCGCGCGCACCCTGCCCCAGGAATTGCTGTGGCGCTGGGCCCGTGCCCGCTGCCTGCGCGAGGTGATGATCCAGACGGCACTGGGTTTCACGCCCGGCCCCAAGGGTATGACCGGCAATCCCCCCACCGAGCAGGAAGTGCGCGAGGCTCTGGCGCGGTTCTGGAGCCCCGGGGGACAGGACACGCTGCCGGCCATCCTGATCCTGGCCCGCCACCACCTGGGTCTGGGCCAGACGGAACCGCCCGCCCCATCCCTGGGCGAGAGAGCCGCCTATCATCAATTGGAGGAGTTTTGCGATTCCGAGCGCATGGCCTTCCACCACTGCCTCCGTACCTGGACCCAGGCAGAGATCAACCGCGCGGCCGCCACCGGACGCCTGGGAATCATCCTGCTGCCACTGTCCATCCAGGCCTTGCGCGATCAGCTTGCCGTCACCCGGGGCTATTGCGTCCGCCGGGTGGCCGACAGTGCCGGCCATCCAGAAGACATGGCAGCGGCCCTGCTCGGCGAGTTCGATGCCCGGCTTGACCACCTGCAAAGGGAAGTCGCCGCTTGGCTGAACGGCCTGGGCGGTCCGACCCTGCTTGGCAGGGGGTCGCTTCTTCGAGCCTTCGCCGCCGAGATTCTCGATGACGAAACCGAGGCCCGCAACCAGTTGGATTTCTTCCCGTTGCCCTGGCCAGAGGTGGAGGCAGCCTTCGCAGCCTGGAGTGCCGACATTTCCGGGCCGCTCTTGCGGCGGTTCTCCTTTTCCGTGGAGATGGATGCCCGCAACCATCTGAGAATACGCCCCGCCGGCCTCACGGCGGCGGCCACCCCCGACGACGTTCGCGTAGAAATCATCCGACTCCTGGACAGCTATCGCCCGGTGGTCACCAGGTGGCCAAGACCGGAATGGTTCGGTGCGCCCATGGCCCTGGCCGCTGGACAATGGCAAGCCACCGGTCGCTTTGCCGATACGGTCGCCCCCGAGGCCTCGGCCGTGGAAGTTGACGACAAGGACGATCCCTTCCGGGTCGCGGCCTTCCGGATGGAAACCGTGTCGGTTCGCGAGGCCTTCGGGCACGGTATGGATTTCGATGGCCCCGCCGATTTCGTCTGGGCCGAGGACGCCATCGCCCAGCGTATCGCCGACCGCATCGCCAACCAATTCCAGCGGAAGCCCAGGCCGTTCTCTCCCGCTGCCGTCACCTTGCTGCGCGCCCCAGAAGTGTTGGCCGAGGCGGCGCGGGAGATCGCCGACGGCAACATCCGGAGCGACCATGGCGGCGTGGTGCTGGTACGCGGCGGCTCGACCTATCGCCTGGCCCCGCCGGGAAGCGAGCCTTTCGCGACCGCCGTGGCCCAACTTTCCACCGGTTGCTCCCTGGACCGGGAAACCCTGCCGCCTGCCACCGGCCAGCACCGGCCGGCCGTGACCCCGGAAGCCCTGGCCGAAGCGGCGGCAACCCGGCTGGGAACACCGCTCGGAGCCAATCCGGATATGTGGAAAGACGTGATTCTCGGTGCCGCCCTTCATGTGAGCGACCGGCTTTCGGATGGAGAACCGGTATGATTCGCCAGGCTTTTTTTGTCGCCCTGATCGCTCTTTCCGTTCTGCCCCTGCGTACCGCCAATGCCGACCAACCGGCGCCGGCGTCCAAAGTTGGGGGCGGCCCGGCCCATTTCATCGTTCTGATCGACGATTCCGGCGATATGAAGCGGTTCAGGCCCAGGGTCCGCCGCTTCCTGCCGCAGGTCCTGTTCGGATCGTCCGGTCTGAACGGTCTCCCGGCCTTCCGCCCCGGAATCGACACCGTATCGCTGGGCTATTACGGCATCAGTGCCCGCTCCCACGCCGACAGCGCCACCGCTCCGCGTCATCCCTGCACCGACCGCCCAGCCAACAGCCTGCTGCCCAACGACATGATCGACTGGGTCGACCGAGGCGAAAGGATCGCCGATCTGGCCGCCTTCTCCGCCTTGCTGGATGAAACGGTTAGCGCCGAATGCCGCATGCACCATGGCTGGTCACCCATTTCCATCGCCGAGACCGTGGCCCTGGCCGGCGCCAATGGCCGCCTTCCCGCCGAGGCCAGGGTGTCCCGGGTCGTCCTGGTGAACGTGACCAACGACGCCTTCAATGTCGAAGGCCAGGAAATCTCAGCCTTCAGCCGCCGGCTGTCCGTGACCGGCGTGTCGGAAGCGCAGGAAATCTCGCGGCAGATGTCGGACCTGTTCCAGCGGCTCTCGCCTGCGCCCTGGGACGTGCAGGTCTCCTTGAGAGGCGACCTGTATCAGGGCGTGGAGCGGCTTCACAAATCTGACGACCCCCTGACCATTCGCCTGACAGAGCTTCGCCCGGCCCTGGACGATCTGGCCGCCCGGGTCGTCGCGCCGTCGGAACTGCGCCTCAAGCGCTGGGCCGTCGCCCCTGATGCCATCGCCCTACGGGCCGACGGCGACAATGCCCTGACCATCCGCGGCTCCGAGCGCCTGTTGCCCTACAGCCTGGCCTGGGCGCGCCGGGACAGCGGGACGCCTTGGCCGGTGGGCGCGGCCAGCGTCAACCTTTCCGGCAGCAGGAGCCTGGCCGAATGCCTCGCCCCCTGCCGACGGGATGCGGCCGGGCTTTCCATGCCGCTGCTGCCGGTCCTGGGCATTCCCGAACAGGTCGCACCGGGACAGTCGCCGACGACGGGAGCCACCCTTGCGCTGTCCGTCACCTATGATTTCCGGACGGCGGGGCTTTACGACCATTTCCGGGTCAGTTCCCCGCCCCGCTCCGTCACCCTTACCCCGCCGTCGCCACCGGTTTTACCGGAAGGACATGGCGCCGGAGCCTTCCTGGCGCCGGGCCTGTTCGCCGCCGCCCCGCTGGACGATCAGCTCCTGGTCGCCCAGTGGCAGCCCTCCGATGACCGGGCACCCGGCCTGGATGAGGAAGAGGCCGTCAACAGGCTGCTGGCGGCCCGGGACCGGCGGCAGATCACCGCCCAGGCCGGACTGGTGGTGATCAGCCTGATCCTGCTGGGAGCGATTCTGGCCACCCTGTATCGCCGCTATTACCACCGTCCCTTCGCCCCCCATCTGGTGTGGAAGGGAATCGACGGAATTACCGTCGACTTCAATACCGAGCGCAGCGGCCCCATCCTGGTGGGCAGTGCCTTGCTCCATAACGCGGTGGAGGTACCCTTCTTCGGGCGATGGCTGCGCAACACCGCCCAGCCCCGCCGCATGGCGGCGATTACCCTGGCGGTCGAAGACCCGGCAGGCCTTGGGATCCTCACCCACGGCAAGGATCTCCTCGGATTCGCCCGCATCGAGGATACGGGCCATACCCTTGTCGCCGAGATGGATCAAAACGTTTCCGACGGCACCAATTTCGATGTCTTCCTGGACCCGCGGCAAATCATCGACCTTCGCCATCCAGGCGATGGCGGCGCCGTTTCGCTGCCCCTGTCGATCACCGTGACCATGGCCTGGGCCGGGGGAAAGACGGTCGGCACCGCCGCCATCGTGCCGCTGGGAGCCATTCCCGAGGACCAGCATCCGCCCAAGGTGAGATTCATCCCCGCGCCCGACCGCGTCGAATTCGGCCAAAAGCCCGACGGCAGCCCGCTGACCCGGACTCTGGGGGTGTTTGAACTGGTCAACGTCACCCGGCACGCGACCTTTGCGAGATCCTATCGGGGCCGTTATGAGCTCAAGGCCCTGCATCGCAATCACGCCCTGAGCGAGGGGGCGATCCGGCTTGGCGCCACCCATGTGGACATCCCCCCCGGCCGGTCGCAGTCGCTGTCGCTCGACCTGATCTGCGACGGGGTGCGGATCAAGAACCCCGAGCAGGAATTCGAGTCCTTCACCTTCCAGTTGATGGGGGAAATGGCGCCGGGATCCGATGGGGATCGCCACGAGTTCCACCTCTATCGTGACAGCACCCGGCCCGAACTGGATATCGGTCTGTCCGATGATGACAGGCACTGGCATATCGGCTTTTCACCGGATGGAAGCCCGCATCGCATCGAGGCCGCCGCCGCCGGTCATGGCGTCCCCGAGCCCATCATCGACGGCAAGGTGGTTCTGGCGCAGCAATCGGTGGTCTATTACCCCGACAGCGGCCCGAAAGAGCTGCTGACCCTGGAGTTCCGCAACGTGGCACGTAACGGCCAGGGTTATGTCCAGATTCACCTGGAGCCCAGGCTGATCGTCCAGCCCGACGTCGCCAATTCCTTCGAGTTGCATCCGGGACTCGCCTTCGATGACCTGCTTCAGGTTCGCGACGGGTCGCCGGTCTCCATTCCGTCGACCTTCGAAGTCGCCGCCGACGGCAGCGTGGTGGTGCGCCACATCAGTCTGGACAGCACCCGGATCAAGACCATCCATTGCGGCATCCTGCCCTTGGGGGCGGTGCAACTCGACCTGACGGTCCGCAATACCGTGCTGGACCGCCACCACCACCCGCTGGGAGGAGGACGGAGCCTGAGTTTCCAGGTTCCCCTGAGCCTGACACAGATGCCCGATCCCAATTGGCTGTGCATCGATTTCGGCACCAGCGCCATCGCCGCCGCCCTGGGCGAAGGCTCGACGGTAACGCCACTCGATCTCCAGAACGCCACGGAAACCCTCTCGCTGCCGGACGGTCCGGTTCATATCAGCCTGGCGTCCGAAGACGTGCGCAACCTGGAACGGGGCGGTCCGTTCCTGCCCAGCTTCGTGCTGTGCGACGCAGATCTGCGCCGACACCTGGTCGCCGACCCGGGCTCCACCCGCCGGGCCGGCTTTCCGCGCTATCCGCAGCCGTCCCTGCGCCCCGGCGACCCCGCCTTCCTGACCGTTCCGGCCCCGGCGGATTCCATCCGCTCGACGCCCGAACGCGTGGTCTATTCCCTGAAAAGCTGGCTCGGCGTGGGCGCCGACGACGTCGCCCTGGGCACCGAGGTGGAAATCGATGACGAGGACGGCCTCAGGAAGGTGACGCGCCTGCCGGTGGATCTCACGGTGAAGTCGGCCTTCTCCGCCCTGTACACCGCCTATCTCGAGCCCTTGAAAGTGCGGGCTGGACGCATCGTCGTCACTCATCCCAACACCTTCACCGCCCACCACACCCAGCGCCTGCATTCCGTGGTGTTCAGCGCCCTGTCAGGACGCTTGGGCATCCCAGTGCCTGAGTGGGTCAGGATGGTCAGCGAATCCGATGCCGCCGCCTTCCATTACTGCACCACGGGGCGCGACAGCCTGACACCGTCCACGGGGACGGAAACCGTCCTGGTCTATGATTTCGGCGCCGGCACCCTGGATCTGTCGCTGGTGCGCATCACCTGGGACCCCACCGGGACAGGGGTGCCCGTCAAGTGGCAGATACTGGGGCGGCTCGGCGTTCCTGTTGCAGGCAACCACCTGGACAGCCTGCTGGCCCGCCTGGTGGACGAGGCGTTGCGCGATTCCACCGTGCTGCCCGAGGACCGCTTTTCCTACCAATACCCCCTGGTGACCACCAGGTTCGAGGAGAGCCGCAAGGACCACCGCTCCGCGGTGCTCAATCTGTGGCTTGCCATCCGCGAGGCCAAACAGGCCGACGGCGGCTGGGATGGAATCCGTCCCCTGGTCATCACCCTCAGCCGCTCCATGGGCCAGACGGGACTGGGGGCGGCAGGCGGCCAGGACGTGATCCGTCCATTGCAGTCGGGCAAGGTGAAGAGCGACGAAGAGCTTCCCCCCGAGGACCAGGCCGCCATCTTCCGCCGCCAGAACGGCGAAACCTGCCTGAGCCTGCCAGCACAGCGAATCTTCGACTTCGCGCCGCTGAAAGCCTTCATGGATTTCGTCACCCGCGACGTGGTGGCCGAATGCCTGGGCGCGGCCAAGTGCAAGTCCGATCAGGTGGATACCATCGTCGTCACTGGCCGCGGCGCCCTGTGGCCGGGGCTTCGCCAGGCGGTGTGGGATCAATTCGGCCCCAAGACCGCCAGAACCGATCTGGCTGGGGCCAAGGCCATGAAGGAAGTGGTGGTGCGCGGCGCCATCGCCTGGCAGGCCCTGGGTAATCAGGTGGAATTCGTCGACACGCCGCCGCCGCGGCTGGCGGCGCAATTCGAAGAGGGCCGCATCGTCCCCGAGGAAGAGTGGGAGGCCGGACCGCTAAAATTCGGGCGCAGCGCCTGGTTCAAGCTGGTGCAGGTGGCCCACCGCAAGCCCTCGCCCAAGGATTTCAAGACCCTGCGCCAGCACTATTACGTCGACCTCCATCCCGTCCGCTACCGGCGCGACACCTATTTTGGCGATGGTCTGGTCAAGCTGGAACGGGTCAACACCTCCTATGGCCCCGAAATCCGCATTGCCGATGGAAACGGGCGGATCGCGGCGCGCGTCACCTACGAGACGTCGGCGGGCATGGATGCCATCCACGCCCCCTGGCCCATCGGCACCACCTTGCTGACTCCCGAGGAATGACCGTCATGAATGTCAGCCTGTTCCTCAGACCCTGCCGTCTGCCCCTGCTCCTCGCCGCCCTGATGGCGAGCCCCCTCGCGGCCCAGGCAGAGGAGGCTTGCATCAAAAATCATCTGGCCGTCGCGACCTTTGAAGGCAATCCGTCGTCGGGCGAAGGTTATCAGGCCAGATGCCTGTTGCTGAAATCCGGCAATGCGCCGTTGCCCTTCTGCGCCTTTGCCAACAGCAAGGGCACTTTCGTAGGGCGGGGCGACAGCGGCGATCCCAACAAGAAGACGCAGTCCTCCCAGACAATTCTCACCGACCTGCCGAAGGGCCTCAAGGAGGCAACACCATCGACCTATCCGGCCGAGGCCATCGCCTGCCTCACTACGGTCGTCGGCACCGACGATCAAAAGGCCGCCCTTGCCGGCTTTTTCACGAAAGCGTCTCCCCTGCCCGAGGGCCTGGGAATCAAGAGTCAGACGTTCGATCCGATCAAACTCAGCAGAAGCGACCTGGCCGAATTCCAGTCCCAAATCATCAAGGCCGTCCAGACCCAACCCAAAGATACCGATACGAAATTGGTTCCCCCCCTGGACAAGGAGGTCAGGACCTTCCTCGCCGCCCTGGGTGAGGAAACCCCGGGTGATGATCTGGTCGGAGCCGTCAAGCGGATCACCCCCAACACCGAGACCAAGTGGGTTCGCATCCCGGGAGAAAGGTACGACGCCCTGGCAAAGGTCATCGTCAATCCGGAAGGCCTTGCCTGGGCCGGCTCCCTCCTGGCCGAGCTCAAGGAACCGGGGCCAATCTCCCGCCTGAGCACCATTTCGGCGGAAAGCATCAGACTCGCGCTGAGAGAACCGGAGCGTCTCAAGGCCGATGCCGTGCTGCTGCCGCCCCTGTGGCTTGTAATTGCAGGAACCCTGACCGCTTTGCTGATTGTCGCCGCCGGTTCGGGCGCCGCTGGCTGGATATTGCGCGGGACTCGCACCGCCAAAGCCGCCGCAGCCGACAAGAGCACGGAGTCGAGCCTCGAAGACATGGCGAGAGCCCTGGATCTGCGCTATCCGGACGACAGGCATAACCTGCTGTTCTGCGTCCAGCGTGCCTCCGAGCAGGCTCGGCAGTGGGACAAGGTGCGGCGGGAACTGCCCTCCATCCTGGACGTGCCGGACATCAAGGATGCCGAAGACCTGAAGTACCGGGTGGAGAGCCGTTCCAGGCTGGTCAAAAGTCTGGCGGCGCTGGCCCCCGGCGAGTCCGGCCCCTATGGTCAGGGCGCCGAGGCCCGTGCAGAAACGGTCTTGCGCACCCTGAAGGAAAAAGACGAGGCCGTGTCCAAACTGGCGGTGACGCTAAAGGCCGTCTGCCCCAGCTTCCAGATGGAAAGCTGGGGAGTCGACACCTTCTCACGTACCCTGGACACGCTGCTGGCCGAAGCGGACAACGCCACGACCCTGGCCGTGGCGGCCAGCAATATCAAGACGTTGCGCCAGAACCACCTGACGGCATTGCAGCGGGCGGAGTTGAGCGCGCGGCAGCTTCGCGAAGCCATGGCCAGGGCGCTGGCATTGCCCGTGGACGCCAGCTTCGAGGACATCGCGAGCGCCACCACCGGCCAGTGCCGGGTGGCGGAAGCCGCCCAGAACGCCTTCAGGTCCAGGGATGATCTCGCCCCGCCACCCTCCGTCCCAGAGGCGCTGCGACAATTGCAGCAATGGAGCCGGGAATTGGGCGGCAGCGACAACCTCGCCGCCCTGGCCGAATTGGGCCGATCCCGAATCCGGGACCTGACCGGCCGAATCGCGGCCAAGGACGACGCCTTGCGGACCCTCGAGGCCGCCGGACACATCTTGGCCCAACTGGAAGATGCTCTGGGCGCCGGGCGCGAGCAGGTGGTTTCGGCGGTTGCCCGGCAAAAGCAGGACATGGCCGCCATGCGCGCCCGCTGCGACGAGCTGGAGCCTAAAGTGGAACGTGGCCTGCAGGCCGAGGAACTGGCCCGGGCCTGGGACGGCTTCATCCGCCCGGTGCTGAGCGAACAACTGGGCTATAGCGTTCCCGACCTGTCTTCGGCGGCGGAGCTGAATGATTTCTCCGCCTTGCTCGGGACGGAGCATCCCGCGTCGCGGCAATTGCGCCTAGCACTGGTGGTGGCGAACATGAACCTGTCAAAAGCCCTGACGGCCGTGAGGGAGGCGGGGCGCGACGACGTCCTGGCCGCCCTCGGCTTCCAGACCATCACACAGGATCTCGGGGCGCTGTTCCCAGACGGAATCGCCAGGGACGAAGCCGCCGTGTGGGCTGAACAGGTGGGGCCAGGCCTCAACACCGGAAGCATGGTCCGGATCTTCCGGGCCAAGGCTCTTCTGGCGGGCTATTTCGCCGCCGACCCGGTCTTCCTGCCCCTGCGGCAATTGATCGATTCCTTCTCGACCAATCTGACGGACATCTGCCGCAAGGTGGGATGCCGCATCACCGTCCCCACCATCCTGGGACCGCCCCAGGCCGGCGTGGACCAGCATTGGGATGCCCTGCCCGAATTGCGCCGTCTGCCCGAAGTCCGCAAGCGGCTGGAGGATGCCCTGACCCGGCGCGAGACCATCGTGGTGGACATCCACAATATCGGCGTGGCGTCACCGACCGACACGGTTCGGCCCGGCGTCGTCATGCTCAACCCCGCCGATTGGTGAGGACCGGAGAGCGCCATGTCACGTCCGATTGTCGCCGTCACCATTCTTCAATCCGTCATTCTGCTGGCGGTTCTCGTGATCTATCCCGCGGTGAGCCGACTCACCATCCGCAGTCCCGAGACGGCAACCGCGGTGGCGGCTCCGGCGGCTCCGCGTCCGGAACTTCTCCGTGTCCCAGGGATACCCCAGGATTACGACGCCTGGGCACGCAAGATGGTCGAGCGCGGCGGCATGGAGCAGGGAAAGCTGTTGCCCGACATGGCCGAACGCCTGTTGGCCCGCATCAACAAGGAACGTGAGGCCAAAAGGCTCGCACCGTTGGCCAGGGCGCCGAATCTTGGAATCGCCGCCCAGGCCCATTCCGTCGATATGGCGGTCAACGGCTATCTCAACGCCATCGGACCTAATCTGTGGCAGGCCCAAGGCCGTGTCGCGGCACTGGACCGGACGTTCGTCGGCGACGTGACCGAAGCCCTGGCCCGTACCGGCAAGGAGGGTAAGGGCCGTGACCGGGCCGACATGCTGTTCGAGCGGCTCATGGACCGCATGGAGACGATGGCCGCTATTTTATCCCCCCAGGGAAAGCTGGCAGGTGTCGGCGTCGCCGAGGGAGACGACGCTTTCGTCGCCACCGTGGTCATCGCCAATCCCGTCGCCACCCTGACGACAGGCCTTCCGGCCACCGTCCGTACCGGCCAGATGCTTGCCGCCGCCGTGACCTTATCGTCCATTGGCTCCCCGAAAAGCTGTTCCTTCCACGACACGGATCATTCACAGGACCTTCCGGAACAGCCGGTCGCCGATTGCCGGGCGCCGGCCAAGGCGGGCCGCTATCACCTGATCCTCCACTTCGCTGGAAGCGGCCGTCCCCATACCGGTCCGATGTTCACGGTGGGGGACGGATCGGCTCCATGAGAAACTGGGCTCCGACCCTGAGCCGATCGGCGGGCGAAATCCGGCAGGATCTGGAAGTCTTTGTCGAGCAGGCCGCCATGAGGGACGACGTCCTGGCCATCCTTGACGCCATCGCCGAATCGGACCGGGCTGACCTGCACCCCCTTGTGCCCGAATTTCGGCTCCGCCTCGACCGCGCCAGTCGCCAGCCCCCAAAACCGGCCAGTCGATTGCGACAGGTGGAGGACCAGTTGTCGTCGGTCCAGGGGCCGCGGGATTACCGCTATCCAGTCCTCCTCTCAGAGCTGTTCGCACCGGCTCTCGACGGCGCTGCCGAAGGCCAGCGGCTGCGACGGCAGGAACTGGACCGTCTGGCCAGTTTCGCGGAAGGCGCACAATCCAGGGCGGATTTCGGCATCGCCAAGAGCATTTTGTTAGGGCTCCGCCGCGCCAAGGGCGGATTGCCCCAGGTGGAAGAGGCTCTTGCCTGGCTTGCCCAGGCCCAGGCGCGGCAGGCGCTCGACGCGGGGTGTCCCGGAGCGGCGAGGAAAGCCCTGGCCGAAATTTCCGCCCAATGGCTTGATCCGGCGCTGATCGCCGCCATCGAAGGCGCCGAACGGCACGCCCAAAGCCTGGAGGATCTGATGCGGTCGGCCGAGGCGTTGGCCGTGGCCGATTGGCCGGACCTGGAGATGAGCGAAACCACCTGCGGACAGTTGAGCGCCTTTCATGCGGCGGCTCCGGGTCTCGCCGCCCGTTGCCCGGAACTCGGCCTCCAGATTCAGCGCCTGCGACGCGACCAGGAAGCCTTCCTTCAGGCACAGGCGGAATCCTGCCAGGACCTTTTCCAGGTCTCTCAACTGCTGGAGCGGTTGAACCCGCTGGGCGCGTCCTGGATCGACCGGTTGTCCTCGGACTGGTTCGAGGTTGCCCAGGCCGCCTGTCGCCGTCTCCATGACGAGGCCATGGAGACGGCGACATCACCAGCCCAGTTGACCGATGCCTTGCCCCCATCCCCCTCGCCGCCCCTGACTCGGCTCGTTCCCGAACTGACCAGCCTCCGGGCCGGGCTGGACGAATGGGCCTCCGACTGGGTTGCCGTGGAATCCGGCGCTATTCGGGGCCTGAGGCGACGGGACACCCCTCCCGAGGGGCTGCGTCGCCGGCTGGACGACCTCGCCGCCAAGCGGGCCATGATCGCGTCCCTGGCCCAGAGCCCGCACCAGCCCGAGCCGTCGTTGCTCGGAGCGGTCGGCCTGCTGCGAGCTGACCCAGCCCTCCGCTCAGAAGTGGATCGGGTACTGGAGCAACTCGAAAGGCAGGTGCGGCACCACGAGATCGAATCGTTTCTGACCCGGCTGGATGTCCCACCCCATACCGTGCCGCGCCTGGATGAGGCGCTGCGCGAAGCCATCCCGCAGCTCAGCGAATTGCGTGACGCCCAGCCGTTGAAAAGCCATCAGGCCGCCTTGATCTGGTGGCGGCGCTGGGAAGAACTGTCCCCGACCCTTGACGCCGCCTGCGACGAGTATTCCGCCTTTGGCAAAGTTCTGGAGACCATTCGCGACGAACGCCTGGGGCAATGGCAGGCGGCGCTGGAAAGGCTCTTCGCCGATGGCGCCCCTCCCCTTCCGGACCCGGACGCCATCGCCCGGGATCTGCGCGACGGCGGGCCGGTCGAGTTCGCTGGTCTGGCCGCAACATTCGAACGGCTGGGGCTGGAGCGCACGTTGCGGGAGCACCTGCGCCTGGGCCGCTTTGACGATGCCGGCCGGGATGTGGCCCGGCTGAAGCAGGCCGGCGCCGCCCCGGCATTCTTGGACAATCTGACGCTCCAGATGGAAATTGGCCGTTCCCGTGCCGGCGAAGCCGGCAGCACGGCTCTCCATCACCTGTGGATTCAGCGCTCGGCCGACATCATTCTGGCCATGCCGGACATCGCCGGTAATATCCTGCTTGAAGCCTTCCAGACCGCCTGGCACGACGGTGACCTCCCGGCATTGAACAACCTGGCCGCGACCACGCCGTTCCCGGGGGGTGACGACGCATCCATCGCCGGCCGTCTGAACTTCTGGCGGAATTTCGTCATCTCTGTCCCCGCCCTGTTGGATGATTTTCCCCTGGCGGCGGATTTCGAGCGGCTGGGATCGGCCCTGTTCGGCGACCTGCCCGTCGTTCTTCGCCCGACGGTGTTGGCTCCGCTGAAATGGCTAGCGGCCGAATGGGAAAAGCGGAACAGCCGAACGGCCCTCGCCTGGTGCGCCCTGGTACTCGCCCCAATCTGGCCCGAACTGGCGCCATTTTGCTCCGATGCCCCCCGGCACCTGACCAGGGAATTGGAAACCGGCATCAAGTCGGCCCTGGCGGATATCCGCGCCCTGCCGGACCTTCGGTCGGACACCGTGGCGCCTGTGCTGCAACGATGCGAGGAACTCCAAGCCAGGTGGCGGCACCTGGAGGATTGCTTGCGCCGGGCGACGGTTCCGGTCGGCATGCCGGCCGCACCCAAGGGCTTGGCCAGAGCGACCACCGCTGTCGACAGCCTGAGACGCCTCACCGCCCGGGTCGAGGCGTTGCTGTCCGCGGACTTTCGCGACCCGGCGACCCATGATCAGTGGATTTCCATCAGAACGGGGCTGCTTGCCTTGAAGGCCGACCTCGGCAAAACGGCCTTCAGTTCGACCGTGGAAACCATTGACGGCCTCGAACCGCTGTTCCGCCTTCGCCCAAGGTTCGAGCGCTACGTGGAGGCCTGCCGGAGAAGCATCGCTCCCGATGACCTCGACAACGACGACGATATCGGAGGCATTGATGGCTTGGCGGGGGAGATGCAGGTCCTGCTTCGCCAGTGCGGCATGCAAGACAGCCCCGGCGCCGCGCTGCTGTGGGCCGATTGCGCCAGGACGCTGACCGAGGCGGATGCCGGAATGGCGGCACTCCTGTCCGGCCAAGGGCCGGAAGGATTGCGGGCGGCGATCCAGACCCTGGGCGGCGAATGCCGGGATATGCGGCGGTTGGTCACGGCTCTGATCGCGGCCCTTCCCTCGACCGTCGTCGAAAGTCCGAAGCATATCGCCAAGCTGGTCGCGGCCTTTCCAAAGGACATGCCTCCCAGGCGCCGTCCTCAATTGCTGCTGCGCCGCTTTTGCCGGCACGACGTCATGCCGGGACTGCTGGCCCGCCACCCCTCCCATTTTCCGGCATGGGTCCGGCTTCTAAGTTAGGACTATTCCACCGAGATGGTCACCGGGGCCGACATCCGCTCGCCGTCGCCGGTGGCCACCTGGAAGACATGAATTCCGGCGGTCAGCGGCCAGTGGACGGGCTGGTGGGCGGCGGCCTGGCGCCAGGGCTTGCCGTCCACCAGCCACAGCACCGTCTCGATGCCCCGCCCGACGGTGGCGCGGAGATTCAGCATGTCCGCCTCGGCCGGAGTCTCGGGATTGCGGGCCATGCGCAATCCGTCACGGGGAGCGATGACCTTCAGCGTTCCATCGGGCGCCTGGACGGCCGGGACCCGCCGCTCGGCGCGGGTCTGGGGACGGTCCAGCGGACTGATCTCGGTGGGCGGCGGAGGCAGGGCGTTGGCGCTGCCCCAGGCGGCGTGCTCGGGGGGGAAGGCGGCAAAGGTGCGCTCGCCCACGTAATCGCGGGGCGTCCACGGCGCCGCCAGCAAACCATTGCGCAGATCCACCTTCAGCAGTTGGAAGACATCGTCCTCCTCCGGCGGGTGGCCATCGGCAAACCACTCCACCAGGGTCTGGGAGCACCGTCCCGCCGCGCGCAGGCCGGTCCTGGCGCATAATTCCACCGGACGGTAATTGGCCGGTGGCGGGAAGGCCCGTTCGGCGACGTTTTCCCCCCTGCTCTCCCGCAGCCCCACCAGGATCTCCTGAGCCAGCCGGGCCGAGGATTGGGCGCCGGTCATGGCCTGCATGGTGGTGCCTCGCGCCCGGCCGGTCCACACGCCCACCACGGTGTCCATGGTCCAGGCCACCGCCCAGGCGTCGCGGTAGCCCTGGGAGGTGCCGGTCTTGACCGCGATGGGAAGGCCGGACTCGGAGGCGCCCAGCCGGGGAAAGGTCGGCAGCCGCGCCGCCGGATCGGATAGGAACTGGGTGATCTGGCGCGCCGTCGCCGCCGACAGCACCTGACCGGGCGGCGAGAGATCCTGTCCCCGCCACCACACCAGATCCATCAGCCGGCCGTCATCGGCGATGGCGCCATAGGCCCGCATCAGCCTCTCCAGCGTGGTGGGCATGGCGCCCACAGCCAGAACCAGCCCGAAGCGCGACGCCGCCTGGGTATTGTCGTGCAGCCCCAGGGTGGACAGGAACAGATGGGTCTCGTCCAGCCCCGCCTGGCGCAGCACCGACACGGCGGGAACATTGCGCGAGTTGGCCAGGGCCTGACGCGGCAGCATGGGGCCGAGATAATCGTGGTCGGAATTGTCGATGCCCCACTGGGTCTCGGGCAGATCGGCCAGGATGGTGTTGGCGGCGATGCGGCCGCGATCGAGCGCCAGGGCGTAGATGAACGGCTTCAAGGCACTGCCGGGCGAGCGGCTGACCGCCGTGAAGTCGATGGCCCCGGCCTGGGGGGAAAAATAGCTCTCCGAGCCCAGCCAGGCCAGGACCTCGCGGCTGGCGCGGTCCATGACCACCACCGCCACCTGCTCGGCGCCCCGGGAGCGCCAGTCGGGCATCTGCCGGGACGCGGCATCGTGCACCCGGCGCTGGGTGGCCAGATCGAGGGTGGTGGGCACCAGCGGCGGCACCGGCGCCTGGGAGGCGGCCAGGGCGCGCTGCAGCCGCAGCACCGGATGGATCATCTCGGCCGGGCGGCGGCCGTGACGGGGAATGGCCAGATGCTCGATCTGTCTTTCGGCCAGGGCGAATTCCCCGGCCCCCATGAGCCCGGATTCGTGCAGATGAGCCAGGATGCGATGGCCGCGCCGCACCGCCCGCGCCTTGCCCTCGCGGGTGAAGGGGTTCATCCGCCCCGGCGCCTGGGGAATGGCGGACAGGAAGGCGATCTCGGCCCAGGACAGGTCCTCCACCGGCTTGTCCAGGTACCAGCGGGCGGCGTGGGCGATGCCGTGGCTGCCGTTGCCGAAGGGCACCAGCCGCAGATAATGCCGCAAAACCTCGTCGCGCCCGTGGCGGGCCACCATCAGCGTGGCGGTGGCCGCCTCCAGCAGCTTGCGCGGCAGGGTGCGCGGTCCGGGAGCCTGCATGCGCGCCACCTGCATGGCGATGGTCGAGGCCCCCGAGCGGCCGTCGCCGCGCAGCCGCTCGATCCCCGCCCGCACTAAGGCGATGGGATCGACTCCGCCATGGCGGCCGAACCGGCGGTCCTCGATGGCGATGATGGCCGCCGCTACCCGCTCGGGCACCCGCTCCACCGGCCAATAGCCGTAAAGGGTGCCGTCGCGCCCCCCCACCTGGGCCAGAAAGGCGCCGTGACGGTCGAGCAGGATGCGGGTCGCCGCCGGCGCCGTGAGATCGGCACGCGGCCACAGGACCGCCACGGCGAGGACCAGCCCCGCCAGGACAGCCCAGACGGCCCGGCGGCCCCGGGTCACGGCCGGGTCACCACCACCAGCGCGCCGTTGCCGTTGCCGTTCACCGTGTCGTCGTACATGGCGCGGGCCACCGCCGCCGGCTGGATGAAGCGGCCGGGCACGGTGGCGCGGCTGCGAATACGGAAGTGGTAGGTCCCCTTGGGCAACTCGTCATAGAAGTAGCTGATCCTGTCGTCGAGGAAGGCGGCATAGGAGGGCGGGCGCGTCACCGCCTCGGACGGCTTGGCCTCGGGCGGGGCCGTGGCCAGGGCGGGGTTGAGCGGCTCCATGCCAGCGGCCATGGGCACCACCACGGCGATATGAGCCCGATCAGCGGAATTGACCACGGTGACGTGATCCTCGATCACCTCTCCCACCGCCAGGGCGATGGTGGCGGACGGGGCATCAAGGGCCATCCGCCCGCCGAGAGTGCCATCGGGCGCCAGCTTCCACACCTCGCGGTCCACGGCGAAGCCCCGCGCCGCCGCCGGCTGGGTGCTGCCATCGGCCGAGGGCACATAGCTGGTCCTGGCCCACACCGCCAGCGGCTCGGGGGTCGGAGCGCCCAGGCTGATCCGGGCCTCGCCGGGCGGA
This sequence comes from Paramagnetospirillum magneticum AMB-1, assembly GCF_000009985.1. GTDB lineage: Bacteria > Pseudomonadota > Alphaproteobacteria > Rhodospirillales > Magnetospirillaceae > Phaeospirillum > Phaeospirillum magneticum. The sequence continues at coordinate 3,189,009 of NC_007626.1, forward strand.
AGGCTGGTCCGCGCCACGGGCGCGGCATCGGTCAGGCTCAGTTGCCGGCTTTCTCCGCCAAAGGTGACGGTGGCGGCGCGGTCGCCGCCCTTGCGTCCCCCGACCCGAATCCAGTCGGCCAGGGCCAGCAGGGCCTCGGCATTGGCGTTGGTGCTGCCCCAGCCATCGCCCTTGCCCAGCCCCAGCAGGGCATCGGCCAGCAGGCGGTTGCGCGGCTCGGCGGGGCGGGCCGCCAGGGAGGCCCGGAGGATCTGGGCCACACTCCGGGTTTCCGAGGGCAGGATCAGGGGGCTCAGGCCGCCCGCCTCCTGCAATCCGCCATAGACGTCCCGACCCTTGTCCAGCTTGACCACCACGCTGGACCACAGGCGCTGCTGCATCTCGGTCACGGTCGAGGCCGGGGTGGCCGGTGACCTGGCCAGGGCCCAGGCCACCTGGGCCAGGGCCTCGGCGCGCAGATAGGGCGCCTTGCGCGCCAGTTCGGCGGCGTAGGTGGCATCCCCCTGCCCGGCGCCGGTCAGCGCCGCCAAAGCCCACGAGCGTTCGGACCACGACTGTCCGTCGACGAAATCGCGGTAATCGGAGCGCAGCGACTGCTTCAGCGCCACCACCAGCTTGTCCAGCAGCGGCTGGTCCACCGCCATGCCCGCCGCCTTGGCCTCGGCCATGAACTGCACCGCCCAGGCGGTTACCGCCACGTAGCCGCGTCCGCCCGGCCAGTAGGAGACCAGCCCGTTATCGGCCACGGACTGGCCGATCCATTCCTGGGTGGCGCGGACGGTGGCGTTGATCCGCTCCTCCGAGCCGTCCGGCCCCAGCAGCGCGGCGCCGAATTGCCGCGTGCCGAGACTGGCGCGGGCCAGACTCAGGCGCTGCTCGGTGCAGCCGAAGGGGTAAAGCCGCAGGTAATCGAGGCCGCCGGCCAGGGCCACCACGTCCTTGTCCGCCACCACCACGTCGCGTTCCAGGGTACCGGGGCGCACCGGTTCGGTGACCGCCGCCAGCACCACCGGCGCGTCGCCGGAAAGGCGGGCGATGGTACGCTCGGCCACCCGATCGCGGTCGGGCTGGACCGGCAGGCTGACCTGGAAGGCATCCTTGGCCCCGTCGGAGGCGCGATCGACCCCCATGGTGACCAAGACCTCGCCGCTGGCGCCCACCGGGACGCTGACGGGAAAGTCCAGGCGCTGGGAGACATTGGCCTGCCACTCGAAGCCCCGTTCGTCCGACCCGGACAGATCGAGACCGGCAAGCTTCAGCTTGGCCCGGCCCGGCCCCCCGCCGCCATCCACCACCCGGCCGATGGCGGCCAGTTGGAAGCTGTCGCCGGGGCGGACGAAGCGCGGAAGCGCAGGCTGCACCAGCACCGGCAGGCGCACCTGCATGTCGCCGGTGCCGAAGCCGAAGCGGGACGGGCCGCTGACCGCCTTGGCCCGCAGCTTGAAGTTGGTGAGCGAATCGGGCAGCCGCACGGTGACCGTCGCCGTGCCCTCCGGTCCCACCCGAAGCGACGGCTCGTAATAGGGCACCGGGGTGAAGTTCTTGCGCACGGTGGCGCGCAGCAGCGGCGAACCGTCGTCGCCCTCGTCGCCACCCGGCTCTTCCTGCAGCGGCAGCACCCCGAACACCGAATTGCGGGTGTCGCGCAGCTTGGCCTTGCTGTCGCGCGGCACGATGAACTGGGGCAACGGGTCGAGCCGGGCCTCCTTGGCCAGGGCCAGCACCGCCTGATCGACCATCCACAAGGTGACCTCGCCGGCCAGGGGCTTGCCCTGGTCGTCGGCCAGCTTCACCGTCAGGTCCACATCCTGGCCGGGCTGGGCCTTGCGCGGGGCCGAGATCTCCACCTTGACCAGATTTTTGGCGGGCGTCACCGTCACCCATTGGGTGGCCGCCACCGTGGCCGGCTTGCGCAGATCGGCGTGGATGCCGACCTGATCGTCGTCGCCCTTGAGGCGCCCGCGCATCAGCACGAAATGCACCGGCAGGCGCGGCATGTATTCCGCCTTGATGGGCAGCGCCAGGGTGCCGTAGCCGTTCCTGACGGCGACCCATTCATAGAGGTTGCGGCCGTCCGGCTCTTCGATCACCGCCAGGGCCTGCCCGTTCTGGAAGGGGCTTTGCAGCACCAGTTTGGCGGTCTCGCCCGGGGCATAGGCGGTCTTGTCGGGCGCCACCGAGAACACCTCGGCCGGCGGACGCGACCAGGTGGCGGGACGATCCCCACCGGCGAAGAGGTCGACCTTGACGGTCTGCAGGCGTCCCAGCCTGTCCTGGGATTCCACCTCGACCACATAGACCCCCGCCCCGTTGATGGGGAAGGGAACCTTGAACGGCTCGGCGGTGCTGGTCACCGTGGTCTCGGCCACCTTGTCCTCGACCACCTCGGTGACGTATTTGGCCGAGCCCTGGGTGAAGTCGGTGGCCTGGAGAATGGAATTCCATTGCCGCTTCAGCAGGCGCACCACCACCTTCTGTCCGGCGACGGGCTTGCCCTGGGCGTCGTCGACCACCACCAGGGGTTCGAGCCGGTCGGTCTTCTCGATGAAGCGCGGCAGCTTCAGCCCCAGCACGAAGGGCGGCAGGGCCAGCACCTCCTGGGTGTTGGTAACGCTCTGGTCGTCGTCGCCCACCACCGTGGCCTCGACCACGTATTTCCTGGGCTGGGCCGTGGGTTCGATGGTGGGGTCGAGGACCAGACGGGCGGCGCCCTGGGGATCGGTCTTGCCTTCACGTTCCAGCACGGGGCTGGAGCGGAAGGGCTGGTTGCCGGAAAAGCGCTGGTCGGCCGAGAACAGGAAGCCCGGCCGCGCCTTGGGCGTCCAGGCGAAGGGCACCTGGGTCACCCGCCAGCGCAGGGGCTGCTCGGCCACCACGCCGCCAGCGTAATACTCGGTGGTCAGGCCGACCGGGAACGGCGCGTCGAGCCCCACCGACAGCGGCGCGTGCAACTGCACCTCGAAGCGCGGCAGGCGATAGGCTTCCTTCTTGAACTTGGCCACATGGCAGCGGCCGCCCCCGGCTTCGCCATTGGCGTCCTCGGCGGTTTCCTCGTCCTCGGACTCCTTGCGGGTCGCCCCCGGCGCCTTGTAGTCCACGAAGACCTTGTAAATGCCGGTGGCCACCGTCTTGGCGTCGAACTTGTGGTAGAAGCTGCCGAATTCGTTGATGACCAGGGGATAGCGCCATTCGGCCCCGTCGGGAGCCTGCACCACCAGATTGCCGGGCTTGGCCGAAAGCTCCAGCTTGCCCGCCTCGCCCTTCCGCACATAGCCCTTGATATGGACCGGCTCCTCGGGGCGGTAGATGGGGCGCTCGGTGAAGATGTGGCACAGATCCTTGGCCGGGTCCTTGCGGTCTTCCAGCGGGCGCGTCACCCAGCTCAGCCAGCCGTCGTAATACGAGGATTCCCGCCAGCCGCCCTCGGCATAGAACCGGGGCGGACGGGCGGGGTTGAGGACCAGGGTGTCGCCGTCCTTGGCGACCACAATGCGGCGGATGGCATCGTTGCCCTGCCCCGGCGCCTGCCAGGCCACCATGCCGTCCGGCCCGGTGGTGAGCTGCGCCGGCAAGCCGTCGCCCTTGGCCTCCCGGCCCTCCAGCCGGATGGTGGCGCCCTCCACCGGCAGCCCGGTGGACAGCGAGGTGACGGCGAAGCGGACCCGGTCGGCCTCCTCGACGGCCGTCAGGCTGAGATCGGTGACCTGCAGCCGCATCCACACCCGGCTGCTCTTGTTCTCCAGCCGCCGGATGCCGACCAGATAATGGCCGGGCTTGCCCACCCCGGCGATGCGGGCCAAGTGGGGGCGCAGGTTGAGGCCGAAGCTGGCGGTGGCATTGCCCCGGCCCGCCGGAACGCTTACCAGTTCCGAGATGGAGGGCGAACCGAAGGCCCGGATATGCTGGGCGATGGTGTCGTCGGGCACGGAATAGGTATTGGTCCAGGGCTTGGGCTCCTCGCCCGGGGCCGGCGGACGCGCCGACTCGTCGATGACCATGTTGTCGGCGGGAAACGGCCACAACGAGCGGTCCAGCGGGTCGATGGGATGGATGCGCAGGTCCAGGCGCTCGACGCCCCGGGTCTTGACCGGCACCATCTGCGGCCCGAAGCGCTCGGCCAGCCCCTCGCCCGTGGCGAACTTGACGAAGCCCGGCTTGGCGGGGAAGGACAGGAACAACTGGTTGGCCGCCGTCAGATGCAGCGGACGGCCCTTGGTATCGGACAGCGCCGAGGGCTCCAGACGGACCTGATACAGGGTATCGGCCTCGAAGCGGCCCTTGACCACCAGGGTGTTGCCCACGGTCTCGAAACGCAGGTCGTCCACCTGGGGCGACAGGCGCACCAGATTGCGCCCCTCGATGGGGCCCACCGGCTTGGGGCTGCCGGAAAAGGCCAGCATCACCGAGCGCTCGTCGGCCGGGCATTGCAGGGCCCGCTCCCGGGCATAGGACACGCCTTCGGGGGCGGCGGGATAGCCGGTGTCGCGGCAGCCGAACCGGGTGACGTGGAAGGCCTCGGCGGTGGCGAAGGCGATGCGCTGTTCCTCGCGCCCCACCGTCTGGTCGGGGGCCAGCCGGATATGAACCACCACCTTGGTTCCCAACCCGATGGGATGGTGGAGGTTCAGCACATAGGTGGCGGGGTCGGCGGGGCGCAGGCGTTCCATCACCTTGACGTCGAAATCGGCGGCATTGAGGGTCCGGGAGGATTCCCCCCCCACTCCCGGCAGCGGCCGCAGCTCGATGGTCACCAGACGGGCGAGGATCTCGGGCGCGATGGGCTCGCGGAACGACAAGGTGATGGCCTCGACCGGATCGAGGCCCGTCTTGCCCTCCGCCGGCTCGCTGGACACCGGCCCCGACATCAGCGTCACCAGATCCTGGGTGCGCCCCTGCACCGTCCAGGCAAAGCGCCCCATGGGCGGCCAGGCCACCGCCGGACGGAATTGCAAGGTGCGGGCATCCTTCCAGGCAAAGGCGCCGGGATGGGGAGGATCAAGGGTCACGACACGCTCGGGGTGGTCCTCGGCGCCGCCCTTGGCCGGGCCGGTATCGGCGTCGAAGAACACGGTGACCGGGTCCCAACTACGAAGGAAGTGCTCGGGCACCACCTGCGCATTGCCGGGGCGGCGCACCGTATCGTCGGCCCAGGACGATGGAACCGGCGCGAAGACCAGCAGGGCCAGGACGACGGCGAGGACGCGATGGAGGACGGTCATGGCTTGCTGCTCTCTTCCTCGGTGGCGACCAGGGCCCAATAGGCGCGTTTCACATCCTCGGGGGGGCCGGTATCGGGGCGCGTCACCCCCACCAGCGCCGGCTGGACATCCACCGGCGCGGCGTCGCCGCGATTCTCCACCACCAGGAAATAGCGGCCGGCCGCCAGATCGCGCATGGCCACGCTGCCCTCGGCCAGCACGGCGCCTCGGCCGTCCAGCAAGGTCGCCCGCGCCGAATCCGACGAGCCCTTGATGCCGATTCCCACCGGCCCGGCCTTGGCCAGATCGAAGACGAACAGGCGGGCATCGCCCGGCGCCAGCCGCAGCCGTGGCCCCAACCCCTCGCCCAGGGGGACAGGCTCGCTGCGGGCCAGCCGCGCCGAGCCGGCCAGGGGGCCGCCGTGCAGCGGCCGCAGGGCCAGCACCGTGGCGCCCTCCGGCATGAAGACATGCAGCGCCGCGCCCTGAGGCGATGCCGCCACCTGGGGACCGGCGCCGGGACGGCGCAACCCGGCCATCACCGGCTCGGAGCCGCGCAGATGCAGCAGGCCGGGAGCAGCAGTGTCGAAACGCCACGAGACCTCGGCCCCCGACAGGGCCACGGTCCCCGGCACCTGGGGGGCGGCCACCGCCCCCGCCGCCGCCGGCCAGGCCTCCTCACCCGCGCCGTCCAGCCACAGGGCCAGAAGCCCCGGCCGGTGGCGCACCTCCAGCACCCCGTCGTCCTCGACGGCGAGACGGGCGCCGGTGCGGACCTCTCCGTTCTTCTGGATCAGACGAACGCTCTCCACCTGCCCCGACACCTGCGCCACCAGCCCCTTGCCGCGCCCCTCCAGCTCCAGACGCAGAGTTCCGGCACCGGGCAGCCAGCGACTGAGCAACCCGCCGGGCTTCAGCGCGTCCTCGCCCTCGCCGGCCTGGGAGAGGCCCAGGGCATACAGCCCAGCCTCCGCCCCGGCATTGAGCAGCAGCAGGCGATCGGCCGCACTGTCCACGCTGACCGCCTGCCCCCGGTCGCCCGACCACACCACCCGCGCCACCCGGCCGTTCTCCATCAGGGCGGCGGCGAAGCGAGGCGCCAGGGTGAGGTCGAGGCGCTTGCGCCCCGGCGGCAAAGTCAGGTCGCGAGCGCGGTTGGCGGGCACCTGCCCATCGGCCAGCCCCCAGTCGAGCCGACCCGAAATCCGCTCGGCGAACGATATCTGCCGCAGCAGCAGGGGCAGCGCCCCGCCCCCGGACTCGGCCCGCCACAGCCGCACCATGGCGTCCTTGAGCCCCGCCTCGTCGGCCAGCACCGCCACCGCCGAGCCATCGGAGAAGCCACCGGTGCGGGCGTCGTCGAAGGCATCGCGGCCGCCGATGGCCACCCCCGGCTGACCCACCCGCGATTCGGCCAGGAAAAGCAGCGGCGCGGTGACCTTGCCCTCCAGGGGCCAGACGGCCGTCTCCCCCTCCTCCAGGCTCAGGGCCAGCGGCACCCGGGCATCGGGAACGATCCGCCGCGCCGTCACCTTGTGGCCCGTTCCACCCTCGTCGAGCAGCCACAGGCGCGCCCCGCCCGCCATCGCCACCTCCCCGCCGGAGCGGAGGGTCTGGCGATCGGGGGCGGTGGCCCAGCGCAGTCCGGACGGGGGCTGGTCGAAGCGGAACAGTCCCGGCCGGTCCAGACGGATCTCGGCCGCCGAAATGGCGGGCTCGAGGCCGGGAATGGCCGTCAGGGACACGCCATTGGCCAAAGCCCGTTCGGACCCTTCGGCCGCAGTGACAGAGCGCATCGCCAGCGCGATGGGAGCCGCGCCGCGATCCATGGACCACACCCGCAGCCGGTAGGACTCCTTCGCCCCTCTCCCGAGGGGCAGCGCCAGCAGCGCCCGGCGCCCCGAGGCGCTTCCCACGCTCCGCCAGCCGCCATCGGCGGATTTGCGCTCCAGGTCGAGGCCGGCACTGTCCGTGGACCGCGCCTGGGCCACCAGCAGGGCCTCGCCATCGCCCAAGGCCAGCGGCAGGATGTGCACGGCGCCGCCGGCAACCGTGCGGTCCTCGGACGCGGCCAGCGGCGCGCCTTCGATCTCCGCCTGGGCGTCCAGCGTCACCCGGGTTTCCGCCTTGGCCTGGCCCACCGGCTCCACCGCCAGGGTGTAGAAGCCGGGCGCCAGCCGGGCGGCGATGTTGAAGTTCCAGTCATCGGGGCGGTCGTCGGAGCGGCCGATCACCCGACCGGCGGCGTCACGCAGCACGGCGCGGACGTCCTGATCGCCGTAGGAGGAGATTTCCACCATGCGCTCGCGGCCGATGCTGAGGGGGATCACGGCCGGGACCGACACCCGCACGCCGCGCCCCTCGGTCAGTTGGGTGATGCTCGACCGGATGGTGTAGTCGACCCGGTTGTTGGGCCGGACGGTGCGGACCCTGAGGCGATACTCGCCCGCCTCCAGCCGGCCGGCATAGGGCCGGAGGAAATTGAAGGTGGCAAGGGCCTGGCCGTCGCCGCGCTCCAGATCGGCCTCCATGAACTCGGACAGGCCAAAGCCGAGATCGGCGGGGGCCGGCAGGGCGAAGGTCCACAGGTCGCCGCTGCGCTCCCCGCCCTTGGCGGGCTCCTCCCAGCGGTGGCTGGCGCTGCCGTCCAGGGGCAGGGGGTGGGGGCCATGCCCGGCCAGAACGGGAGGCTCGGCCACCGGCTCCAGCAGGCTGACCACGCGGGCCGGCAGGGGCTGGGGCAGGATCACCACGCGATAGCGTCCGGCGGCGAGATCCCATTCAAGATCGCCACGCTGACCGGGCGTGGTCAGCGGCCAGCCCTCGGCATCCTCCAGCCGGATTGCGGGCGTTCCGGCCAGGGTCATGACCCGCAGCCAGTAACGCCCCGCCTCGGCCAGTTCGATCTCGTATTGCAGCGCTTCGCCCGCCTGCAGGCTGGCCCGGGCGACGTTGCCCGCCGACAGCCGACCGCCGTCCCGCAGCGGACTGGCCGCCAGCGACACGCCGAGATGGCCGGTGGTGGCGCCCTGGGGCGCGACGGTCAACTGGTAGCGCCCCTCGCGCAGATAGGTCTGCATCAGGAAATTGCGGCCGGTCCCATTGCCGGCGGCCGAATCCAGCCTGGGCAGCACCTGGGTCCGCAACGTCCCCCTGGTCTCCAGCAGGCCGGTGGTCTCGACCCGGTAGAGCGCCGGGCGCTCCACCTGGACGGTGAAGGTGGCCGATTGCAGCGCCGCCAGATCGAGAAAGCGCGGCTTTCCCGCTTCCAGCAGGGGAAAAGCCGGGCGCCGGGCCAGCACCTCCGCCGAGAGCGGCGGCAGGGGCGGCGGCGCCTCCGCCTTGGGCTGCTCCAGGCGCACGAACGCCCGCACCGGCACGGCGGCCGGATTGGAGAAGGTCACGGAATGCGTGTCCGCCGCCACCTCCAGCCGTTCGGCCGGGGCTCCGCCGGGCGGGGCCAGCATCAGGCGGCGGCCGTCCTCGGCCACGGCATCGAGAGCCCCTGCCTTGGGGATCGACAGCGGCACGGTCACCGCCTCCCCCGCCCGCAGGGTCAGGGGCAGTTCCTCCGTCACGTCCAGGGGCAGGCGGCGAATCAGCGCGCCGCCGCCCTGCCGGGCCGACCGGCTGAGAGTCAGGCGATAGCTCTTGTCCGCCTTCAACGCCACCGGCGTGAAGGTGGCGCCGGTCACGGGCGGGGCCTCGGCCACCGGGTCGGCGGCCCCCTCGCCCTTGATGGTCAGGCAAGGATGCCCTTCTGTTCGGGCCGGGGCGTGATGGAGACCACATGCAGGCCGCGATCCAGATTCCAGCTGCCGCCTCCGACGGCCGCCGCGGCGATCTTCATGTCGGGCTGGCGGATGAACGGGGTGACGGCGATCTCCGCCTCGACCCCGCCGCCGGTCATGACGAAGCGCCCCGGCTCGGCCACGTCCACATACAAGGTGACCGCGTCAAGCAGGTTGAAGCGCCGGGTCCAGGCGGTGCCGGGAAGCAGGCGCAGGGCCGAACTGGCTACCACCCGCTCGGTCCCGCCCCCCATCTCGGTCAGGATGGCGCCGAGATCGGCGTCGTCCTCGCCGGTCCCCGGACGCAGCGCCGAGATGAGATAATCGCCGGTGGCGCTGAAGGTATAGACGCGGCTGCTGAGATAGTGCTGCAGCACATAGGATTCGCCAGGAGCGCGCTCCACCGTCACCAGACGCTGGGTGCTCCCGTCCATATTGCCGATCTCGGCCACCGGCTCGCGCGCGGTCTTGTCCAGGGCGACGTGATCGCCCGGCTGGGGATGGCCATCGGCATAGCGCGCCACATCCAGGGCGGCGCGGCCGGCTTGCGGCAGCTCCAGCCGGAAATAATTGGCGGTCTTCGGCACCAGCCAACGGTCGAAGCCGAACGGCCCGGTGACCATCTGGCGCCGCACCGCCGCCGGCAGGGAGGGAATGCCCCAGCGCAGGTGGAACGGCTTGTCCCCCGCCCCATCGGTCCAGGCGGCACCGGGACCGCCATAGGCCACCACCAGATAGAGTCCGGGATTGAGATCGGCCACCAGACGGCGCAGGGCCAGGGGGCGGCCGGGAACCGGCTCGATGGTCTCGGCCACCGGAGCGGCCTCCACCAGCCAGGTGCCGTCCTTCCACAGGCGCAAATCGGCGAGGTGACGTCCGGCGGCCTCCAGGAACACCTGACGCCGCGCCGTTACCTCCAGCCAATAGGAATGCTGTTGCAAATCGCCCAGCTCGGCCGAGAGGGTCCGCAGTTCCTCCAGCCGGGGCGGCGTGGCGCCGCTCAGGTCCTCGAAGGGCCGGACCTGCAGTTCGACAGGGGTTTCCGCCTTTTGCGGGGCGGTCAGGATGGCCTTGTGAGACCCTGGCCCGAGAAACAGGTCGACCCGGCCGTCGCGCTTGCCCGCCACGCCGTCCTCGGCGCCGGGACCGGCCATGCGGTCGACCAGTTGCAGCGCGGTGCCGTGGGGGCTGACGGCGGCCACGGCATAGCGGCCGAACCGCTCCACCGAGAACAACCGGGCAGAGGACACCAGACCGGGCGCCGCCGGCTGCGGCGCGGCGGCTTCGCCCTCGGCCACGCTGACGGACGGCATCCCCAGGCCCGGCTCGGAATCCTGGGCTGCGGCGGGCTCGGGCGGTGCCGCCGTGGGGACCGGCACGGGCCAGTTGATCCAGGCCAAAGCCATGGAGGCGGCCGCGACCAAGGCCAGCAAGCCGGCCACTCCCCGAGATCCGCACGTCGCAGTCCTGGCCATCCCCCCCCCCCTGTCACCGGCGGCCAAGATGCTACTATGAGCCCCCTTGAATGCCAATCACCCTAACGGAATGATTGTCCGGCCGATACAGGGGGAAAGCCACCCTCAGGTGACGAAGGCCACCAGGAACGGCAGCCCCACCAGGGCCAGGGCCGTTGAGGTCAGGACCATGCCGGCCACCTCCTCGGGCTGGTTGTCGTACATCACCGCGAAGAGGTAGTTGAACACCGCCACCGGCATGGCGCTTTCGATGATCACCACGCCGCGCTGGATGCCGTCGAGATTGAACAGAAAGGTGGCGACCACCCAGCCGCCCGCCACTCCCATGCCCAACCGTGCCACCGCCATGGCGACGGATCGGCCCAGATTGGCGGCTTTCAGCTTGGCCAGGGCCACCCCCAGGGCGATCAGCATCAAGGGGACCGCCATGCCTCCGGCCAGGGAGGTGGTATTGGCGATCCAGCGGGGAATGGGAACCTCGTACCCGCCCAGCAGCAAAGCCACCACCACGGCGTAGATCAGCGGCGTCCTGGCCATGGCGCCCAGCTGGAAGCGGCCCGAGGCCACCGCCGGACCCAGAGTGAACTGACCGATGGTGGTGACGGCGAAGAACACCGTGGCCAGCGCCAGCCCGCGATCGCCGAAGGCGAACAGACAGACCGGCAGACCGAGATTGCCGATATTGGGAAACACCAGCGACGGCAGATAGACCCGGAGCGGCATGCCGGCCAGCTTCAGCCCGATGAAGGCGACAAGCGCGAACAGGCCGAGACAGGCCAGGGTGGCCTGGACCATCAGCCCGGCCTCGGCAAAGCTGATCCGGGTAGTGGTGAAGGTGGAGAACACCAGGCACGGCGCCGCCACCAGGGTCATCAGATTGGTCACCAGCCCCTGGTCGAAGGGATAGCCTCGCTTTTCCCAGATGAAGCCCGCCGCGGCGATCAGGAAGACCGGCGCGACCACGGCGGCGAGGCCGGAAATAAGCTCCATGCGTCGATCCTCTTCTGCGGTGGCGCAAGGGACACTTGATATGGCCCGGGCTGGCCAAGTCAACGGAAAGCCGATGCCGCCCGTTGACAGATCCGAGGCACCGGCCTAATGTGAGTAAATGTTCACTCACTAGAGGCGCTGACCATGCGGGACGGAGCCGGGACGAAACAGAAGATCCACGAGACGGCCTTGCGACTGTTCGTCGACAAGGGCGTGCCCCAGACCACGGTGCGCGATCTGGCCAAGGCGGCCGGCATCGCCGAGGGCACGCTGTACCGCCATTACGCCTCCATGAACGATCTGATCTGGGAGCTGTTTTCCAGCAACTACACCGCCTTCGCCCACCGGCTGACGGCGGCCCAGTCGGACCGGGAGGGCTTTGCCGCCCGGCTAGAGGCCATCATCGCCGAGTTCTGCCGCTTCTTCGATGCCGAGCCGGTGCTGTTTCGCTTCCTGATGCTGGTCCAGCATCAGACCCTGCCCCGCGTGGCCAATGACGACGACAATCCGGTGGAAATCGTCCATCGCCTGCTGGCCCAGGCCGAGCAGGCGGGAGAGATCCCTTCCCGCCCGCCCGGCCTGGCCGCCTCCCTGGTCCTGGGCCTGGTGCTGCAGCCGGCCTTCGCCCTGGTCTACGGACGCCTGGACGCGCCGTTTTCCCAATATGCCCCTGCCATCACCGCCGCGGCCCTCGCGGCGCTCGGGAGTGCCGATCATGCATGACGGTTCCTTTCACCTGCTGCGTTGTCGCCGTTTCCTGCCGCTGTTCGTGGCCCAGTTCCTGGGGGCGGCCAACGACAACGTCTTCAAGAATGCCCTGGTGATCCTGATCGTCTACCGGCTGGGCGAAGGCATGGCCCTGGCACCGCAGATCCTGGTGACGGTGGCGGCGGGGCTGTTCATCCTGCCCTTCTTCCTGCTCTCGGCCACCGCCGGGCAATTGTCCGACCGCTTCGAGAAAAGCGGCCTGATCAAGCTGGTGAAGCTGGCCGAGGTAGGGGTGGCGGCGCTCGGCCTGTGGGCGCTGGTGGCATCCAGCGTCCCGGCCATGCTGGTGGTGCTGTTCGGCTTCGGAATCCAGGCCACCTTCTTCGGCCCGCTGAAATACGCCGTGCTGCCCGAGCATCTGGCCGAGCACGAACTGGTGGGCGGCAACGCCCTGATCGAGGGCGGCACCTTCATCGCCATCCTGCTGGGCACCGTGGCGGGCGGGCTGCTGATCCTGACCGAGAATGGCGTGGCCCTGGTCTCGGGACTGATGCTGATCCTGGCCGTGGGCGGTTTCGCCGCCAGCCTGATGCTGCCCAAGGCGCGGGCGGGCAATCCCGGCGTACGGGTGTCCGCCAATATCATCGCCGAGACCTGGGCGGTGCTGGGGCTGATCAAGGGGCGGCGCGACCTGTTCTTGTCGGTGCTGGGCATTTCCTGGTTCTGGCTGATGGGCGCCACCTTCCTGGCCCAGTTCCCCGCCTTCGCCAAGGACGTGCTGGTGGCCGACCAGCATGTGGTGACCCTGCTGCTCACCGTGTTCTCGGTGGGCATCGGCATCGGCTCGGTGTGGTGCGGCCGCCTGCTGAACGGCGAGATTTCCGCCCGCCACGTGCCCTTCGCGGCGCTGGGCATGACCCTGTTCTCCTTCGACCTCTACTTCGCCAGCGCGGTGCCGGCGGCGGCGGGCCAACTGGCCACCATCGCCGAGTTCCTGACCCATCCCGGAAGCTGGCGGGTGCTGGGCGACCTGCTGGCCATCGCCGTGTGCGGCGGCGTCTATATCGTACCGCTCTACACCATCCTGCAGACCCGCAGCGATGCCGACAGCCGGGCTCGCGCCGTGGCCGCCAATAACGTGATGAACGCCGCCTTCATGGTGCTCTCGGCGGTGGCCGGGGCGGGCATGCTGGCCCTGGGCTTCTCGGTGCCCCAGGTGTTCCTGGTCCAGGCCGTGGCCAATCTGGTGGTGGCCGTCTACATCTGCGGCCTGCTGCCAGAGGCGGTGCTGAAGGGCGTGTTCGCCTGGGTGCTGCGCCGCGCCTACGGGGTGCGCATCCAGGGGCTGGAGAATCTGGCCGGGCTGGGCGACAAGGCGGTGATCGTGGTCAACCACGTCTCGTTCCTGGACGCGGTGCTGATGGCCGCCTTCCTGCCCGGACGGCCCACCTTCGCCATCAACACCTATGTGGCCAAGGCCTGGTGGGTGAAGCCCTATCTGTCGGTGATCGACGCCTTCCCCATGGACCCCACCAACCCCATGTCCACCAAGGGGCTGATCCACGCAGTGCAGTCGGGCCGCACCCTGGTGATCTTCCCCGAAGGCCGCATCACCGTCACCGGCGCCCTGATGAAGATCTACGAAGGCCCCGGCATGATCGCCGACAAGGCCGACGCCCCGGTGGTGCCGGTGCGCATCGAGGGCGCCCAGTACACGCCGTTCTCGCGCCTCAAGGGCAAGGTGCGGCGCAAGCTCTTCCCCCGCATCACCATCACCATCCTGCCGCCACGCCGCTTCGAGGTCCCGGCCGAGATCAAGGGCCGCGCCCGGCGCAGCCGCATCAGCGCCGCCCTCTATGACGTGATGTCGGGCATGATGTTCGAGACCACGCCGCGCCAGCGCACCCTGTTCCAGGCGCTGCTGGAGGCAAGGCGCCGCCATGGCGGCTCGGCCCTGGCGCTGGAGGACATCAACCGCAAGCCGCTCAGCTACACCCGCACCATTGCCGGCAGCTTCGCCCTGGGGCGCGAACTGATCGGCGGGACCGAGTTGGGCGAGGTGGTGGGCCTGATGCTGCCCAACACCAACGCCGCCGCCGTCAGCTTCTTCGCGCTGCAGGCCTGGGGTCGGGTTCCGGCCATGCTGAACTTCTCCACCGGCACCGGCAATGTGCTGGCCGCCTGCGAGGCGGCGGGGATCAGGACGGTGATCACCTCGCGGCGCTTCATCGAGCAGGCCCGCCTGTCCGCCCTGGACGAGGCCCTGGCCGCCAAGGTCCGCCTGATCCATCTGGAGGACGTGGCCCCACGGGTGAGCAAGCTCTACGGCCTGTTCGCCGCCTTCGCCAAGCGCCCGGTGGAGCGCCAGCCCGAGGACCCGGCTGTGGTTCTGTTCACCTCGGGCTCGGAAGGCACCCCCAAGGGCGTGGTGCTCAGCCACGCCAACATCCTGGCCAATTGCAACCAGTTGGCCGCCCGGGTGGCCTTCACCCCCCAGGACATGGTGTTCAACGCCTTGCCGGTGTTCCATTCCTTCGGCCTGACCGGCGGGCTGCTGCTGCCGGTGCTGGCGGGGCTGAAGGTATTCCTCTACCCCAGCCCGCTGCATTACCGCATCGTGCCCGAGATGGTCTACGACACCAACGCCACCATCGTCTTCGGCACCGACACCTTCCTCACCGGCTATGCCCGGGTAGCGGCGCCCTATGACTTCTACTCGGTGCGCTATGTCTTCGCCGGGGCCGAGAAGGTCAAGGACGAGACGCGCCGCGTGTGGATGGAAAAATTCGGCATCCGCATCCTGGAAGGCTATGGCGCCACCGAGACCGCGCCGGTGCTGGCGGTCAACACCCCCATGCATTGCAAGGCGGGCACCGTCGGCCGCCTGCTGCCCGGCATCGAATCGCGGCTGGAGCCGGTTCCCGGCATCGACGAGGGCGCGCGGCTGTCGGTCAAAGGCCCCAACGTCATGCTGGGCTACATGAAGGTCGACAAGCCCGGCGTGCTGCAGCCGCCCGAGGACGGCTGGTACGACACCGGCGACATCGTCACCATCGACGATCTGGGCTATGTGCGCATCGTCGGCCGCGCCAAGCGCTTCGCCAAGATCGCCGGCGAGATGGTCTCGCTGGGCAGCGTGGAGAATGCCGTCGCCGCCCTGTGGCCGGGCAACCAGCACGCGGTGATCGCCATTCCCGACGAGAAGAAGGGCGAGCAGCTGGTCCTGGTCACCGACCGCGCCGACGCCGCCCGCCCGGCCATCCTGGAACACTTCCGCGCCCAGGGACTGGGCGAGCTGCTGGTGCCGCGCAACCTGAAGGTGGTCGACAAGGTCCCGGTCCTGGGCACCGGCAAGACCGATTACGTGGCGGTCAAAGCGTTGGTGGAAGGGGGCGGCCATGTTTAGGCTGAGCCGGCGCGCCCTGCTGGGAATGCTCGGCGCCCTGCCGGCGACCAAAGCCCTGGCCGCCATGCCCGCCGCCGCCGGGCAGGTCCCGCTCGATCTGGTCCGCGGCATCCATATCGACGCCGCCGACCCCGCCGGGATCTGGGCCGAGATCGCCCAGCCCGACGATGCCGAGGCCATGCGGGGACTGGTCGCGGCCATCATGGCCGACGTCCGCCGCAAGCCGTCGTGGTCCCTGGGCTGGAGCCTGGCCACCAAAGTCGCCTATCACGCCATCTACAGGCCCTTCGGCCTCTACATGGACGAAAGCGACTATTTCGCGGGACTCCTGGGACCGGAGCTGGTGGCCAAATCCGACATGGCGGGGCTGCAGCGGCTGTACACCCTGGCCCATGCCGGCTGTTCCTCGGTGATGGCCTGGGACGAATCCCTGGGGCGCATGGTCCACTTCCGCAGCCTGGACTGGCCGTCGGCCGCAGCCATCGCCAAGGCCACCCGCATCTACCAGGGCACCAGGGCCGACGGGACCAAGGCCTTCTCGGCGGCCGGCATCCTGGGGATGTCCGGGCTGCTGACGGCGGTGAAGCCGGGCTTTTCCGTGGCCATCAACTTCGCGCCGTGGAGCGGAACCTCGTTTTCGCTCAATGCCGACCCCACCTTCCTGGTCCGCCAGCTGATGGCATCGCCCACCGCCAGCTACCACGACGCCTTCCGCCTGATCGAGGCCTGGCGCCCCGGCGCGCCGGTGTTCATCAGCCTGTGCGGCGTCGCGAAGGGAGAGGCCTGCGTCTTCGAGCTCGGCTCGGCCAGAGACCAGCAGACCGCCTGTAATCTCCGCCCCATGGGAGAGCACCCCTACCTGATTCAGACCAACCACTTCGACGACGCGGGTCCCTTCGCCCGCCACAACAAGCCCCAGGTTCTGAGTGCCCCGGATGCCGCCGCCTGGGACGGGCTGACCATCCTGGAGACCTCGGTGGCCCGGCAGGCCGTGCTGGAACAGGCTTTGGACGAGGCCTTCGCCGGTTCCGCCGCGCCGGACCTTGCCGCCGCCCTTCGCCGCGCCTTCGCCCGTCCGCCGGTCTGGAACCACGAGACGGCGCAATGGGTGATGATGGTTCCGCAATCGGGCGAGCTTCAGGCCTGGGTGCGGGAGGCCTGACAACCGGGGACTGGCCCCGACGCCCAAGGCCGCGTAATCTTCCGGTCGAAGAGTGGGGGGCCGGAACATGTTCATCCTGACATTGATTGGAGGGCTTCTGGTCCTCGGATTCGTGGTCGGCCTGCCCGTGGCGGCGCTGTCCGCCCGCTCCCTGGCGCTGCGGCTCGAACGCGAACTCAAGGGGGTCAAAGGCCGTCTGGCCGAGGTCGAGGCGCGGCTGGCCGAACTGCAGCGGCCGCCGGAAGCCCCCCCGGCGGAGGCGCCACCACCAGAGCCGGTGACGGTGGTGGTCGCGGCCCCGCTCCTCCCCATCGCCGTGGATGTTCCGCGCCCCAAGCCGGCGAAGCCCATGGGGACCGAAAAGGCCCTGACCGAGCGCTGGCTGGTGTGGCTGGGCGGCATCACCCTGGCGCTGGGCGGCGCCTTCCTGGTCAAGTTCTCGGTGGAGCAGGGCCTGCTGGGACCGGCGGTGCGCGTTTCCCTGGGGGGACTGACGGGACTGGCGACCATGGTGCTCGGCCATGTCCTGGCCCGCACCCGAATCGCCGACCGGACCTGGCATCTGCCCTCCGTCCTGGTGGGGGCCGGCGCCTCCATGGTGTTCGCCAGCCTGTTCGCCGCTTATGCCCTTTACCACTTCCTCGATCCCATGCTGGCCTTCGCCGGCTTGGGCCTGGTGGCGGCGGCCACCGTGCTGCTGTCGCTGGCCCACGGCCCCTTCGTGGCCATGCTGGGGCTGGCCGGCGGCTTCGCCGTGCCGCTGCTGGTGCGCACCTCGGAGCCCAATGCCCTGGGGCTGTTCGCCTATCTGCTGGCCCTGGCGGCGGGCACCCTGGCCCTGCTGCGCTGGCGGCAATGGTGGTGGCTGGCCTGGATGACCCTGGGCGGTACCGCCGGCTGGGTCCTGCTCTGGCTGATCACCGCCTACCGTCTTGGCGACGAGTTGGTCCTGGGAGTCTTCCTCGCCGCCCTGGCGGCGCTGTTCGCCGCCTTCCGCCTGGGGATTCCGGCCGTCCCGGCCTTCGCGCAACGCGCCGAGGCCCCCATGGTCCGCCAAGTGATCCTGGTGGCGGGGGGCGTCATCGCCGCGACGGCGCTGGCGGTGACATCCGTGGCCGATTTCTCGTCCGCCTCCCTGGCCCTGCTGTTCGCCCTGGAGCTCGGCTATCTGGCCTTCGCCTGGCGCGACCAGGAGTTCGACCGGCTGCCCTATTTGGCCGCCGTCCTGGCCGTGGCGGTGCTGGCCTCCTGGGACGCCGGTCTGCCCGAGATCGGCCAGTTCACCGACATTCTCGGCCGCCCCCTGCCCCACGAGGCGGAACGCTTCGCCTGGGTCGCGGCCCTGTCGGCCGCCCTGTTCGGGGCGGCGGGCTTCGCGGCGGCGGAGCGCGCTCAAAGGCCGCCCCGCTGGGCGGCGGTCTCGGTCGGAGCCCCGCTGGCCATCCTGGCCGCCACCTACTGGCGCCTGCATTCGACGGCCGGGGGCTGGCTGTGGACGGGTGGCGCCCTGGCCTTGGGTCTGGCCTTCCTGCTGGCCGCCGAGCGGATCAGCCGGCGGCGCGGCGAGGACGGCATGGACGGTGCCCTGGGCGCCTACGCCGTCGGCGTGGTGGGCGCCATGGCCCTGGCGGCGACCATCGCCTTCGAGGAGGCCTGGCTGACCGTCACCCTGTCCCTGCTGGTGGCGGGAACCGCCTGGATCGAGTCCAGATTGCGGATCGCCGATCTGCGCAAGGTCGCCCTGGTCCTGGCCTGCGTCATCCTGGTCCGCCTGGGGCTCAACCCCTATGTCCTGGATTACCACATCGCCGGGCCCTCGGCCTTCAACTGGCTGCTGTACGGCTACGGCATTCCGCTGGCCGCCTTCCTGGCCGCCGCGCGGCTGTTCCGCTCGTCGGCCGACGACGTGCTGGTCCAGGTGCTGGAAGCCGGGGCCATCGCCTTCGCCGTCCTGCTGGTCAGCCTGGAAATCCGCCATCTGATGGCCGGCGGATTCGGGCCGGGCGCGGGCTATTCCCTGACCGAGCAATCGCTGCACTCCATCGCCTGGCTGAGCGGAGCGGCGGTGCTGCTGGCGATCCACCGGCGCGGCGGACGGCTGGTTCCCCTGCGGGGCGCCCAGGTGCTGGCGGTTCTGGCCACGGTACAGGTGGTGCTGCTCCAATCCCTGATGCAGAACCCGCTGCTGACCGGCGCGTCGGTGGGAGAGCGGCTGATTCTCGATCCGCTGCTGCTGGCCTTCGCCGCCCCGGCGGCGCTTTACGGCCTGCTGGCCCGGCTGGCGCCCCGCTCGCCGCCCTGGGACAAGCCGGCCTGCGTCGCCCTGGCCCTGGCCCTGGGCTTCCTGTGGGCCATGCTGGAGACCCGCCACGCCTTCGCCGGAGCCAATCTCCGCCTTGGCGCGGTGGGGCAGGCCGAGATGTGGGCTTATTCCGTCGTCGCCCTGCTGGGCGGCGTGGCGGTGCTGAGCGGCGGAATCCGCTTCGGCTCGGCCATCTTGCGCCACACCGGATTGGCGGTGGTGATGCTGGTGGTGGTCAAGGTGTTCCTGGTCGACCTGTCCCGGACCTCCGGCCTGTGGCGCGCCCTGTCCTTCCTGGGCCTGGGCGCGGCGCTGATGGGGATCGGCTGGCTTTATCGCCGCTTCGTGCGGCTGGAGGACACGACCCCATGAGCGAACTGGCCGAAGCCGCCGCGCTGGTGGCCGCCGGGCGGTTCGACGCGGCGCTGAAGCGTCTGCTCCCGATCCCCGAGGGCACGCCCGGCCTCGATGCCCTTTTGGGGGCGGCCCGGCTGGGGCGCAAGGAGGCCAAGGCGGCCCTGCTCCACCTCGCGCGCGCCGTGGCGCAATCACCGGACGACACCGGGCTGGTCCTGCAACTGGGCAAGGCCCATCTGCTGGCCAATGATCCCGGCACCGCCATCACCCTGTTCGAGGGATTGCCCGCCTCGCCCGCCCGGGACGAGGCGCTGGCCGGAGCCTATCGCCGCGATGCGCGCTTCGGCGATTGCGTCGGGCTGGTCGGGGCGGCCCAGGCCCCGTCCGACCAGATGCTGTTCGAAAGGGCCATGAGCCTGAACGGCCAGGCAATGCGGAGCAGGCCTTGAAATGCTGGGACGGGCTGATCGCCCGCGCTCCGGATCTGGCCGCCGCCTGGTATGGCAGCCATGGCCCGGCCCAGGACCTTCTGGGCTGGGAAGAGGCCGAGCGCCGCCTGGAGCGCGCCGCCGCCTGCCCCAAGGCCAACGGCCGCTACGAGGCCCTGGCGGCGGCCTATGACGTGCTGGCCGGGCGCCCGGCCCGCCTGTTCGGCCCCAAGCACGGCCATGTGGTGAAGTCCGCCGCCGCCCTGGTGCCCCATCTGGCCCCGGGATGGCGGCTGTTCGGCATGACCGCGTCCCTGCTGGCCTGGGCGCTGGAGCAGGCGCCGGCAGCCCGGTCTGGTGCTGGAATTCGGGGTGCGGCGCGGCGCTTCGCTGGCGGTGCTGGCCGCCCATGCGGGGCAGGAGGTGCACGGCTTCGACTCGTTCGAGGGCCTGCCCGAGGGCTGGGGCGCCACCCATGCCGGCGTGCTGACCACCGGCGGCGCCCTGCCCGAAGTCGGAAACAATGCCCGACTGCATCCCGGCTGGTTCGAAGACACCCTTCCGGCCTTCCTGGAGACCCATTCCGGGCCGGTGCGCTTCGCCAATATCGACAGCGACATCTATTCCTCGGCCCGTACCGTGCTGTTCGGGCTGGCTGGGCGGATCGGCCCCGGCACCGTGCTGGTGTTCGACGAGTTCATCGGCAACCGCACCTGGATGGACGACGAATACCGCGCCTTCGCCGAATTCGCCGCCGCCCACGGGACGTCATTCCAGGTGATCGCCGTCAATCCCGCCTGCAAGCAGGTGGCCGTCCGCATCGAAGCCTGAACTGTCATCCCGAGGCGCAGGCCGAGGGATCTCCGCTTGGTGTCACGATTCCAGCACTGAAAAGTCTTGCCAGGATGAGATCCCTCCTCCTGATGGTCGTCGGGATGACCGGCCCATCCATATATCGATTTTGCCCCGGTCTGACGCTATGGTCATGGCAGACCGGGGCTGTAATCCGGCGAGGCAACAGGGATGGTGGCTCCATGACGATCTTCGGCATTCCGCTCGAATTCGTGCTGTTCGCGGCGACGCTGCTGGGCGTGGCGCTGCTGCACAATCACACGCTGTACGTGGGACTGGCCGGGCTGGGAACCATCTCGCTCTACAAGATCGCCGTGACCGGCTTCAAGACCGGAGCGGGGCTGGCCGGGTTCGCCGCCCATCTGGGTCACGAATGGGTGACCGTCGCCAACCTGTTCTGCCTGCTGATGGGCTTCGCCCTGCTGTCGCGCCATTTCGAGAAGAGCCACATCCCCGTGGTGCTGCCGAAATACCTGCCCGACGACTGGAAGGGCGGCTTCGTCATGCTGGTGATGGTGTTCGTCATCTCCAGCTTCCTCGACAACATCGCCGCCGCCCTGATCGGCGGCGCCATGGCCCACCAGTTGTTCCGCGCCAAGGTGCATGTGGGCTTCCTGGCCGCCATCGTCGCCGCCTCCAATGCCGGCGGCTCGGGCTCGGTGGTGGGCGACACCACCACCACCATGCTGTGGATCGCCGGCGTACCTCCGGGCCAGGTGTTCGAGGCCTATACGGCGGCCGGCGTGGCCCTGGTGATCACGGGGGTGATCGCCGCCAAGCAGCAGCACGCCTATTCCCCCATCCTCAAGACCACCCACGCCCACACCCATGTGGATTGGGGGCGGGTCGGCATCGTGGCGGTGATCCTGATCTCGGCCATGCTCACCAATGTGGTGGTCAACCTGTCGGCGCCGCAGATGGCGGATAAGTTCCCCTTCATCGGCGGCGCGGTGTGGATCGCCGTGGTGGCGACCATGAGCGTGCGCCGCCCCGACTGGGAGATCATGCCCGAGACCGCCAAGGGCTCGGTGTTCCTGCTGTCGCTGGTGCTGTGCGCCTCCATGATGCCGGTGGAGCAACTGCCCGCCGCCTCGGCCTTCACCGCGCTGCAATTGGGCTTCGTCTCCGCCGTGTTCGACAACATCCCGCTGACCGCCCTGGCCATCAAGCAGGGTGGCTATGACTGGGGCTACCTGGCCTATGCCGTGGGCTTCGGCGGCTCCATGATCTGGTTCGGCTCGTCGGCGGGGGTGGCGCTGTCCAACATGTACCCGGAAGCCAAGTCGGTGGGGAACTGGCTGAAGCAGGGCTGGCACGTCACCCTGGCCTATGTGGTGGGCTTCGCCGTGATGTGGGCCCTGGTCCCCTGGCGCCCCGACGGCCTGCCGTGACTCTTCGCATCGGCATCGATCTCGGCGGCACCAAGACCGAGGCCATCGCCCTGGACCTTTCGGGGCGGGAACTGGCGCGCCAAAGGGTCGCCACCGCGCGCGGCAGCTACGACGGCACCATCGCCACCATCAAGGGGCTGGTGGAGGGGCTGGAATCCCGCCTGGGGGCCGCGGCCAGCGTGGGCATCGGCATTCCCGGCACCATCAGCCCGCGCACCGGCCTGATCAAGAACGCCAACTCCACCTGGCTGATCGGCAAGCCCCTGGACCGCGACCTGGAAACCGCCCTGGGCCGTCCGGTGCGGCTGGCCAACGATGCCGATTGCTTCGCCCTGTCCGAGGCCACCGATGGCGCCGGCGCCGGCTTCGACACCGTGTTCGGGGTCATTCTCGGCACCGGAGTGGGCGGCGGCATCGTCGCCCATGGCCGCCTGCTGAGCGGTCCCAACGCCATCGCCGGGGAATGGGGGCACAATCCCCTGCCCTGGCCCGAGGATGCCGAGCGCCCCGGCCCGGCCTGCTATTGCGGCCGTTCGGGCTGCATCGAGACCTTTCTGTCGGGACCGGGCCTGGCCCGCGACCATGGCGGCGGACTGAGCGCCGAGCAACTGGCGACTTCCGACGATGCGGCGGCCGGGGCGGCGTTGGCCCGCTACGAGCGGCGACTGGCCCGCGCCCTGGCGGCGGTCATCAACGTGATCGATCCCCACGTCATCGTCCTGGGTGGCGGCCTGTCCAAGCTGGACCGCCTTTACCGCAATGTTCCGGCCCTGTGGGAGGGCTTCGTCTTTTCCGATCACGTGGATACCTTGCTGAGACCGCCGCGCCACGGGGATTCGTCGGGCGTGCGCGGTGCCGCCTGGCTATGGCCGGCAACAAATAATTCGTAGGTTCCGCGGTTGAATTGACCGAGGTCATGTGTCCGCCCCTTGTTGTTTCGCATTGTGGGAAACAATCGGTGGAAACTTGCCGGAATGAACATGAACGCGCAGTCGCGGGGACAGGGGGGCACTGACGGGCACAATCTGCGGCCGGAGGATCTGGCGGCGGTAGCTCGCCTGCCCCTGTTCAGCGATCTCGGCCCGACCGTGCTGGCCGAAATCACCACCGACGCCTCGGTGGTCAAGTACGCCCGCAACGACATCATCTTCCGCCAGGGAGATCCTCCCGACGCCCTTCGCGTGGTGCTGGACGGTCAGGTGGGCCTGACCGGCACCGTGGCCGATGGCGGCGAGACCATGGTGGAGATCCTCAAATCGGGGGAAGTCTTCATCCCGGCCGCCGTGCTGACCCAAAAGCCGTTCCTGATGAGCGCCGTGGCCCTGACACCCGCCCGCATCCTGGCGCTGCCGGGCGAGCGCTTTCGCCGCGACGTGCGGGAAAAGCCGGACCTGGCCTATGTCATGCTGACCTCGCTGTCACGGCACTTCCGCACCCTGGTGCGCGAGGTCAAGGACCTGAAGCTGAAGTCGGCGGCCCAGCGTCTGGCCCTGTACCTGATCGGCCTGACCGCCCGGCGCGAGGGCTCGACCATCGTCCGGCTGCCCCACAGCAAGAGCGTCATCGCCGCCCGGGTGGGCGTGCGCCCGGAGACCCTGTCGCGCGCCTTCTCCCACCTCAAGGGCCATGGCGTGGTGGTCGACGGCAATGCCGTCTCCATCGCCGACATTCCCGCCCTGCGCGCCTATTGCCACGAGGGCGAGGAAATCATCTGACGCCCCCGTTGCCGGGGCGTTGGGCCGAGGGGGACTGGCGCGATACCGCCCCCTCGGCAACTCCGCCGGAACTCGCCTCTGCCCTATTTCGCCGGCACCACGCCGCAGGCGACCCGCCCGCCGCCGCCGCCCAGGGGCTTGGGCTGGTCGGCATAATTGTCCGCCCCGGCATGGATGACCACGGCGCGCCCCTTGAGATCGGCCACCTTCAGCTTGGGCACCACCACCGGATCGGTGGCCGTTCCGTCGCCGTTGACCGCCAGGGCCGGCAGGTCGCCCAGATGGCCGTGGCCCCAGGGACCTTCATGCTTGCCCGCCTTGGCGGGATCGTAGTGGCCGCCCGCCGACAGGCCCGGCACCGGCTTGCCGTCCTGCTCCTTGGGCTGGCAGCTGGGGTTTTCATGAATGTGGAAGCCGTGCGGGCCCGGCGTCAGCCCCGCCAACCTGGGCGTCACCATCATGCCGCCCTTGCCGTCCTTGACCTTGAGGCTGCCGATGATGGCGCCCACTCCGCTGGCATCGATCGCGCTGACCGGAATGACCAACTCGGCGGCCAGTGCCGGACCCGACGCGATCATCAGTCCGAGGGCCGCGAAAACCAATGTCCGTCCCATGCTTCCTCCCGCTGTGCGCTCACGGGTCCGCCAGGGGGCGGCGGTCCACTCCCCCCAAGGTGATCACCCGTCCGGGCATTATCAACCGGGCGTCAGGCATAGCCCGTGGAAAATATTCGCAAGGAAAAGATGCGATTCACGCGCAAGCCGGTTTCCATAGGGCAAAACCCGTAATATAGTTTCCCCTCGGCCCGTGGGACGGGATAAGGGGAGTTGGTCTTGACCCTGCGTAGCGCACCTGAAGCATTCGAAATCCTGTTGGTCGAGGACAATCCGGGCGATGCCCGCTTGGCCCAGGAAGCCCTGAAGGAAGGCCGCATGACCAGTCGCCTGAAGGTGGTGGTCGATGGGGTGGAGGCCATGTCCTTCCTGCGCCGGGAGGGCCAATACGCGGGCTCGCCCCGGCCCAACCTGATCCTTCTGGATCTCAACCTGCCCCGCAAGGACGGGCGTCAGGTGCTGGCCGAGCTGAAGGCGGACGAGGACCTGCGCCGTATTCCCGTGGTGGTCCTGACCACCTCGCAGGCGGAGCAGGACATCCTGCGCAGCTACGACCTGCACGCCAATTGCTACATCACCAAGCCCGTGGACCTGGACCGTTTCATCTCGGTCGTGAGGTCCATAGAGGAATACTGGTGCTCGGTGGTCACTCTGCCGCCGCGCTGAGCCGCACGCCATGAGCGAGCCCCCGCCCCAGCCTTCGGCGCTCACCGTCCTCGTGGTCGAGGATAATCCCGGTGATGCGCGACTGGTGGAGCTTTACCTCCACGAGGACCCCGCCCGCCCCTTCAAGGTGGTCAAGGCCGCCCGCCTGTCGGAGGGACTGGCGGCGCTGCAGGCCCAGCCCATCGACGTGGTCCTCCTCGACCTGTCGCTGCCCGATTCCTTCGGCATGGACAGCCTGGCCCGGCTGCGCGCTGCCAACCCCGGCATTCCGGTGGTGGTTCTGACCGGCACTTCGGACGAGGCGCTGGCCCTCGAGGCGCTGCGCCAAGGCGCCCAGGATTACCTGGTCAAGGGCCAGGGCGACGGCGAACTGGTGCGCCGCGCCATCCGCTACGCCATCGGCCGCTCGGCCGCCGACGCCGCGTTGAGAACCAGTGAATCCCGCTTCCGGGCGCTGTTCGACAATGCCGGCACAGGCGTCATCCTCTCGGACGCCGCCGGTGCCTACATCCATTGCAATCCGGCATTCTGCACCATGGTCGGCTATTCCGACGCCGAGTTGCAGAAGATGACCTACCGCGACATCACCTATCCCGAGGACATGAACGCGCACACCCAGATGCGCGACGACATGATGGCCGGGCGGACGGACAGCTATGAGCTGACCAAGCGCTATATCCGCCGCGACGGCAACATCCTCTGGGCGCGCCTCACCGTCACCGCCATGCGCGAGGGCTCCGACAACGAGCTTCGCTTCACCGTCGCCGTGGTCGAGGACGTCACCGAGAAAAAGCGCCTGGAAGACCACATGCGGCTGGCCGCCACGGTGTTCGAAAGCACTGGCGAAGGATTGTTCGTCACCGACGAGAAGCGCCAGATCATCCACGTCAATCCAGCCTTCACCGAACTGACCGGCTATCCCGCCGACGAGGTCATCGGCCGTACGCCGAAATTCCTGGCCTCGGGCCGCCATACGCCGGAATTCTACGACGCCGTCTTCAAGACCCTGGCCGAATGCGGCAAGTGGCAGGGCGAGATCTGGAACCGCCGCAAGACCGGCGAGATGTTCGCCGAGTGGCTGAACATCTCGGTGGTGCGCAACGAGCGGGGCGAACTGACCAATTACGTGGCGGTGTTCTCGGACATCACCTCGCGCAAGCAGGACGAGGAGCGGCTCAACTACCAGGCCAACCACGACCCGCTGACCCGATTGCCCAACCGCACCCTGTTCCAGGAGCGCCTGACCCGCGCCCTGACCCGCGCCCACCGCAATCAGGCCATTGTCGCCCTGCTGTTCATCGATCTCGACTTCTTTAAGCAAGTCAACGACACACTGGGGCATCTGGCCGGCGATATCCTGCTACAGCAGGTGGCCGAGCGCCTGACCTCGTGCGTGCGCCAGGGCGATACCGTGGCACGTCTGGCCGGTGACGAGTTCACCGTCATCCTGGAAGAGATTTCCGAGCCGCGCGACGGCGCCGTGGTCGCCCACAAAATTCTGTCGCTGCTGGCCGAGCCCTTCGACCTGCAGGGCCACGAGGCCCGCATCTCGTCCTCCATCGGCGTGGCTTTGTACCCTTCCGATGGCGGCGACGCCCAAACGCTGATCAAACTGGCCGATGCCGCCATGTACCGGGCCAAGCACCAGGGCCGCAACGCCTGCCGCTTCCATTCGGAGAGCATCAACGCCCAGGCCTTCGAGCGCCTGGCCCTGGAAAGCGCCCTGCGCCACGCCGTGGAGCGCCGGGAGTTCCTGCTCCACTACCAGCCCATCTTCGACGCGCGCTCGGGCTCGGTGGTGGCGGTCGAGGCTCTGCTGCGCTGGCGCCATCCCGATTTCGGCATGATCATGCCCAATCAGTTCCTGCCCCTGGCCGAGGAAACCGGACTGATCATGCCGGTGGGCAAGTTCGTGCTGGACGAGGCGTGCCGCCAGGCCAAGGCTTGGCTGGATGCCGGCCATACCGGCCTCAAGGTGGGCATCAACCTCAGCAGCCGCCAGCTCCGCGCCCCGGAACTGATCGAGGATATCGCCGCCGCCCTGGAAGGCAGCGGCCTGCCGCCCAGCGCGCTGGAACTGGACGTGCCCGAAAGCGCCATTATCGACAAGGGTCAGGATGTGGATGCCATCTTCACCCAGTTCAAGACCCTGGGCGTGCGCATGGCCATCGATGCCTTCGGCTCGGGATATTCGTCCTTCGCCTTCCTGCGCAAGCTGCCCAGCAACACGCTGAAGATCGACCAGGGCTTCGTGCGCGATGCCGCCTCGGGCGCCGAGGAATCGGAAATCGTCACCGCCATCGTGGCGGTGGCCCGCGGTCTCCATCTGTCGGTGGTGGCCCCCGGCATCGAGACGGAAGAGCAATTGGCCCACCTGGTCAAATACGATTGCGACATGGTCCAGGGCTTCCTGTTCGCCCACCCCATGCCCGCCGAGGAACTGACCGAGTTCCTGCGCGCCGGCAAGCGCCCGGACTCCCTGCCGGTGCGAACCACGGCCTGAGGATCCGGGCGGCCGACGCCATGCCATTCGGATATGGCGCCGCCGCCATCCGCTGGTAGACTGGCCGGGCACAAATTCGCATCCAGGGAGGAGCCGAACATGAGCAGGACCGGGATTACGGGGATTACCTTGGCGGCAGCGCTGCTGATGGCCGGAGCGGCGCGCGCCGACATCACCATCGGCGTGGCCGGACCGCTGTCGGGCAGCGAGGCGGCCTTCGGCGAGCAGTTCAAGCGCGGCGCCATGAAGGCGGTCGAGGACATCAACGCCAAGGGCGGCGTGCTGGGCCAGAAGCTGGCCCTCACCCTGGGCGACGACGCCTGCGACCCCAAGCAGGCGGTGGCCGTGGCCAACGAGATGGCCGCTAAGAAGGTGCCCTTCGTCGCCGGGCATTTCTGCTCCGGCTCGTCCATTCCCGCGTCGGAAGTCTATGCCGAGACAGGCATTCTCCAGATCTCGCCGGCCTCGACCAACCCCAAGTTCACCGAGCGCGGCCTGCCCAATATCTTCCGCACCTGCGGCCGCGACGACCAGCAGGGCGTCATCGCCGCCGATTACATCGCCAAGCACCAGAAAGACAAGGTGGTGGCCATCGTCCACGACAAGTCGGCCTACGGCAAGGGACTGGCCGACCAGACCCGCGACGCCCTGGGCAAGGCCGGCATCAAGGCGGCCCTCTACGAAGCCATCTCGGCCGGCGAGAAGGACTATTCCGCCCTGGTCACCAAGCTCAAGGCCTCCAAGGTCGACCTGCTCTATTTCGGCGGCTACAAGACCGAGGCCGGCTTGATCGTGCGGCAGTTGCGCGACCAGGGCATGCAGACCCGCCTGATGGGCGGCGACGCCCTGGTCACCGAGGAATATTGGGCCATCACCGGCGCCGCCGGCGAGGGCACCATGATGACCTTCAGCCCCGACCCGCGCAAGAACCCGGCCAACGCCGATCTGGTCAAGTACTACCGCGCCCAGAAATACGAGCCCGAGGCCTATACGCTGTACACCTACGGCACCATTCAGGCCTGGGCCCAGGCAGCGGAAAAGGCCAAGACCACCGACTGGAAGAAGGTGGCCGCCGTGCTCAAGGCCGAGAAGTTCGACACCGCCATCGGCAAGATCGGCTTCGACGCCAAGGGCGACGTCGCCGCTCCCGGCTACGTCATGTATGTTTGGAAGGGCGGCAAGTACGATTACGCGGATTGACCCATATCGGGTCCGGGACTACCAAGGAAAAGGGCCGGATTCGTCCGGCCCGCCAACCCGGCGATACGTCAACAGGGGGAGAACCGAAATGCCTTTGTCCGACACCATCGAGGCCTGTGAGCTGGCGCATCGGGCCTGCACCGAATCCGTCATCCACGGCATGCAGCAGGGCGGACCGTCCGCCGAATGGGAACTGATCCAGCTGCTGCTCGACTGCGCCGACATCAACGAGACCGCCGCCGACTTCATGCTGCGCTCGTCCCGCCTGCACCACCTCACCTGTCAGGTGGCGGCGGAAGTCAGCGACAAATGCGCCAGCGCCTGCGAGAAGCTGTCCAAGGAGGATGTGCGCCTCAAGGAATGCGCCGAAGCCTGCCGCCGGGCCGCCACGGCCTGCCGCAAGACCGTCAAGAACTAACCCATCCTGCGTCAAGGATGACGCAGGATGGGTCGGTTGGTGTTTGCCCCTCGCCGGGCGCGCGCGTTGGCGCGCTTGGCCGCGGCCTCAATGGCCGCAAGTCGCGCCGTGCGTCCGCTTTGACGCTCGGCGCCATGAACAGGAGATCATGGTGAAGGACGAAACCCGCATCGTTGGCAATCTGCCCAACCTTCGCCTGGAGATCGTCCATCGCCAGGATGACGGCGGTGGGGCCGAGCATATGACCATCCATCTCTCGGCCACACCGTCCTTCCAGGCCGCCGAAGCCCTGCTGCTGGGCGGCTTGTCTCCCCAGGCCTGGACCAATCCCTGGGCATTGTGGACCAGCATGACCCAGGCCATGCTCGCCCCCTGGCTGGGCGCGGCCTGGCCCAGGATTCTGCCGCCCGGCGATTCCAGGTAGATGACTCCCGAACGTACGTCGTGGCCCGCCATCCTCATGGCGGTGGGTGCCGGCATCGCCGCCGCCTTCCAGGTGGGCAAGGCCCCTATCGCGCTGCCCTTCATCCGGGCCGAGTTTGGCCTCGACCTGTCGCTGGCCGCCTGGATTCTCTCCATCTTCGCCCTGATGGGCGCCGCCGCCGGGGCGGGCATGGGCACCCTGGTCACCCGCCTGGGCTCACGCCGCCTGTTGCCGGTGGGGCTGGTCATCCTGGCCCTGGGCAGCCTGGCCGGCGGCTTGCTTCCTGGATTTTCCGGTCTGCTGGCGGCCCGGGTGGTGGAGGGCATCGGCTACATGCTGGTGGTCATCTCGGCGCCGGCGCTGATCACCTTGCTGACCACGCCGACGCAGCGCCAGATGGCTTTCGGCCTGTGGGGCGCCTTCATGCCGTTCGGCATGGCGGTGTCCATGGCCGCCGCCCCGTCCTTGCCGCTGGTGGGCTGGCGCGGATTGTGGCTGGGCATGGCCGTCCTGCTGATCCTTTACGCCCTGCTGGTGCACTTCCGCATGCCCCGGCCGCCACGTCCGCCGAGTCCCCTGGAAAGCCATGTGCTGCGCGACGTGGCCGACACCCTGAGAGCCCCCGGCCCCCTGTTGCTGGCCGCCACCTTCATCCCCTATTCCGCCACCTATGCGGCGCTGACCGGGTTTCTGCCCACCCTGCTGATCGAGCGCATGGGCGTCACCCCCGGCACCGCCGGGCTGATGGCCGCCCTGGTGGCCGGCGTCAACATCATCGGCAACGTGGCCACCGGCCCCGCCCTTCGCCTGGGCCTGCCGCGCCGCAAGGTGATGGCCGCCGCCTTCGGCATCATGGCGTTGGGCTGCCTGGGCATCTTCCAGCCCTGGATTCCGCCGGGCGCCGCCTATGGCCTGTGCCTGATGGTCAGCGCCGGCGCCGGCCTGCTGCCCGGCTGCATTCTCGGCGCGGCCTCGGTCTACGCGCCGCGCCTGACCCTGGTGCCGGTGACCCTGGGCCTGTTCATGCAGGGCAGCAATTGGGGCCAGTTGCTGGGCCCCGTGGTGGTGGGCGCCGCCGTGTCCGCCTGGGGCTGGTCCTCCGCCTCGCTGGTGCTGACCATGGCGGCCAGCGGCGGAATCCTTCTGGCCCTGACCTTGCGCCGGGCCGGCAAGGAACCTTAATCTAACTGGCCCTACCACAGAGGCCCTTCATCCATGCCCCTTTCCGCCGACCTCCTCGCCGACCTTTCCAGCCGCTTCGGCGAGCGCTTTTCCACCGCCCAGGCCGTGCGCGAGCAGCACGGCAAGGACGAGTCCCACTTCCCTGCCTGCCCACCCGAGGCGGTGGTCTTCGCCCAGTCCACCGAGGAGGTGGCCGAGACCGTGAAGGCTTGTGCCGCCCACGGCACGCCGGTCATCGCCTTCGGCACCGGCACCTCGCTGGAGGGGCACGTGGCGGCGCTGAAGGGCGGCGTCTGCATCGATGTCAGCGGCATGAACCGGGTGCTGGAGGTCAGGGCCGAGGATCTGGACGTCACCGTCCAGCCTGGCGTCACCCGCAAGCAGCTGAACGAATATCTGCGCGACACCGGCCTGTTCTTCCCCATCGACCCTGGCGCCGATGCCTCCCTGGGCGGCATGGCGGCGACCCGGGCGTCGGGCACCAACGCGGTGCGCTATGGCACCATGCGCGAGAACGTGCTGTCGCTGCAGGTGGTGCTGCCCGACGGCCGGGTGATCCGCACCGCCGGCCGGGCGCGCAAATCCTCGGCCGGCTATGACCTGACCCGTCTGTTCGTGGGCTCGGAGGGCACGCTGGGCATCATCACCGAGCTGACGCTGCGCCTGCAGGGCATTCCCGAGGCCATCTCGGCGGCGGTCTGCCCCTTCCCCTCCATCGAGGCGGCGGTCAACACGGTAATCCTCACCATCCAGTCCGGCGTGCCGGTGGCGCGCATCGAGTTCCTGGACAAGGTGATGATCGGAGCGGTCAACCGCTATTCCAAGACCGATCACCGCGAGGCGCCCACCCTGTTCTTCGAATTCCACGGCAGCCCCGCCTCGGTACAGGAGCAGGCCGAGAAGGTGGAGGCCATCGCCACCGAATTCGGAGCCGAGGGCTTCCAATGGGCCACCGGCGCCGAGGAACGCACCAAATTATGGGCGGCGCGCCACAACGCCTATTACGCCGGCGTGGGCCTGCGGCCCGGCTGCCGCGCCTGGACCACCGACGCCTGCGTGCCCATCTCGCGCCTGGCCGAGTGCCTGCTGGAGACCGAGGAGGATCTGAAGACCACGCCCTTGATCTCGGCCATCGTCGGCCATGTGGGCGACGGCAACTTCCACGTCATGCTGCTGGTCGATCCCGGCAAGCCCGAGGAAGCCGCCGAGGCCGAGCGCATCAATCACCGCATCGTCCGCCGCGCCCTGGCCATGGACGGCACCTGTACGGGCGAGCACGGCGTGGGCCACGGCAAGATGGCCTTCCTGGAAGAGGAATACGGCGAGGCATTGGACGTGATGCGCGCCGTCAAGCGCGCCATCGACCCGGCCGGGATCATGAATCCCGGCAAGATCGTCATTCCGTGAAGCGGAACCAGGGTCAGGCGGCGACGCCCAGGTCGCTGATCAGGGGATAGAGCTGGTCGACGATCAGCCGGACGGTGTCGCAATCCAGGCTGGGAATCATGCCGGCCAGGACGGCGATGGCGGCGGAGCGTTGGGCCAGGGAATCCAACCCTCCCTTGCGGGCGTCCATCACCGCGTGGGCGATGATCTCTCTGAGCGATGGATCCATGATGTACCTGCGGACAAGAAAGGTTGCAGTGGCGCTACTACAACCTTGCCTTGCCCACATAGGGAGGTCCACCAACGAAGGGAAAGGAGTTGTAAGGGGCTGTGACGTGAAGAATCAATGCCTTCCCATCACATCGCGATACGCATGCCAGCTGGCATGGGCGACGACTGGCAACGCCACGATCATGCCGACGAAGGCGGTGGCCATGCCGAAGAACGTCACCACGGCGATGGTGGCCGCCCAGCCGATCATGGTGCGCCAGTTGACGCGTACCGCGTCGACGCTGAACTCCATGGCCTCGATGACGCTCACGTCACGGTCCAGCAGCATGGGCATGGCGAAGACGCTGATGGAGAAGGCGATCACTGCCAGGACGCCACCCACCAGGGTTCCCACCGTCAGAAACCGGAAGGATTCCGGACGCAGCACCACATCCTCGATGAAATTGCCCAGGGGCAACGGCATGCCCGGCGGATAGAACAGGGCGAACACCACAAGCCCGGCCAGCAGCCAGGCCATCAGCAGAATGGACAGCACCAGCCCCATATTGCCGACCTGATCCAGGCGCGACGTGACCCCGCCCACCACCCGGCCGAGATCGACGACCTCGCCCGCCTCGGTCCGGCGGCTGATCTCATAGAGAAACACCGCCGCCAGGGGGCCGACCAGCATAAAGCCGGCAGCCAGGGGAAGTAGCAGCGACCCCATGTCCAGAACATTCAGCACAAGGAACAGCCCCATGCCGATCGCCGCATAGACGGCGCCGAATCCCAGGCTGAGACCGGGATTGCGCCAAACGTCGCGCCAGCCGGCATTCAGCCATTCGGCGGCCTGGGCCGGCGTTACCAATCGGACATCGGGATGGTGGGTGTGGATGGCCATGGAAATCATTGTACCCCCCTGTGATGAAGGAGTGTCTTTTCCCCGGGCCGAAGCGCAGGGCACTTCTGTCACATAAGTGGAAACTCTCCAAAGATGAAACAAGCCCCCCCAACGGGTTAGCGGGCTGCGAAAAATGCCCCTTCCGTTTTCAAGAACACTGGAGGTTGGGAGGCTGTGCCTCCGAACGGGTCAGGGCGGCAGCCCTACCGCGAAGCGGGCTTTTTCCCCAGCGGAACAGCCCGTCAGGCATAGACGAATGCGCCCGCATCCACCTATTGCGGTTGTGCAGCCGGCCCAAAACCAATACACATTTGCCCCAGCAATTGTCGAAAGAGGCTGATTTGGCGACCACGCGAACCAGAAAGACCCCATCCGGCAAGGCGTCGGCCAAGGGTCTGCCGTCGCCGCCCTCGCCGCTGGCGGGAATGGAACTGGACATCCTGGACGACATCGTCGGCTATCGCCTGCGCCGCGCCCAGGTGGTGGTCTATCAGGACTATGTCCGCACCGTGGGCTCGCTGGACATCCGTCCGTCGCAATTCGCCGCCATGACCATCATCGGCGCCAATCCCGGCCTGTCCCAGACCACCCTGGCCGCCACCATGGGCATCGACCGCTCGGGCGCCGTGATCCTCATCGACGCCCTGGAAGGCAAGGGACTGGCCAGCCGCGTCCCCTCGCCCCACGACCGCCGCACCTACGCCATCATGCTGACCGCCGCCGGACAGAAGACCCTGGCCGAGCTGAAGCGGCTGGTGGCCGAGCATGATCTGCGCATCACCTCGCAGCTGTCCGACGACGAGCGCATCGTGCTGCGCGACCTGCTTCACCGCCTCTACACCCCCGTTTCGTAGGCCTGAATCCCGCCTGGGTTCTGGGAAAGGCCCCCTTGCGCCGATATTGTTTACCTGGTCAACTGTTGTGTAACGCAAATATTTGCCTTTACCGCATTTCTGAAGGCCGCTAGAGTGGGGGCAATCCGGGAGTTACCCGCGTCACCGCCTTTGCGCGGCAAGGAAACATTTGGGAGTGCGTCATGTCCTACAATGTCGAGATCCCCTACGGCTGTTACTGGTCCACGCCGTTCGCGCGCTGGCAGGGAGCCTACGCCAACCTCCATTCCATGGAATTCGCCGCCCATGTGGCCAAGGCCGAACTGGCCAAGCGGCAGATCCCGGCCAGCGTGTTCGACGCCGCCGTGATGGGCATCTCGGTGCCGCAGAAGCATTCGTTCTTCGGCACGCCCTGGCTGACCTCCATGCTGGGCGCCGGACAGGTGGGCGGCCCGACCATTTCCCAGGCTTGCGCCACCGGCGTGCGCTGCCTGCAGGTCGCCAGCCAGGAAGTCAATGACGGCATCGCCGGCGTGTCGCTGGTGATGACCTGCGACCGCACCTCCAACGGCCCGCACGTGTTCTATCCCAAGCCCGCCGCCCCCGGCGGCACCGGCGACGCCGAGAACTGGGTGATGGACAATTTCGGCTTCGATCCCGTCACCACCAAGTCCATGCTGGTCACCGCCGAGAACACCGCCCGGGAATTCGGCCTGAACACGCAGGAGCAGCACGATCTGGTGCTGTACCGCCAGGAGCAGTACGCCGCCGCCACCGCCAATGACAGCGCCTTCCTCAAGCGCTTCATGACCCTGCCCTTCGACGTGCCGACCCCCAATTTCAAGAAGGTCGCCACCACGCTTGCCGGCGACGAGGGCGTCAGCGTCTCGACGGCCGAGGGCCTGGCCAAGCTGAAGCCGGTGATGCCCGACGGCACCATTACCTTCGGCTGCCAGACCCACCCGGCCGACGGCAATGCCGCCCTGATCGTCGCCAATCCCGACAAGGCGAGGGAACTGTCGAAGAACAAGGCCATCCGGGTACGCGTCCTGGGCTTCGGCCAGAAGCGGGTCGAGCCCGCCTACATGCCCAAGGCCCCGGCGCCCGCGGCCATGGCGGCTTTGAAGCAGGCCGGCATCAGCCTGTCGCAGGTCAGCGTCATCAAGCTGCACAATCCCTTCACCGCCAACGATTTCGCCTTCGCCCGCGCGCTGGAAATCGACGTGAAGAGCTTCAACAATTTCGGTTCGTCGCTGCTGTGGGGTCACCCCCAGTCGCCCATGGGCACCCGCGGCATCATCGAGGTGATCGAGGAGCTGGCCCTCAAGGGCGGCGGCTACGGCCTGTTCTCCGGCTGCGCCGCCGGCGACAGCGCCATGGCCGTGGTGCTCCAGGTCACCGACGCCTGAGCGACTGGCGCCTGATCCGACCGAACCGCAGCGAATTCATTCAAGGAACCGACATCATGAGCGACGTCGTCACTCTTTCCGTCTCCGATCGCATCGCCACCGTCACCATCGACTCCCCCCCGGTGAACGCCGCCGATCATCCGGTGCGCGCCGGCCTGCAGAAGGTCTTCACCGATCTGGCCGCCCGCAGCGACTATGACGCGGTGCTGGTGCTCTGCGCCGGACGCACCTTCATGGCCGGCGCCGATATCGGCGAGTTCGACACCGGCATCAAGGCGCCCCACCACCAGGACCTGTTCAACCTGGTGGAAAACTGCGCCAAGCCGGTGGTCGCCGCCCTGCACGGCACCGCCCTGGGCGCCGGCACCGAACTGGCCATGGCCTGCCATTACCGCATCGCCGACAAGGGTGCGCGCATCGGCCTGCCCGAGCTGTCGCTGGGCATCATCCCCGGCGCCGGCGGCACCCAGCGCGCGCCTCGCCTGATCGGCCTGGACGCCGCCATGGATCTGGTGCTGAGCGGCAAGCCGCTGCCCGCCCCCAAGGCCGCCGAACTGGGCCTGGTGGACGAGATCGCCTCGGGCGACCTCAATGCCGCCGCCCTGGCGTTCGCCAAGAAGCTGGTGGCCGAGGGCAAGGGCGTGCGCCGCACTTGCGACATGGCGCCCAAGGACGCCGCCAAGGACGCCGAGATCATCGCCGCCCGTCAGGCCCAGGTGGCCAAGACCATGAAGAACCGCACCTCGCCCCTGAAGGCGCTGGAAGCCATGGCCGCCACCACCACCCTGTCCTTCGCCGAGGGCCTGCGGCTGGAGGCCGACATCTCCAAGCAGCTGGAGCACGCCGTCGAGGCCCGGGCCATGCGCCACCTGTTCTTCGCCGACCGCGAAGTGCGCAAGATCCCCGGCATCACCAAGGACATCAAGGCGCGCCCCATCCGCAAGGTGGGCATCATCGGCGCCGGCACCATGGGCGGCGGCATCGCCATGTGCTTTGCCAATATCGGCATTCCGGTGACCATCATCGACGTCTCGGACGAGAACCTGCAGCGGGGCCTGGGCGTCATCCGCAAGAACTACGAGCGCTCGGTGTCGCGTGGCTCGCTGACCCAGGAGCAGCTGGAAAGCCGCATGGGCCTGCTGTCGGCCAGCACCGACTACGCCGCCCTCAAGGATGCCGATCTGGCCATCGAGGCGGTGTTCGAGAAGATGGAGCTGAAGAAGGACATCTTCGCCAAGCTCGACGCCGTGCTGCCCGCCGGCGCCATTCTCGGCACCAACACCTCGACGCTGGACATCGACGAGATCGCCAATACCACCAAGCGTCCCGCCGACGTCATCGGTCTGCACTTCTTCAGCCCGGCCAACGTCATGCCGCTGCTGGAAATCGTCCAGGGCAAGCAGACCGCCATGGACGTGCTGCTGACCGCTCTCGACATGGCCAAGCTGATCAAGAAGACCGGCGTGGTCTCCAAGGTCTGCTACGGCTTCATCGGCAACCGCATGATGGACCCCTATGGCCGCGAGGCCGAGCGCATGGTGCTGGAGGGCGCCACGCCGGCCGAGATCGACGGCGCGCTGGAGGGCTGGGGCATGGCCATGGGCATCCTGGCCGTCTACGACATGGCCGGTGTCGAGGTGGGCGACAACACTCGCATCGCCAATCCGCACATGGTCCCCGACGACCCCAGCTTCTACCGCTGCTCCACCCTGCTGGTGGCCAACAAGTGGCTGGGCCAGAAGGTCGGGCGCGGCTATTACCGCTATGACAGCCCCGACCGCAAGCGCGCCTCGGACCCCGAGGTCATCGAGATGATGCACGCCGAGGGCAAGCGCCTGAACGTCCCCGCCCGCAAGCCCGGCAAGGACGAGATCCTCGAACGCTGCCTCTATTCCATGATCAACGAGGGCGCCAAGCTGCTGGAGGAAGGCATCGCCCTGCGTGCCTCAGACATCGACGTGGTCTACACCGCCGGCTACGGCTTCCCCCGTTATCGCGGCGGCCCGATGTTCTACGCCGACACGATCGGTCTGAAGGTGATCTACGACAAGATCGTCGAATTCCAGAAGACCCTGGACCCGCGCTATTGGACCCCCGCCCCTCTGCTGGAAAAGCTGGCCAAGGCCGGCTCGACCTTCGCCCAGTGGGATGCGTCCAAGGCCAAGTAGCTCATCCTCCCGGATGAACACTGGGACCCGCCGGCTCCGGCCGCGGGTCCCTTTTTTTGCCCGCTTCCGGCACCGCCTCGGCCTCGTGAAAGCTGAAGCGATCGACGAAATTCAGCCAACGGCGCAGATCCTGGATGGATGGGCGGGAGGGGAGCTCGGTCAAGGCCGCGTCCAGAGCCCGGAACTGGCCACGCAAATGCATCTGATCAGGGCCGCACAGGGCGGTAAGACCATCGATCGTGGTCCGGATATCCCCATCGTCCACGGCTTTTCCCAGGGCATGGCGCAAAGTCTGGGCAGCCCGGGGAAAGCCGATATCGATGGCCAGCAGGGTGATCAGGTCGCGCGCCCCGCTCCGGGTCTCGTCGCTGAGTTCCACCAGATGTTCCGTCGCCCCCTCGGCGATCTGCATGCGGATCATGACATAGACGTTCATCAGCCGCTTGGCAGCACGGGGCGTCGCCACGAAGTCATGCAGCGCCGACATGGCGGCGATTTCATGGGGGGCCAGCTCCAGGGGCGGAGGCACCTCCGCCGGGGCCGAGGGTTCCGCCGCCGCGTCCGCGGCCTTCGAGACATCGGCCGCCAGGGCATCGGTCCCGCCGGAATCGGAGGAGGACAGGGCCGATTCCCGCTCGCCCGTTTCCTCGCCGTCGTCGGCGTCCCCATCGTCGTTCTCGGACAAGCCGCCGGTCGTCGCCCCGGCCGCCGCGTCCGGGGCGGACCGGCGGGCCAGGGACGAAACCAACTGCTGGAACGGCTCCTTGCCCAGGCCCGGCATGCGATAGGGAATCTGGAAGATCTTCTCCAGGTAGTTCTGGGGGCTGAACTCGCTGGCGGCGCGCTCGTCGTCGGTCATGTCCTCGTGACCGTCGAGATAGCGTTTGTACAGCGAGCGCTCCAGCCAGCGGGCATCGACGGCGACCACCACGGCGAACAGCTTGTAGGCCAGCAGCAGGTGGACGGCCTGCAACACCTCGACCACCTGGCAGGGCTCGCAGCGATCGAGATCGTCGATGTAAAGGACGATGCGCTGGACCTTGGAGCCCTTCTCCTTGCCCAGTCGCTCCAATTGGTCTTCCAGGCGTTCCAGGTCCTGGCGCAGAACCGAGATGATCCCGGTGCGGTCAAGATATTGCCGGTCGGAGCCGCGCTCGCGGACAAAGTCGTACATCAGCGCCCCGGCCTCGATCTGCTGCAGCCGGGTGACCGCCGAGGCGATCTCCTTGTCCGCCTCGGTCACCCGCTGCCGCTGGGCCTCGATGTCCTGGTCGAGGCGGGCGACGGCCTTCAGGCCCTCGTCATCCTTTCCGGGTCCGGCCTGCAGCAGGACGCCCCTGGCCTCCTCCAGCCGCTTCAACAGGCCCGCCGCCTGGGCCGGCACCTGCTTCACCGTATTGATGCGCTGCGCCACCCAGGCCGCCAACGCGGTCAGGGAGGAAAGCGCCGCCACCGCCGGTTCGAAATTGACGTGGATCAGCGAGGCAAGATGGCTCTGAACATCGGGCCACTTCGCCACCAGATAGGACAGGCCCAGCAAGGCCGAAACGATCACCCCGGTCCGCAGCCAGACCGGCCAGCCCAGCACGAAGCCGGGCAGGAGGGCCGCCACCGAGGTGGCCGTGCGGTTGACGTCGGCCAGGCAGGTCTCCAACTGGGCGAGGTCGTTGGGAACATCCTTGCCCAGTTTCCCGGTCAGCGCCTTCAGATCCTTTTGCCAGTCGCCGCCATGGAGCTTGGCCAGCGCCGCGCCGAGGCTGGCGACCGACACCTTGGCCGCCGCCGCCTTGCGCTCGGACAGCTTGGCGGCGATCGCGGCTTCGGTGGCCGCCCGCGAGTCCTGGATGGCCTTGATGGCCTCCTCGGCCTCGGCCCTGAGGCGGCGGTTGGAGGAAACGCTCTCGGCCAGCCGGCGGCGCTCCTTTGCCACGGCCACGGTCACCGACCGGTCGGGATCGCGCCCCGCCAGCTGGGCCGCCACGCCGTCGAAGATCCTCAAGGCCAGCGAAGCCCAGAGATTGCTGTCCAGGTAGTACCAGGCATTGAAGGTGATGTGCGCGACATTGGTGCAATAGGCGCCGTCGGCCGGGGCCGTTTTGGCGATCGCCTCCATCTCCTGGCGGATCAGCTTCATGAAGAAGCTCTTGCCGCTGCCCCAATTGCCGAACAGGCCGATGGCCAGAGGCATGGGAGTCGAGCCGGCGGCCAGCAACGTGGCGAAGGTTCTGGCCTTCCCCTGCACCCCCAACTGGTCCACCACCGGCCCCCGGCCGATGGCATCGGAGTTGACCCAGGGCAGCGCCGTGGCGGATTCAGCTCTGCCGTTGGTCGGGGGCTGGTCGATGATTTCGGCATCGGGAAAGAGCCGGCGGGCATAGGCGGCGTCCTCCCCCGTGCCCAAAACCACGATGACGTGGAGGGGCCGGGACAGACTGATCTCGTCGATCGCCCTTTTGATCGCGTCAAGGACGGAAAGGTCATCGCTATCTGTCGCGCCGATGAGGGGCAGCGCGATACTCTTCAGCCCCTCCTCTTCCACCAGACGGAGAATGGCGCTGACAGCAACCCCAGGAGACGGGCCGCCCTGTCCGCGGTAGGCGGTGGCGAGGATCAGGTTCCGTGGCAGGCCGTCGCCCCGAATGAGACAGAGAAGCGGATTTTCCGGCCCCAGCCGACGGCCGGAAAGGGCTGCAATGATCGTGTCTTCCAGGGCACCGCCTGTCGCGGCTTGAAACGCCTCGAAACTCGCCCCCTCGAAGGCTCCACCTGGTCCCAGGCGCAGCACGAAGGCATCACAGGGCAGACGCCAGCCCTCGTCCGTGACCACAAGGGAAACCCTGGGCTGGACAGAGGGGGGCTCAGCCCCTGACGTCTCCGACTTCGAAGACGCCGCCGGGCGTCCCCGGGAGACGGCGGCTTCGAGGAAGGGGCGCATGGGGGCCAGGGCGTCGGGGAAGCGCCTTGCCAGTTCGGAAAGAGCGTCCCGGTCCCATGCGACGGTGGGGAGCAGGTCGGCCCTGAGCTTGTCGGAAACAACGCCCGGCGTGATAACCAAGCCCCCGTAATTCCTCCGGACCCCCATCACCATATTGAGCGCGGAGCGGATTGAACGGACGTCTGCCGCGCCGACCCTCGACCGAACCTCGACAATGACATTTGGCGTCAACCCGAATATCTCGGCCTGTACGGGATCGAATTCGACGATGGCATCGACTTCAAAAGGTCGGCCCCCGAACTCTACATCGATATTTCGCTCGATCCGCCAAACCCCCGGAAGACGGGACAGCATGTCCACGACCGCATCCTCAAGCTTTCGAGCGCTTCCGCCAAGCCGGCTACGGACGTTTGATTGAGTTATTTCCATGATCCCGCCCCGGAAAGACACTTACCATAACTTATCCGCCACCTATGCCGCGTACAATTAAAAGAACACACCCGCGCCATCATTCCGCCCCTTTCGAGGGGCCAAATTCCGTGGTTGAATAATCCCCGGGGGAAAAGCATGACCGGGACCCGAACCGATCGTCAGGAGGCCGTGGCCGACAGGCTGGAGCGGTTCGTGACCGCCAAGGCCCGGCTGGCCGCCGAGCATCCGCTGCGTTACCTGTTCTGGGAGGCGACGCTGCGCTGCAATCTGGCCTGCCGCCATTGCGGCAGCGATTGCCTGCGCGACAATTCCAGCCGCGACCGGGAACTGCCGCCCGAGGCGATCAAGCGGGAATTGGCCGCCATCGCCCAGGCTTGCGACCCGCGCCACGTCACCCTGGCCATCATCGGCGGCGAGCCCCTGATCCGCCGCGACATCGAGGAGGTCGGCGCCTTCGCCGCCGGCCTCGGCTATGGCTGGGGCATCACCACCAACGCCATGCTGCTGGATGGGGCGCGGCTGGCCTCGCTCAAGACGGCGGGGCTGTCCACCATCTCGGTCAGCCTGGATGGGCTGGAACCGGATCACGACGCCCTGCGTCGGCGGGACGGCGCCTTCCGTCAGGTCTCGGCGGCGCTGGAACGGCTGGTGGCCGATCCCTTCTATACCGCCTTCGACGTTATCTGCTGCGTCAGCCGCCTCAATGTCGACCGGCTGGAGCCTTTCGTCGACCATCTGGCCGGCCTGGGCGTGCCGCAGGTGCGCTTCACCCCGGTGTTCTCGCGCGGGCGGGCCGGACGGGAGTCCGGGCTGATGCTGTCGGGTGGGCAATACCGCGACCTGCTGGCCTTCATCGCCCGTGCCCGGCAGGAGCGGAACGACATCACGGTCACCCTCAGCGAGGAAGGCTATTGGGGCCCCGACTGGGAATGCCGGGTACGCGATGGCCTGCATTACTGCGGCTCGGGCACGGTGATCGCCACCATCCTGCACGATGGCGGCGTGACCGGCTGCCCCAGCGTCTCGCGCCGCTTTACCGAGGGCAGCATCCGCCAGTCCGCCTTCCTCGATGTGTGGCGGGACGGCTTCGGCCGTTTCCGCCAGGAGCGCCGCGCCGCCGCGCCGCAGGCCTGTGGCGCGTGCGACCACTGGGACCTGTGCGAGGGCGGCGGGTTCCACCTGTTCGACCCCGAGGACCCGCAGACCGTCCATTGCGGCCTGCGCAAGATCGGTGACATGGGAGAATGTGATGACTGACAGCCGCCGCGATTTCCTGCTGCGTTTTGCCGCCGCCGCCCTGGCCGCCGGCGGAACCGGCTGCGAGTCTCCCGTGGAAACGGCGGACGAGCCGCTGACCCGGCGCGAGACTCCCCTGGCCGTCTACGGCCCGCCCCCCGCCCGCCCCAGAACCGAGCTGCGCGAGATGGAAATCCTCTTCGCCGCCGGACGGCTGGATTTGGACGCCAAGGCTCGGCAAATCCTCGACGACGTGGCCGGCATCCTGGCGCGGGAAGCCTCCATTCCGGTGATCATCGAGGGCCATGCCGACGACACGGGCACCCGCGAATACAATCTGGCCATCGGC
The DNA here is from genome assembly GCF_000009985.1 of Paramagnetospirillum magneticum AMB-1. GTDB lineage: Bacteria > Pseudomonadota > Alphaproteobacteria > Rhodospirillales > Magnetospirillaceae > Phaeospirillum > Phaeospirillum magneticum. Next base: position 3,231,650 of record NC_007626.1, read on the forward strand.
GAACGCCGGGCCGAGACGGTGCGGCAATACCTGATCGGGCGCGGCGTCGACGGGGAGCGGATCAGGGCCATCTCCTTCGGCAAGGAACGCCCCCGCGCCCCAGGCCGCACCAAGGCGGCGCGAGCGGCCAACCGGCGGGTCGTGGTCAGGCTGGAACCCGGCGCCTGAGCCTCACATGACCCGAGCCTGACGGGTTGCCGCCCCGGGGCGGCGGCCCGTCAGGAAATGAATCAGACCGCATAGCCCAGGCGCAAGGCCCCCCAATGGCGGCCGCGGATCATGATGGGCGACGAGACATCGATCATCAGGACGCTCTTGTCGCCCATCTGGCGGCGATAGCTTTGCACCAGGGACGGCTTGGCGGCGTTGCGGGCGGCGGCCAGGCCGGTGGGATCGGTGAACATCCGGCGATTGCGGCAATTGGCGTCGTTCCACACCGGGTCGTTGCCCTGGGGCTGGGAGAACTTGGCATTGTGGGTGGGGAGATAGCCGTTGCGATCCACGCCGACGCAGAACACCGCCTTGGGGAACTGGACCAGGGCCTTTTCCTGAATTTCCGGGAATAACCGGTCGGCCAGTTCGGTGAAGCGGGTGGTAACCTGCTGGGGCGAGGTGCCGGGAATGGGCTGGTAGGAGTCGTCGAACAGGTCGTCGAGGCCGATCTCGCCCCGCTCCACCGCGCCTTCCAGCCGGCGGGCCAGATCGGCGGCCCCGGCCCGGACATAATCGGCGAAGGCCAGATCGTCGGAATGGGTGATCTGTTCCTCGTTCTTGATGGCGGCCAGGAATGAATCCACCCCGGCATGCAGCGAATCCGCCTTGGCCACCAGTTGCCGGGCGGAATCCAGCACGTCGGTGGCGATCTGGCCGCTGGACGAGGTGGCGGCGCTGACCGATTGGATGCTGTCGGTCACCGTCAGCGCCCCCACCGCCGCCTGCTGGACGTTGCGGGCGATTTCCTGGGTGGCGGCATCCTGCTGGTCCACCGCCTGGGTGATCTCGGCCGAGATGGCGTCGATCTCGCTGATGGTGCCGCTGATATGGGCGATGGCGCCCACCGCCGCGCTGGTGCGGCTTTGCACCACGCCGATCTGGCTGGCGATCTCCTCGGTGGCCTTGGCGGTCTGGGTGGCCAGAGTCTTGACCTCGCCCGCCACGACCGCGAAGCCCTTCCCCGCCTCGCCGGCCCGCGCCGCCTCGATGGTGGCGTTCAGCGCCAGCAGATTGGTCTGGGCGGCGATGGAGTTGATCAGGTCCACCACCTCGCCGATGCGCTGAGCGGCCTCGGCCAGACCGCGCACGATTTCGGTGGCTTCCTCGGATTCGCGGGCCGCGTTGCGGGCCATGGAACTGGAATGGCTGACCCGGCGGCCGATTTCCTTGATGGAGGCCGACAATTCCTCGGCGCCCGCCGCCACCGGAATTGACGTTGTCGGAGGCCTGGGCGGCGGCATTGGACACCGCCTCGGATTGCAGCTTCACCGTTTCGGAGATGGACTCCATCTCGCCCGCCGTCTTCTGCATGTGGCCGGAGGCGTCGACCACCGCCTCCAGGGTGCCGGTGACGCTGGCCTCGAAGCGGGCGGCGTGCTGTTCAAGGGCGATGCGCCGCTGCTCCTTGGCCTCCTGGTCGGCCTTCTGGGCCTGTTCCAGTTCCTGGGCGTGGCGCTTGTTGGCCTTGAACACCTCGACCGCCGCCGCCATCTCGGCGATTTCGTCGCCCCGGTCGAGGAAGGGCACGTCCACGTCGAGATCGTCGCCGGCCAGTTTGCCCATCACCCGGGTGATCTCGTCCACGGGCCGGGCGATCATCCGCCCCATGGCCAGGGTGGCGAGAGCGCCGATCAGCAGGAAGGCCCCCAGGACCAGGGCGTAATTCACTTCCGTCGAGGCGGCCAGGGCGGCTGTATCACGATAATCATCGGCGGCGCGGGAGGCGGCCTTGGCCGCCAGCCCCCGGAGGTCGGCGCGCAGCCCGTCATACTCGATCTCGGTAGCGCCCATCATGGACAGCGCGGTGATATGGTCGCTTTCATACATGCCCAGCACATCACCCACCGCCAGGGCGTAATCCTTGACGTGCTTGGCCATGGCGGGTTCGGCCTCCATGGCCTTGAGCAGCTGGTTGGCCTTGTCGCTGAAGGCCTTCACGTCGGCGTTCAACTGCTTGTCCAGTTGAGTGATCTTGTCCTTGTCCTCCTTGGCGGCCTTCCAGCCCAGGAGACGGTAGAGATTGGACTCGATGGTGGCGGCCATCCCGTCCAGTTCGGCGGCGGCCCGGCTGTTGGCGAAGGAGGTGTTGACCATGCTGTCCATGGCCAGATTCTGCCGCGCCATGGCGAAGTGGAAGACCACGCCCAGCACCAGCATGGAGATGATCAGGATAACGGGAGCAACGAAAACCTTGATCAGAATCCGGGTATTTGCAATCAAAGCAAGCATTCATCCCTCCCAGGCCTGTGGCCGCGTTGTCCCCTTCTCTTTTCTGGAAGGGTTACATGCGAAACGCGCTGGAACAACCAGGGCGACCCGGGTCGAGCCTACATGTTTCACTCCGGCATCGCCATAGCGCCAAACGCAAGGATAAGGCTTCGACCCCCCTGGTCAGATGGGATCAACCCTGCTTCACTCTTTCCATGGTCATGGACAATTTTCGTATCACCGATCTGGGCGACACCGCCTTTGCCGTGGAATTCGGCGACGGCGTCGACCCCGCCGCCAATGCCCGGGTGACCGCCCTGCGGCATGGCGTGCTGCTGGCCCGGCGGCAAGGCGGCCTGGCCGGGCTGGTGGAGACCATTCCCACCTTCCGCTCGCTGCTGGTCCAGTATGACCCGCTGCTCACCGGCCGGGCGGTCCTGGAGGCCGAGATCCGCGCCATCGCCGCCCAAAGCGCCGCCGCGCCCGCCGGGGGCGGCCGGACCTGGGTCATTCCCGCCTGCTACGACGAAGACCTGGGCGAGGATCTGGCCGAACTGGGCCGGGCCGCCGGCCTGTCGCGGGACGAGGCCATCGCCCTGCATACCGGGGCCGAGTTCACGGTCTACATGCTGGGCTTCATGCCCGGCTTCGCCTATATGGGCGGCGTGCCCGAAGCGCTGCGCCGGCCGCGCCGGGCCTCGCCCCGGCTCAAGGTGCCGCCGGGCTCCGTGGCCCTGGCCGATGCCCTGTGCGCCGTCTATCCCTGGGAAAGCCCCGGCGGCTGGCATCTGATCGGCCAGACCCCGGTCAGCTTCTTCGACCTGGGACGCGAGCCGCCCATTTTACTGGCCGCCGGAGACCGGGTGCGCTTTCGCGCCATGGACCGCGCCGAGTTCGAGGCCGCCCGGCGGGACTCCACCCTGGTGGCGCCCGAGCGCCTGCTGTTGGCGGAGGACCCGTGATGGCGGACGGACTGGAGATCGTTCATCCCGGCCTTTACACCACCGTCCAGGATCTGGGCCGCTTCGGCTTTCAGGATCTGGGGGTGCCGCCCTCGGGCGCCCTGGACACGGTGGGCCTGCGACAGGCCAACGCCCTGGTGGGCAACCGGCCGGGCGAAGCCTGCCTGGAGATCAGCTATGTGGGGCCGGTGATCCGCGTCGCCGCCGAGTCCGTGCGCATCGCCGTCTCCGGCGAGGTACGGCTGGCGGTGGCCGATGGCGGCCCGCCCCGGCCCCTGGCCTCCAACCGCTCGCACCGGCTCGGGCGCGGCGACACGCTGACCGTCGGCGCCGTCAGCGGCGCCTCCACCGCCTATCTCGCCGTGGAGGGCGGATTCGACCTTCCCCCGGTGCTGGGCAGCCTGTCCTCCTATGGCCGGGCCGGGCTGGGGCCGCTGGGCGGCCGCCCGCCGGTGGCGGGGACCATCCTGCCCCTCCGCCTCGGCCAGTGCCGCGACAGCGACGAGATGACCTTCGCCAAGCCCATGGATTACGGCGCGGGACCGGTCCGGGTCGTGCTCGGCCCCCAAAGGGAGGCCTTCACCGAGGACGCCGTCGCCACCCTGCTGGGATCGCAATACCGCGTCAGCAAGGAAGCCGACCGCATGGGACTACGCCTGGACGGCCCGAAGCTGCGGCACCGCGTCTCGGCCGACATCGCCTCGGACGGACTGGTCAGCGGCTGCATCCAGGTGCCGGGCAACGGCCTGCCCATCATCTTGCTGGCCGACCACCAGACGGTGGGCGGCTATGCCAAGATCGCCACGGTGATCTCCGCCGACCTGCCCCGCCTGGGCCGCGCCGTGCCGGGCACCGTCCTCGCCTTCGCCGCCGTGACGGTGGCCGAGGCCGAGAGCTTGCGCCGCGCCCAGGAAAACGGAATTCAGCGGCTGATCCGAGAGATCGTTCCCGTGCCGGCCACCGGCATCGATCTCGACGCCCTCTATGGCGCGGACCTGATCTCGGGCATGGTGGATGCCGTCAGTGGACTGGGGAGATAGGCGGCCATGGCGCTGCGCGTGGATTTGAACTCGGATCTGGGCGAGGCCATGGGCGATGACGAGGCCATGCTGGGCGTCGTGTCCTCGGCCAACATCGCCTGCGGCTTCCATGCCGGCGACGCCATGGTGATGAGCCGCACCGTCCAGGCCGCCATGGCCCGGGGGGTGGGGATCGGCGCCCATCCCGGCTATGCCGACCGCGAAGGCTTCGGGCGGCGGCCCATGTCCCTGTCCGCCGCCGGGATCGAGGCCATCCTGGCCTATCAGATCGGCGCCCTTCAGGGCATCGCCCGGGCTTGCGGCGCGACGGTGCGCCACGTCAAGCCCCACGGGGCGCTCAGCAATCTGGCCGCCGTCGACCGCGAGGCGGCCCTGGCGGTGGCCCGCGCCATCCGGGCCGCCGATGCCGGGCTGATCTTCCTGGCGCCCAGCGGCTCGGCCATGGTCGCCGCCGGACACGAGGTGGGGCTGGCCGTGGTCGAAGAGGTCTTCGCCGACCGCAATTACGACCCCGCGGGCAATCTGCTGCCCCGGTCTCACCCGCAGGCCATGATCCACGACCCGCAAGAAGCCGCCGCCAACGTGCTGCGCATGGTGACCCAAGGAACCCTGCGCTCGCTCGACGGCAAGGACATCCCTTGCCGCGCCCAGTCGGTCTGTGTCCATGGCGACGATCCCCATGCCGTCGCCTTGGCCCGGCATCTGCGGGACGTCCTGACCGGCGCCGGAATCGCCATCGTCCCGCTGGCCGATCTGGTATAAGTCCCCCCCGGCGGATCGCCCTTGACTCCGCGCCCGGAAGTGCGCGAACATTTCATGAACACAAGGAGTGATGATGCCCTCGCCCAGCCTCGAATCCCTGCGTCGTCGCATTGCCGCCCTGGACGGGAACGGCGAGGACGGCCATGGCCCGGTCCTGCCCCTGGGGCTGCCGGATTGCGCCGGGCTGAGGACGGGCGGGCTGCACGAGGTCTCGCCCGCCGCCCTGGCCGCCGAGCATGACGGCGCGGCCCTGGGGTTCGCCGCCGGGCTGCTGGGCGGGCTGGCCCGCCTGACGGGAAAGCCGGTGCTGTGGCTGGCCGAGAACGGTCCGCCCCATGCCCCCGGCCTGACCGGCTTCGGCCTGGGGCCGGAACGGCTGGTGGTGGGCATGACGGGACGTCCCAAGGCCGCCCTGTGGGCGCTGGAGGAAGCGGCGCGCGCCTCCGCCCTGGCCGCCGTGCTGGGCGAGGTGCGCGGCATGGATTTCACCGCCGCCCGGCGGCTGCAACTGGCGGCGGGACACAGCGGCACCACGGTGCTGCTGCTCAACCGTTCGGCCGCCGCCGTCACGGCGGCCCTGACCCGCTGGCGGGTAGGCGCGGCCAGCGGCGGCGACAATCGCTGGCGCCTGGAACTTCTCCGCTGCCGGGGGCGCTCTCCCGATGAGCGGGGCGTGGTGGGACAATGGGAGGTGGAATGGGATGGAACGGCGCATCGTCTCGGTCTGGTTGCCCCGGCTGCCGACCGACCGGCTGTGCCGGAGCGCGCCCGCGTGGCGTGATATCCCCCTGGTCACCGCCAGCGCGGGGCCTCACCGTCAGGTGATGGCGGTCAACCGGGTCGCCCAGGTCCAGGGCCTGCGGCCGGGCATGAAGCTGGCCTCGGCCCTGGCCCAGGTTCCCCACGTGCAGATCGCCCCTCACGACCCGCAGGGCGATGCCCGCCTGCTGGGCGCCCTGGCCGAGCGCTGCACCCTGTTCACCCCCTGGTGCGCGGTGGAGGGCACCGCCGGCCTGTGGCTGGACATCAGCGGCTGCGGACATCTGTTCGGCGGCGAAACAAAACTGCTGGAGCAGTTAACCGGACGCCTCAAAGGGCTCGGCCTGACGGTGCGCGCCGCCCTGGCCGCCACGCCGGGAGCCGCCTGGGCCTGGGCTCGATTCGGCGACGCAACGACTCCCATCCTGGACAGCCCGGACCAATTGGCGCCGCTGCCGCTGGCGGCGCTGCGCCTGCCGCCGGCCACGGTCCAGACCCTGTCCGACCTGGGACTGCGCCGCCTGGGCGATCTGTTGGGCCTGCCCCGGGCCCAAGTGTCGCTGCGCTTTGGCCGCGAGGCGGTGTGGCGGCTGGATCAGGCGCTGGGCGCCGAGCCCGAGCCCATCTCGCCCCGGCGCCCGCCCGCCCCCTACCGCGTCCACGCCAGCTTCGCCGATCCCATTTCCCGGGCCGAGGACATCGCCGCCACCCTGGACCATCTGCTGGAGGGGCTGTGCCGCCGTCTCGGCCTGGATGGACAGGGGGCGCGCCGCCTGGAGCTCACCCTGTTCCGGGTAGACGGCACCCTGGCCCGCGCCGAAATCGGCACCGGCGCGCCCAGCCGCGACCCGGTTCATCTGGCCCGCCTGTTCCGTGACAGGCTGGCCGAGATCCGCCCCGGTTTCGGCATCGAGGCCGCCTGCCTGGAGGCCGGGGTGGTTCAGCCCCAGGCCGCCGCCCAGACCGACCTGGGCGGAGCGGCGGGCGAGGCGCAGCTGTCGCGCCTGCTGGACGCCCTGGACAACCGGCTGGGGCCGGGACGGCTGATGCGTCTGGCGCCCCGGCCCAGCCATGTGCCCGAACGCAGCGTCCGCCGCCTCGCCCCCGGCGCCCCTCCTCCCGCCGAAGGCTGGCCGGCGGGGCGCTATCCCATCCGGCTGCTGCCCCACCCCGAGCCCATCGAGGCCATGGCCCCCATTCCCGACGCCCCGCCCTTGCGCTTCCGCTGGCAAGGCAAGCTGCACCGCGTGGTGCGCGCCGACGGGCCCGAGCGCATCGCCCCCGAATGGTGGCACGAGGATGCCGAGGAGCGGGATTACTACCGGGTGGAGGACGAACAGGGGCTGCGCCTGTGGCTCTACCGCCTGGGCCATTACGGCCGGGCGGAGCCGCCGCGCTGGTATCTGCACGGGGTGTTTCCGTGACCCTCCGTCCGGCGAGTGAGGGGCAAATCAACCGACGCGCAAGGCGCGGAGGCAAGGCCAAGGGCCGCCGCGCCTTATGGCGCGGAAGCCAAGGGCCGGCGCAGACGGCCCGCCCGGCGACTGAGGGGCAGACATGACTCCCTACGCCGAGCTTCAGACCTTAAGCAACTACACCTTCCTGGAAGGGGCCTCCCACGCCGACGAACTGGCCATCACCGCCAGCGCCCTGGGGCTGGAAGCGATCGCCATCTGCGACCGCAACACCCTTTCGGGCATCGTGCGCGCCCATGTGGCGGCCAAGGCGGCGGGCATCCGGCTGGTGGTGGGGGCGCGCCTGGATCTCACCGACGGGGCCAGCCTGCTGTGCTTTCCCACGGACCGGGCCGCCTATGGCCGCCTTTCCCGTTTGCTGACCCTGGGGCGGCGGCGCGCTCCCAAGGGCGAATGCCATCTTGCCCGCGCCGATGTGGCAGAGCATGCCGAGGGGCAGATCCTGGTGCTGATTGCACCCGACCCCCTGGAGGAGGGCTTCGCCGCCCAGCTGGCGGAGTGGCGAACGGTGGTGGGTGATCGGCTCTACCTAGCCGCCACCCGCCGCTTCAGAGGCGACGACGGCGAACGGCTGAGGGTTCTGGCCGGGTTCGGCATTCCCCTGGTGGCCACCAACGACGTTCTCTATCACACGCCCGCCCGCCGTCCCCTGGCCGACGTGCTGACCTGCATCCGGCAAGGCACCACCCTGGCGGCGGCGGGCTGGGCGCTGTCCGCCCATGGCGAGCGCCACCTGAAAAGCCCGGCCGAGATGGCCCGGCTGTTCGCGGCCTGTCCCGAGGCCCTGGCCAACGGGCTGGAGGTCGTGCGGCGCTGCCGTTTCTCCCTGGACGAGCTGGCTTACGAGTATCCCAACGAGGTGGCGGCCGGCATGGACCCGCAGGAACGCCTGGAGATCCTCACCCGCCAGGGCGCCGCCCGGCGCTATCCCCGGGGTGTCCCGCCCAAGGTCCAGGCGCAACTGGCCCACGAACTGGCCCTGATCCGCCAATTGGGCTTCGCGCCCTATTTCCTGACGGTGCATGCCATCGTCGCCTTTGCCGAAAGCCGGGGGATTCTGTGCCAGGGGCGCGGCTCGGCGGCCAATTCGGCGGTGTGCTACTGCCTTCGCGTCACGCCCGTCGACCCCGCCCAGATGGATCTGCTGTTCGAGCGCTTCATCAGCGCCGAGCGGGGCGAGCCGCCCGATATCGACGTGGATTTCGAGCACGAGCGGCGCGAGGAGGTGATCCAGCACATCTACGACACCTATGGCCGCCACCGGGCCGGGCTGACCGCCACGGTGATCCATTACCGCACCCGCTCGGCCATCCGCGACGTGGGCAAGGTGATGGGGCTGTCCGAAGACACGGTGGAGGCGCTGGCCAAAGCCAATTCCGGCTGGGGGCGGCGCGGCATCAAGGACGAGCATGTGCGCGAGCTGGGCCTTGATCCCACCGAGCCGGGGCTGGCCCGCACCCTGAGCCTGGCCGAGGAGCTGACCGGCTTTCCCCGCCACCTGTCCCAGCATGTGGGCGGCTTCGTCATCTCCAAGGGGCGCCTGGACGAATTGGTGCCCATCGAGAACGCCGGCATGGAGGACCGCACCGTCATCCAGTGGGACAAGGACGACCTCGACGCCCTGGGACTGATGAAGGTGGATGTTCTGGCGCTGGGCATGCTGAGCTGCATCCGCAAGGCCTTCGACCTGCTGCGCCTCCATCACGGCCGCGATCTGTGCCTCGCCACCCTGCCGCGCGAGGATGCCTCCACCTACGACATGCTGTGCAAGGCCGACGCGGTGGGCGTCTTCCAGGTGGAAAGCCGCGCCCAGATGAGCATGCTGCCCCGCCTCAGGCCCCGGCGCTTCTACGATCTGGTGGTCGAGGTGGCCATCGTGCGGCCCGGCCCCATCCAGGGCGGCATGGTCCACCCCTATCTGCGCCGCCGCCAGGGCAAGGAGACGGTGGACTACCCCTCCGAGGAACTGCGTCAGGTGCTGGGCAAGACCCTGGGCGTGCCGCTGTTCCAGGAGCAGGCCATGAAGATCGCCATGGTGGCGGCGGGCTTCACCGCATCCGAGGCCGACGGGTTGCGCCGGGCCATGGCCACCTTCCGCCACACCGGCCAGGTGGGGGCCTATGGCGACAAGCTGATCGGCGGCATGGTGGCGCGAGGTTACGAACGCGACTTCGCCGAGCGGGTGTTCAAGCAGATCGAAGGCTTCGGCGAATACGGCTTCCCCGAAAGCCACGCCGCCGCCTTCGCCCATCTGGTCTATGTCTCGGCCTGGCTGAAATGCCATTACCCGGCGGCCTTCGCCTGTGCCCTGCTCAACAGCCAGCCCATGGGCTTTTACGCCCCCGCCCAGATCGTGCGAGACGCCGCCGACCACGGCGTGGAAATCCGGCCGGTGGACGTCAATCACAGTGACTGGGACTGCACCCTGGAGGGCAAAGCCCTGCGCCTAGGCCTGCGCCAGGTCAGCGGATTGGCCCGGCGCGACGGCGAGCGGCTGGCGGCGGCGCGGGGAGCGGGCTATGCCTCGGCCTACGGCCTGTGGCGGACCTCGGGCCTGGAGCGGGCCGCCCTGGACCGGCTGGCCGCCGCCGACGCCTTCGGCTCCATGGGTCTCGGCCGCCGCGAGGCCGCCTGGGCGATCAAGGCGCTGGACGCCCCGCCCCTGCCGCTGTTCGAGGAGGCTCCGCCGCCGCCCGAGGCCAAGGTCGCCCTGCCCCCCGCCTCGGTGGGAGAGGAGGTGGTAGGCGACTATGCCGCCCTGAAGCTGTCGCTGAAATGCCATCCCCTGGCGGTGCTGCGCGATCCCTTCCGTGTCCTGGGCATCATGACCAACGCCTCCCTCAAGGACCGCAAGGGCGGGCGCGTGGCGGTGTCCGGCCTAGTGCTGGTGCGCCAGCGTCCCGGCAGCGCCAACGGCGTGCTGTTCATCACCCTGGAGGACGAGACCGGCATCGCCAACATTGTGGTCTGGCCCGACATGTTCGAGACATTCCGCCGCCCGATCCTGGGCGGCCATCTGCTGCGGGTCGATGGCCGCGTCCAGTCCGAGGACGGGGTGATCCACGTGGTGGCGGAGAAGATCGAGGACCTCTCGGCCCATCTCGGCGCCCTGGCCCGGGGAAGCCACTATCCCTCCCGCGATTTCCGCTGACCATCACGGGAATTGGGACGAAGCCTCCACTCCGATCAGAACCATGGGCGACGGCTCAGAGTCATCCAGAACGGCCGGACGCCCCACCGTTCCCACCCCTTAACAAAGCCCCCGTCACTTAACTTGCGACAGCGCCCCAGATCACCAGCCTTCGCTTCATCTTGACACATTTTCACTAACCGAAAGGCTGGTGAAATGCTTGCCAATCGGGATACAGATTGCAATCATCTAATTAAATTCAAGGGTCGGGGTGGATCAGGCATGTTCGAGAATTTGCGGCTCGGTGTGAAGCTTATGCTGGCCATGGGGGCCGCCATCGTCGTGGTGGCGACCATGCTGACCATCTCCAACCTGCGCGCCATGGAAGACGTCATCGGACAGGCCGAGCGGGCGGAACTGGAGGGTCATTTCAAGGCCGTCGCCGACCGTATCCTGCTGCAAAGCCGGATGGCCGAATCCCTGGCCAGCCTCACCGCCGCCCTTCCGGCGACCCAGGACAGGTTCGCCGCCGGCGACCGCGCCGCCCTGACCGCCATGCTGCAACCCGGCTGGACCGCCATGGCCCAGGGCTTCGGCGTCGAGCAGTTCCAGTTCCACACGCCGCCCGCCACCTCGTTTCTGCGGCTGCACAAGCCGGAGAAGTTCGGCGACGACCTGTCGTCGTTCCGCCGCACCGTCGTCCAGGCCAACGAGACCCGCAAGCCGGCCCGCGGCCTGGAGGGCGGCGTCGCCGGCCTCGGCATCCGTGGCGTGGTGCCGGTCGCCAAGGGCGGCCATCACGTGGGAACCGTGGAATTCGGCCTGACCTTCGGCCAGGGCTTCTTCGATGCCTTCAAGGCCGAGCGCAACGTCGACATCGCCCTTTATCTGATGGACAACGGCAAGGCCTCCACCTTCGCCTCCACCATGGGCAAGACCCCGCTGTTCGACGCCGCATCCCTGGCCAATGCCTTCGCCGGAACCGCCCAGATCATGCATGTCCAGGTCCAGGACGGCCCCCGCGCCGTCTATGCCGCCGACATCGCCGATTTTTCCGGCACCCGCATCGGCGTCATCGAACTGTCCATGGACCGCGGCCGCTATGTCGCCGCCCTGGCCGATGCCCGCAACACCGCCCTGCTGGTGGCCGCCCTGGCCCTGGCCCTCGGGTTGGCCCTGTCCCTGTCCGCCGCCCGTCATCTGACCACGCGCATCGGCCGCCTGTCGGAAAGCGTCGAGCGGGTGGCCAATGGCGATCTGGCCCGGCCGGTGGTCGGCGGCGGCGCCGACGAGATCGGGCAGTTGGCCCTGGCGGTGGAAAGCATGCGGTGCCGCCTGCACAATCTGGTGGGCCAGGTCCGCTCCCACGCCCTGGCCGCCATCGATTCCATCCACGAGATCGACGGGGCGGTGGAGGGCCAGGCCGCCACCTCCAGCGAAATGTCGGCCTCGGTGGCCGAGATCACCTCCACCATGGAGGAACTGTCGGCCTCGTCGACCCAGATTTCCGAACACTCCAAATCCGTGGTCGAGATCGCCAACCAGACCTGGGAGCAAAGCAAGCGCGGCGCCGAAGCCATGGATCTGGTCATGTCCAAGATGGCCGACATCCAGCACGACAACGGCAACAGCCTGGGCGAGATCCTGGAACTGGGCACCCGCTCCAAGGAAATCAGCAAGGTGATGTCCATCATCAACACCATCGCCGACCAGACCAAGCTGATCGCCTTCAACGCTGCCCTGGAGGCCGCCAGCGCGGGCGAGGCCGGGCGCCGCTTCGGGGTGGTCGCGGCGGAAATCCGCCGTCTGGCCGACAGCGTCACCGATTCCACCGGCGAAATCGAGACCAAGGTCAACCAGATCCAGGATTCCATCAGCCGCCTGATCATCACCTCGGAAAAGGGCGGCGCCAGCATTTCCGACGGCATGGCCGCCACCAGCAACACCGCCGGCCTGCTGGGCGGCATGGTGGATGCGGCGCGCCAGACCACCAGCGCGGCGCAACAGATCTCGCTGTCCACCCAGCAACAGAAGACCGCCAGCAGTCAGGTGGTGGTCGCCCTGCGCGAGATCGTCACCGCCAGCAGCCACACCGCCCAATCCCTGGCGCGCATCCGGGAGGTCAGTCACGAGATGACCCGGCTGTCCGGCGACCTGGGCCAGAAGGTCGGCAGCTTCTCGCTTGAAACAGCCGGCGCCTGATGCCAGCACGCGGCAAGATCTCTGTCCTGATCGTCGATGACAGCGGCATGGCCCGGGCCATGCTGCGGTCGATCTTCGAGGACGAGGACGATTTCGACGTGGTCGCCGAGGCCGTCAACGGCCGGGAGGCCATCGAGATGGTGCGCCATCTGCGGCCCGGACTGGTCACCATGGATCTCGAGATGCCCGAAATGGGTGGTCTCGAGGCCATCGAGGAGATCATGTGCTCCAAGGCCGTGCCCATCCTGGTGGTCAGCGGCGTGGCCGACGCCCAGAAGGCCTTCGGCGCCATGTCGCGCGGCGCCGTCGACGTGGTGGCGAAGCCGAACGTAACCTCGGCCAGGGAGGTGGAGGACTTCGTCGACAAGGCCCGTCTGGTGGCGAAGATTCCGGTGATCACCGTGCCCCGCACCAGATCGGCCCCGGCCGCCGGCCCGACACCGGTCCCCCAGGCCCCGCCGCCCCCGGCCGCGCCGCCGGCCGGCGACGGCGGCATCATCGCCATTGCCGCGTCCACGGGCGGCCCCCAGGCCCTGGCCGCCCTGCTGGCCGCCATCGGCCGGCCGCTGTCCTGCCCCATGGTGGTGGCCCAGCACATCTCCGACGGCTTCGCCTCGGGCATGGCCGACTGGCTGAACTCCATCTCGGCCATGCCGGTGCGGCTGGCCGCCGAGGGCGAGCGGCTGACGGCCGGCACCGTCTATCTGTCACCGTCCGAATGGAACATGAGCGTCACGGAGTCCCGCCACATCGCACTGGCGCTCCGGCCGGAACGGCAGGTCTACCGCCCCAGTTGCGACGCGCTCCTGACCAGCGTCGCCCAGGTCGCCGGGCGCCGGGCGGTGGGGGTGATCCTCACCGGAATGGGCAGCGACGGGGTGGCGGGCATGGAGGCCATTTCCAAGGCCGGCGGCACCACCCTGGGGCAGGACGAAGGCAGTTCGGTGATTTTCGGCATGAACGCCATCGCCATCGAGCGCGGCTGGGTCCAGCGCGTGCTGCCGCTGGCGGAGCTGGCCGCATCTCTGCTGGAAATCACCGGGGCGTCGGTGGGAGCGGCCCCATGAACGCCGCCGAACTGGCCCCCTTCAAGGACCTGATCCGGACCCGCTGCGGCCTGCTGCTCGAAGGCGTCGGCGAGGAGCCCCTGGTCATCGCCATCCGCAAGCGCATGGCGGAAGCGGGCGTCGCCGGTCTGGCCGGATATCTCGCCAGATTGGTGGCCGCCGAGGACGAATTCCAGGAATTCGTCACCCTGCTGACCATCAACGAGACCTATTTCTACCGCGAGCCCGAGCAACTGATGTTGCTGGTCGACCGTCTGATGCCGCGCCTGCTGGCCGACGAATCGGCCGGCCTGCCCATCACCATCCTGTCGGCCGGCTGCTCGTCGGGGGAAGAACCCTATTCCATCGCCATCGCCCTGTTGGAAAAGTTCGGTGAGGCGGCGGCGCGCATGGTGCGAATTCTGGGCGGCGACATCGACCATCACGCCCTGGCGCGGGCCCGGGCGGGACGCTACACCGCCTTTTCCTTCCGCAGCCTGGCGCCGGAACTGCGCCGACGCTACTTCCAGCCCGCCGGGCGGGACGCCATGGTGGTGGATGAGCGGGTCAAGGCCATGGTGAGCTTCCATCACCTCAACCTCCTGGCCGAGACCTTTCCGCCCGCCCTCGGCGCCTTGGACGTGGTGTTCTTCCGCAACGTCTCCATCTATTTCGACGTTTTGACCCGCAGAACCATTCAGCAGGCCTTCCGCCGCGTCATGACCCCCAGGGGGCATCTGGTGATCGGCTCGGCCGAGACCCTGGCCAATGACCTGGGCGTGTTCCGGCTGGTGGAGGATGAGGGCGCCTTCTATTTCGTCCAAGGCGACAGGGCCGGCCCGCCCGTCCCCATCCTCCCCGCTCCCCATCCGGCGCCCGTGCCGCCCCGCCCCGCCCCGGCTCCCGCCCGGCTGCATCTGGTTCCTCCGACGCCACCACCGGCCCCGCCGCCGGCGCCATCCCCCGGAATCACCGTGGAGGAGGCCCGCGCCCTGATCCGCGACAAGCGCTTCGACCGCATCGACCTGCTGCTGGGCGCCCGCAACCGTCAGCTTCCGGCCGACGCCACCCTGCTGGCGCTGGAGGGCTATGCCCGCCTGATGAGCCGCGACTTCGCCGCCGCCGCCGAGTTGGGCGCCAGGGCGCTGGCCGCCGACGAGTGGTCGGTGGACGGGCTGGTCCTGCTGGGGCTGGCCGCCAAATGGCGCGACGCGGCGCAGGACGCCATCGGCTGGTTCAAGAAGGCGGTCTATCTCCGCCCCGAATGCTGGCCCGCCCATTATTACCTGGCCGAGCTGTACCGTTCGGCCGACAGCCCCGACCTGTCCCGGCGCAGCTATCGCGTGGCCTTGCAGCAATTGTCGGGGCAGCCCGAGCCCGATGGCGGGCTGGCCCTGCCGCTGGGGCTGCCCGTGGCCGAGGTCCTGTTCCTGTGCGAGCGCCAGGCCGGCACCGCCCGATCGGCGCAGAGGTAGCCCATGGCCCTCGACATCAAGCGCTTCACCGCCCGCTTCGTCGACGAGGCCCGCGACCATCTCCGCAAGGTGGAGGATGGGCTGGCGACCCTCGACAGCACCCCCGCCGATTCCGAGACCATCAACGCCGTCTTCCGCTCCGCCCACACGGTCAAGGGCTCGTCGCGGATGCTCAAGCTGATCCCGATCACCGAAACGGCCCACAAGGTCGAGGACGTGCTGGGCGCCCTGCGCGACGGCAGCCTGAGTTGGAGTCCCGAGTTGCGGCGCCTGCTGCAGCGGGGCGTCGACGCCCTGTCCGCCCAGGTGGACGCCGTGGCCGACGGCAATCCGCCGGCCGAGCCCGACCCGGCCCTGTGCGCCGCCCTGGCCGCCGCCTTGAGGGGGCCGCAGCCAGCGACCGAGCCTCCCCCGGCTCCGGCCCCCGCCTCCGCCCCGCCCGCCGCCGAGCCGCCGCCCCAGGCCGAGGTGCGCCTGAAATCGGCCGACACGGTGCGGGTGCAGCTGACCAAGCTGGACGAGCTGATCCGCCTGATGGGCGAGGTGGTGTCCAGCCACGCCCGCCTGCGGCAAAGACTGACCGACATCCGCCAGATCGAGCGCGAGACCCAGGACCGGGGCGAGGCGGCGGCGCTGACCGGCTTTGCCCGCGACCTGCGCGAGGACGTGTTCTCCCAGGAATTGCTGATGGACGAGCTGCATGCCAAGGCCCTGGTCATGCGCATGCTGCCCCTGGCCATCGTCCTGGAGCCGGCGGCGCGGCTGATCCGCGATCTCGGACGCTCCCTGGGCAAGGACGTGGAATGCGTGGTGGGCGGCACCGAGATCGAACTGGACCGCCAGTTGATCGACCGCCTCAACGATCCCATCGTCCATCTGCTGAGGAACTCCGTCGATCACGGCATCGAGGATGCCGCCACCCGCCAGGCCGCCGGCAAGCCGCCCTTCGGCACCATCCGTCTGAGCGCCCGCCAGGATGGGGGCTGGGTGCTGATCGAGGTGGCCGACGACGGCGGCGGCCTGCCGCTGGCGGCCATCCGCGACAAGGCGGTCCGCAAGGGATTGCTGAGTGCCGAGCAGGCGGCCGCCATGCCCGATTCCGAGGCCATCGACCTGATCTTCTCGCCCGGGTTCAGCACCAGCTCCATCATCACCGAGGTCTCGGGACGCGGCGTGGGAATGGACGTGGTCAAGCGGACCATCGTCGACGACCTTCAGGGTGTGATCGGTGTCGAGACCGTGCCGGGCAAGGGAACCACCTTCGCGCTGCGCCTGCCCCTGTCCCTGGCGGTAATGCGGGTCCTGGTGGTCTCGGCCGGGGGCGAAAGCTTCGGCTTCACCGCCCAATACGTGGCCCAGCTTCTGGAGCTTCCGCCCGAAAGGCTGCTGACGGTGGCCGAACGGGACGCGGTGGTCATCGACAACGAATTCATTCCCGTGGTCTCGCTGGCGACCTTGCTGGGATTGCCCGGCGCCCGTCCGGCCAGGCCGGTGCTCCGGCTGGTGGTGGTGCGGGTGCGCAACGAGAAACTGGCGCTGCTGGTCGACGAGCTGATCGACGAGCGCGACATGGTGATCAAGCCGCTGCCCGAGCATCTGCGCCACCTGCCGCTGGTGGCCGGCATGGTCATGACCGGCCGCAATACCCTGGTCAGCGTCCTCCACGCCCCGGTTCTGCTCGACATGGCGCGCCGAGCGCGCGGCGGCATGACCGAGGCGCCCCAGTCCGGCGCCGGCGACGCCGTGCGAATCCTGGTGGTCGACGATTCCCTCAATACCCGCGAGATCGAGAAGGACGTGCTGGAAGCCCACGGCTATGTGGTCACCCTGGCCGAGGACGGCGTCGACGGGCTGGCGAAGGCCAGGGCCGGCGATTTCGACGCGATCCTGACCGATGTGGAGATGCCCAACATGGACGGCTTCACGCTGACCGCCGCGCTGCGCCAGGACGAGCGTTACCGCGACCGGCCGATCATCATCGTCACCTCGCGGGAAAGGGAAGAAGACAAGCGGCGCGGCATCCAGGTCGGAGCCGACGCCTATATCGTCAAGGGCGACTTCGACCAGAGCAGTCTGGTCGATACCTTGCGCAGTCTGTTAGGGTGAAATTGCCGGATAAAGGGCGGGCAAAGCATGCGGATACTGGTGGTTGACGACGATGCCATGGCGGGCGAGATGACCGGCGCGGTCCTGGAGGATGCCGGGCATGACGTGGTCCTGGTGGAAAACGGCATCGATGCCACCGAGGCCCTGTCGGAGCAGGGGCCTTTCGATCTGGTGGTGTCGGACATGAACATGCCGCTGGTCAGCGGCATCGACTTGTTTCGCAATCTGCGCGACCAGGGCGAGGACATTCCCTTCATCCTGCTGACCGGCGACGAGCCCGGCCCGCTTCTGGCCGAGGAGCCGCGGCTCGACGGCTGCCTGACCAAGGATTTCACCCTGGAAACCTCGCTGATGGACGCCATCTCCGCCGCCATGGCCAAGCAGGAACGGGGCTAGACGGCATGGACGCCCGCAAGCCGACGCTCCGCGAAAAGATCCAGAAGCTGCGCCAGACCTTTCTCGGCAAGGTGCCCGAGACCGTCCGGCAGGGACGCGACCTCGGGGCACGCCTGATCCTGACCCCCAAGGAATCGGGCACCCTGGACGACCTGTACCGCGTCTTCCATTCCATCAAGGGAACCGCCGCCTCGTTCGGACTCGAGGAAATCAGCGCCAAGGGCGGCGCCGGCGAGGAAGTGCTTCTCGCGTTCCGCGCCCTGGACGAGGACGCCCGGGCGCGGGCCGTGTCCGGCTCGGTGGCCGAGATGAACGCCCTTCTGGCCCAGGTCGTGGAACTGGCGGCCGCGGCGCTGGACAGCGAGAACCGGCTGTCCGCCCTGGCGCCCTCCTTCGACCTTGGCCTGGAGAGCGGCGACGATGGGGCGCCGCGCAAGCGCGTCTATATGTGCGACGACGACGAACTGGCCGCCGAGACCCTGATCATCCAGCTGAAATGCTTCGGCTATGCCGTGGTCAACTTCGTCTCGCCCGATGCCCTGCGGGCGGCGGTGCTGTCCAATCCCCCCGACGCGGTCATCATGGACATCATGTTCCCCGGCGGCAGCCATACGGGCACCGAGACCGTGGCCAGCCTGCGGCGCGAGATGCCGAACCCGCCGCCGGTGATCTTCATTTCCGGCCGCCGCGATTTCGATGCCCGTCTGCGGGCGGTGATGGCCGGCGGCCAGGCCTATTTCGCCAAGCCGGTGCGCGCCATCGAATTGGTGGACACCCTGGACACCATGACGTCGCGGCGCGAACCCGAGCCCTACCGCATCCTGGTGGTGGACGACGAGCCGGAAGTGGCCGAGTACCACAGCCTGATCCTGGAAGAAGCGGGCATGATCACCAGCCTGCTGCACGAACCGGCCGGCATTCTCGACGCCCTGGCGGCGTTCCGCCCCGATCTGGTGCTGATGGACATGTACATGCCCCAGTGCACGGGGCGCGACCTGTCCCGGCTGATCCGCCAGATTCCCGATTTCATCAGCCTGCCCATCGTCTTCCTGTCCAGCGAGACCAACAAGGTGACGCAGGTTTCGGCCATGCGGGTGGGCGCCGAGGCCTTCCTCACCAAGCCCATCCAGCCCGAGGACCTGATCAGCGCCGTGGCCATCCGCGCCGAGCGGATGCGCACCCTGCGCTCGCTGATGGTCCGCGATGGACTGACCGGTTTGTTCAACCACACCTTCATCGTCCAGTATCTCGACACCGCCCTGGCGGCGGCCCGGCGCGAGAACGGCAAGCTCTGCGTGGCGATGATCGACGTGGACCTGTTCAAGTCGGTCAACGACACCTATGGCCACCCCACCGGGGATCAGGTCCTGGTGGCCCTGGCGCGATTGCTGCAACAGCGGCTGCGCACCAACGACCTGATCGGGCGCTATGGCGGCGAGGAATTCGTCGTCGTCATGCAAAATGTCAGCCTGAAGGAAGGAATGACCGTCATGAACGGCCTGCGCGAGGACTTCGCGCGCCTGAAGTTCCAAAGCGGCGACCAGTTCTTCTCCTGCACCTTCAGCGGCGGTATCTCGCGCTTTCCCGAGATCGCCGGCGACCGGCTGATCGAGGCCGCCGACAAGGCCCTCTACGAGGCCAAGCAGGCCGGGCGCAACCGCATCGAGCTGGCGTCGCTGGAGCCACTTCCATGAGCGACAGCGATTTCTCCCAAAAACACATGAGCGGCGACGGCGATCTCTCCCTCGACCAGATTCTCGAGGCCCGGCGGGGCGAAACCCGCGCCATCGTCAATGTGGACGAGCCCCAGTTGAAGCTGGTGGTCTTCACCCTGGAGGGCGACTGGTTCGCCTTCGTCGGCGAGAAGGTCCGCGAAGTCCTGCCCGACAGCCCGGTCTTCTACCTGCCCGGCTGCCCGCCGTCGCTGGAAGGCGTCATCAACGTCCGGGGCGACATCGATTCGGTGGTGAATCTGCGCGCCGTCCTGGGCTATGCCCCGGCGCCGAGCCATGACAGCTCGCGCATCCTGCTGTGCCAGGGCGGCGGCATGCGCAGCGGCGTGCGTGTCGATGGCGTCGAAGAGGTGATGGACATCCCGCAAAGCCGGGTCCTGGCCCCGCCCCATACCATCGCGGAGCACCGCAAGCCCATCGTTCTGGGCATCATCGAGTTCGCCGGGCATCTGGTGACCCTGCTCGACCTTGAACGGATCTTCACCGATTACCGGGCTCATCTGGGATGAAGGCCGAGGCGTCGCTGCCGGTGGTGACCTTCCGGGCGGCGGGAGTGCGCTTTGCCCTGCCGGCGCGCCAGGTGGTCGCCATGCGCCCCCTGGGGGACGCGCCGTCTGCGGCCGCCGCCGTGGAGGATCTGCTGGGCCTGCCCCGCGAGGCGCCCCCCGCCTGCCTGCTGCATTTGCGCATCCGAGACACGGAAATGACGGTTCAGGTCTCCGGCGAGGTGGCCATGCGCCAGTTGCCGGCCACCTCCATTCACCCGCTGCCGCCGCTGGTCGCCGCCTGCTCCCGGCTGAAGGGCCTGTCGGCGGTGGCCCTGGACGAAGCCGGCATGATCATCCTGATCGAGCCCGCCCGCCTGTAGCAGGTTGCGGAGAAACCCCGCTTGCGCGGCAGGGCACCCGCCCTGACCCGTTCGGAGGCACAGCCTCCGAACCTCCTGCTTTTTATTTCAATGGGTTAAAATGCTGAAGGGTTCGGGAAGCCGGGCTTCCCGATTGGGGGATCGGGGGCAAAAGCCCCCGATTGGAGGCGTTGCCGGTGACGTCCGGCCGCGATATGGTCGAGCGGTCATGAACCATCTTTGCGCCTGCCCCCATTGCGACGCCCTGCACCGACGGCCAGCGCTGCGGCGCGGCGAAAAGGCCCTGTGTGTCCGCTGCGGCTCGGTGCTGGTCCGGCGCCACCGGCTGGCTCCCGACCATATCCTGGCGCTGGTGGTGGCGGCGGTGATGGTGTTCGCCATCGCCAACGCCTTTCCCATCGTCGATCTGCGCATCCAGGGCCTGCGCGGCGGCACCACCTTGTCCGGCGCCGTCGCCGCCCTGTGGTCGGAGGGGCGCCAGCCCATGGCCATGCTGGTCTGCGCCACCACCCAGGTGTTCCCGCTGCTCGACCTCGGCTGCATGCTGGCGCTGCTGCTGACGGCATCGCGCCCCGGCCGTCCCGCCTGGTTCGGACCCCTGCTCCGCTTCGTCCAGGAGATGCGCCCCTGGGGCATGGTCGAGGTCTTCATGCTGGGCGTGGTGGTGTCGCTGGTGAAGCTGTCGGGCATGGCCACCATTCTGCCCGGCAAGGCGCTTTTGGCCTTTGCCCTGCTGACCGTGCTGATGGCGGCGATCCTGTCGTTCCATCCCCACCAGCTTTGGAACGAGCCCGAGCATGAGTGACGACGCCCCCATCTCGGCCGCCGAGGCGGGCCTGATGGCCTGCGGCCATTGCGGCCAGATCATGGAGCACCGGGACGGCCCCATCGCCTGCCCCCGCTGCGGCGGCAGCGTGCGTCCACGCAAGCCCGCCAGCCTGTCGCGCACCTGGGCTCTGCTGCTGACGGCGATCATCCTCTATGTTCCGGCCAACCTGCTGCCGATCATGGAGACCTCGTCGCTTTTGGTCACCTCACGCGACACCATCATCGGCGGCGTGGTGTATTTCTGGCATTCCGGCTCGCCCGGGCTGGCGGCCCTGATCTTCAGCGTCAGCATCCTGGTGCCGGTGCTGAAGATGTGCATCCTGGCCATCCTGGCCCTGACCGTGCAGTTCGGCTGGCCGCTGGACCGCCGCCAGTGCATCACCCTGTTCCACGTCATCGAGTTCGTCGGCCGCTGGTCCATGCTGGACGTGTTCGTGGTGGCGCTGATGGTGGGGCTGGTGCGCTTCAAGGGGCTGGCGGTGATCGAGGCCGGACCCGGAGCCATTGCCTTCGGCCTCGTGGTTGCGTTAACAATGCTGGCCACCCATTCCTTCGACCCCCGCCTGATCTGGGATTCCCCCCGTCGTGCCCTCGGCTGATTCGCCTTCCCCCCAGCGCCCGGCCGAGCCGAGGATCCTTCCTCCGCGCCGCTGGCTGCCCTCGGCCATCTGGATCATTCCCGCCCTGGCGGCGCTGTTCGCCCTGTCGCTGGTGATCCACGCGCTGAACCAGCGCGGCCCGGCGATTACCGTCTATTTCGCCAGCGCCCAGGGCATCGAGGCCGGCAAGACCAAGGTGAAGTTCAAGGATGTGGAGATCGGCGACGTCACCGAACTGCATCTGGCCCCCGACCGCACGCGCGTCCAGGTGCGCATCGAGCTGAAAAAGGAGGCCGAGGGCTTCGCCGTCGAGGACAGCCGCTTCTGGGTGGTGCGCCCCCGCATGGCGGGCAGCGGCGTATCGGGCCTCGAGACCCTGCTGTCGGGCAGCTATATCGGCGTGGACGGTGGACATTCCGACAAGAAAAGCACCGAGTTCACCGGGCTGGAAGTGCCGCCGGTGATCGCCTCGGACATGCCGGGTCGGCGCTTCGTGCTGGTGGCCCGCGACATCGGCTCGCTCGATGTCGGCTCGCCGGTCTTCTTCCGCCGCATCCCCGTGGGCCATATCGAGAGCTACGCCCTGCAGCCCGACGGCCACAGCCTGTTCCTCAGCGCCTTCGTCAAGGCCCCCTATGACCGCTTCGTCACCGACGGCACCCGCTTCTGGCACGCCAGCGGCGTCGATCTGCGGCTGGATGCGGGCGGGCTGAAGCTCAACACCCAGTCGCTGGCCGCCATGCTGCTGGGCGGCGTCGCCTTCGAATCGCCCGACGGCAATATCGAAGCCCCCGAGGCCGCCCCGGCCACCCGCTTCGCCCTGGCCGCCGATCACGATTCCGCCCTCAAGGCCCCCGATGGCGAGGCTTATCCCCTGGTGCTGCGCTTTCACCAGACGGTCCGGGGCCTGACCATCGGCGCCCCGGTGGATTTCCGCGGCGCCGAGTTGGGTCAGGTCCGCGCCATCACCATGGCCTATGACCGGGAAACCGCCGACTTCACCCCGGTGGTGACGGTGGATGTCTATCCCGACCGCCTGGACGTGGTCGGCGCCGACCCCAAGCCGCTAACCGACGAACAGCGGCAACGGCGTCTGGTCGAGCTGGTACGGCGAGGGCTGCGCGCCCAGTTGCGCACCGGCAATCTGGTCACCGGCCAGCTCTACGTGGCGCTGGACTTCTTCCCCAACGCCCCGCCGGTCAAGCTGAATCCGGCCGCCGAGCCGCCCGAACTGCCCACCGTGCCCGGCGATTTCGAGGAGCTTTACAAGCAGGTCCAGGCGATCCTGCGCAAGCTGGACAAGGTGCCGCTCGACGCCATCGGCCAGAACCTGCATGCCACCATGAAGCATCTGGACGCCATGACGGCCCGCACCGACAAGGAGGTGCTGCCGGAACTGCGCGACAGCCTGAAGGAAATGCGCGCCAGCATGGAAAGCCTGACCGCCGCCATGGCCGGCGACGCGCCGCTGCAGCAGGACACCCGCCAGGCACTCAAGGGCCTGACCGAGGCCACCCGCTCGCTGAAGCGGCTGACCGACAGCCTGGACCGCCAGCCTGAATCCCTGCTGCAGGGCCGAAAGGAACAGCAATGATCCCCCCCTTGCCCCGTCTGGCCGCGTCCCTGCTGCTGGCCGCCACCCTGGCCGGCTGCGGCGCCTCGACGCCGCTGCGCTATCACGCCCTGTCCAGTGGCCCGACCGCGCCGCTGGCGTCGGGCAGCGCCGCCCTGCTGGTCGAGGTGCTGCCCATCGCTGTTCCCGAGCGGATCAACCGCGAGGAGCTGGTCCTGAGCGGCCCCGGCGGCCAGCTGGAAGTGCGCGCCGGCGACCGCTGGGCGGCTCCCCTGGCCGACGAAATGCGCCAGCTGGTGGACGAGTCCCTGTGGCGCCATCTGCGCGCCGCCGACATCTATGTGGCGCCGCTGGCCATCACCGGCAGCGGACTGCCGCAGTACCGCCTGGCCCTGCGGCTGGAACGGCTGGAAGCCACCCCCGGCCGTCAGGCGGTGGCCGAGGCCAGTTGGACCGTGCGCCGCCTGCCCCAGGGCCAGCCCGCCATCTGCCGCACCGGCGCCACCGAGCCGCTGCCCGACGCCTCGACCGAGGCCGCCGTGGCCGGATTGGCCCGAGCCTCGGCCCGCCTCGCCGAGGCGGTGGCCGCCAGCCTGGGGCGGCTGCACGCCGGGACGGCCAATCCCTGCGACGGCTAGGCCCCTTTCCCTTCCTGACGGGCTGCCGCCCGCACCCGCTCATGGAAGCGCCTCTCGTCTGTCATCCTGAGCCAGGAGCGAAGGATCTTTCACGGGACAGCGGCAGCCGCTTCAAGCTGAAAGATCCTTCCTCCCTGCGGTCGTCAGGATGACAAGTCAGGTCAAGCGCCGACCAGCATGAATAGTGGACAGGTTTGGAGACATGGTCTCCAAGCGGAGCCATCTCTGCCCCAATCGCGAGAACCTGATGAGGCGGCCGGCACGTCCCTGACCGGCCGGGCATCGCCTTGACTGCCCATGGTTGCAGCCACCGAGCACGCCGTGGCGCCATGCCGGAGATCCTCCAAATTTATGTTGCGATCGATTCGCATTCTCATTACTGATGGCCGGACTTTCCGCGCCCGAAGCGACACCGCGACGGGCCGCCAGCCCGGAGCCTCATCCTGTCGGTCCTCTCTTTTCCCCGCCACGCCCTGGTGCTGTGCCTCGTCCTGCTGGCCCTCGGCATGCCGTTGGGCGCGCCGTGGGAACCGGCGCGGGCTGCGGAGGCCGATGAATTCGGGCTGGAGGAAAAGGACCCGGAGCTGCCGGGCAAGATTAAGGCCTGGAATGCCGACTGCCTGTCCTGTCACAGCGAGGCCGGGCTGAAAAATCCTCCGCGCCAGGGCATGGACATGGCGCTGCTGGCCAAGCTGCTGGTCGACCATCCGCGCTTCGAGGCCTCCGATCACGGCAAGATGGCCTGCAAGGATTGTCATTCCGAGGCCTATGTCCCCTATCCCCACCTGCCCAACGCCAAGGCGCAGATCAAGGGCTGCGAGCCCTGCCACCAGCAGCCGGCCAAAGCCATCGTCCCGGAGTTCAAGGCCAGCAAGCACTTCAAGGACCACACGGCCAAGTTCACCTGCCTGTCCTGTCACGATTCCCACACCATGCGCAAGGCGGCCAAGCTGCCCTCCGCCCAGGCTGCGTCACGCCAGGACAATCATCAATGTCTGGCCTGCCACGACGACGACCGGCGTTATCTCGCCCTGATGAAGCCCGAGACCCGGCGGCCCGAGATGAGCAAGGTGCATGACTGGCTGCCCGAACTGGCCCTGCATCTCGATCACGTTCGCTGTGTCGATTGCCACAGCCCGGTGGCCGACATGGCCCTGTCCCACGAGGTGCAGGGCAAGGACAAGGCGGTTCGCCAGTGCGAATCCTGCCACGCCGAGCAAGGCGAACTGGGCCGCCGCCTGTACAAGCCCATGCTCATCGACCAGCCCGGGGAAACGGATGGCTTCGCCAATGCCGCCCTGCTGCGCGAGGTCTATGTGCTCGGCGCCAACCGTAACCGATGGATCGACTGGGGCGGCTTGGGAGCGTTGTCGCTGACCGCCCTGGTGGTGCTGGTCCGCTTTGTGCGCCGGAGGAAGACATGACAGCAACGCCCGCCCAGGTCTCTCCCCCTCTCCACCGCCAGCGACTGGTGGTGGTGGGCAACGGCATGGCCGCGCTGCGCACCGTCGAGGAGATTCTGGCGCTGGCGCCCGATCGCTTCCACATCACGGTGCTGGGGGCCGAGCCCCACGGCAATTACAACCGCATCCTCCTGTCGTCGGTGCTGGCCGGCGACAAGCAGGTGGGCGACATCGTCACCCATCCCCCCGGCTGGTATGCCGAGCGCGGCATCGCCTTGCGCACCGGCGATCCGGTGGTGTCCATCGACCCGGAGCACCGCCGGGTGAGCACCGCCTCGGGCCACGTGGTCGCGTGGGACCGCCTGCTGCTGGCCACCGGCGCCCGGCCGCTGATGCCCGCCCTGCCCGGGGCCGGACTGGAGGGCGTCTACGGCTTTCGCACCATCGGCGACGTCCAGGCCATGCTGGCGTCGGCGGGACGCCATCGCCGCGCCGTGGTGGTGGGCGGTGGCGTGCTGGGCCTGGAGGCCGCCTGGGGCCTGCGCCGCCAGGGCATGGCGGTGACGGTCATCCACCTCACTCCCTGGCTGATGGAACGCCAGTTGGACGAGGTGGCGGCCGCAATGCTGCGCCACGACCTGGAACGCCACGGCATCGCCTGCCTGACCTCGGCCCAGGCGGCCCGGCTGGAGGGCCGCGAAAGGGTCGAGGCCGTCACCCTGTCCGACGGCCGCACCATCGCCGCCGATCTGGTGGTGATGGCGGTGGGCATCCGCCCCAACACCGACCTGGCGCGTCAGGCCGGGCTGGAGGTGGGGCGCGGCATCACGGTGGATGCCCGGATGCGCAGTTCGGCCCCGGATATCTTCGCGGTGGGAGAATGCGTCGAGCATGACGGCCAGTGCTATGGTCTGGTCATGCCGCTGTGGGACATGGCCCGGGTCTGCGCCCACCATCTGACGGGGGGCGAGGGCGAGCGTCTTTTCACGCCCCCCTCGCTGTCGACCCGCCTCAAGATTCCCGGCATCGCCCTGTTCTCGGCCGGCGAGCCCGCCGCCGCCAACGATGACGACCGCGAACTGATCCACCACGATCCCGGCCAGAGCATCTACAAGAAGCTGGTGCTGCGCCGGGGACGGCTGGTGGGCGCCGTGCTCTATGGCGACGTGGAGGACAGCGCCCGCGTCTGGCAATGGCTGTGCGACGGCGACGACGTCGGCCATCTCTGCGCCGGCAATTTGTGCCTGGGGCGAATTTCCGGCCAGTGCGCCGCCGCCGATCCCCTGGAGAACCTGCCCGACGACGCCGTGGTCTGCCATTGCAACGGCGTGACCAAGGGCGCCATCGTCGCCGCCATCGCCGAGCACGGCCTGACCAGCCTGGAGCAGGTCACCGCCCGGACCAGGGCGTGCAGCGGCTGCGGCCAGTGCGCCGCGCTCACCGCCCGCATCCTGGCCCGCACCCTGGGCGAGGACGGCGCCGAGGCCCTGGCCGCCGAGACGCGGCGAAGCGAGATCCGCGCCGGGGCCTTCCGCCTCTGGCACCGCGCCAATGCCGTGCTGATGAGCGTGCTGGCCGTCACCGGGCTGTTCCTGCATTTCGCCGGGACCCCGGCGGCGCTGCTGCGTCTGGAATGGGCGTTCGGCCTGCACAAATGGTCGGGCCTGACCCTGGTCGCCGCCTATGGCGCCTTCCTGGGCCTGACCGCGCTGTTCCGCCGCCGCTGGCGGGCCAATGCCGAAGGAATGGTGATGTTCGTCCTGATGCCGGCCCTGGTGGTCACCGGTCTGGCCTTCCTATGGCCGGTCCTGCTGCCCCAGGAGCCGCAGAAGGTCAACGGCATCGCCTGGGTTGCGGTGGTCCACACCGTACTGGCCATCGCCCTCTTGATGTACCTGATTCACCACCTGGGCACCGCCCCGGTCCAGTGGTGGCGAAAGCGAAAGGCGCGGGCCTTCGGGGGGTGACCGGAGGCCGGCTTGGGGATTTGGAGCGAATTATGATGAGAATGCGACTTATTAGCCTTACTTCCGCCGTCGCGGCCCTGCTGTCCGCCGCCCCCGCCCTGGCCGTGGATTGGGCCAAGGTGCCGGGCCGCGAGGTGGTCTTGCTGTATCCCGGCCAGACCTCGTGGGAGTGGAACCTGACCGAAGCCGACCACAGCGCCGCCGCCAAGTTCAAGGCGGGGCAGAACTGCATCGAGTGCCACAAGAACCAGGAAAAGACCCAGGGCGCCCTGATGGTATCGGGCAAGAAGGCCGAGCCCAACGCCATCGCCTCGTTCCCCGGCCATGTGGTGGTCAACACCCGCTTCGCCTATGACGACCAGCGGCTTTACGCCCGCTTCGAGTTCAAGGAGCCGGCCTCGCCCAACACCAAAATGGACGCCGAGTTCGCCACCAAGCTGGCCTTCATCTTCAACGATGCCGCGGTCCCCGAGGGCGTGCGGGCCGGCTGCTGGGCCAGCTGCCACGAGGACAACGCCTCCATGCCCGCGGCGGGCGGGTCCGAGCGCACCAAGTACCTGATGAAAAGCCGGGCCAAGCTGAGCCGCCAGGGCGGCGGCGACCTGCTGAAAATCCCCCGAGGACCTGGCCAGGCTGACCGAGACCGGCTACATCCAGGAATGGTGGCAGGCCAAGCTGAATCCCGGCGCCAAGCCGGTGGCCGGCGGCGGCATCATCTTCGACCGCCGCCAGGAACTGAAGCCCGCCCAGGTCAGCGCCGAAGCGACCCAGGCCGCTGACGGCGGCTGGGTGGTGGTGCTGAGCCGCCCGCTGGCCGCCCCGGCCCCCTATCGCGCCCTGGCGCCGGGAAAGACCTATTCCTTCGGCATCAGCGTCCATGTGGGCCACAGCGCCAAGCGCTTCCACCACACGTCTTATGAGTACACCCTGGCGCTGGGGTCCGGCGCCGCCGATTTCATGGCGGTGAAGCAATGAGGCTGGCCCGTCTCCTCCCCTGGGCGGCCCTGGCGGCGATCCTGCTGCTGGCCGCCTGGATTTCGCCGGCTTGGCCCCAGATCGCCTCGGCCCCCGAATGGTCGGCCGACGGCGAGGCCACCTGCATCAAGTGCCACGGCGAAACCAGGGACCGCACCATCCTGTTCACCCCCCACGGGGTGAAGGGGGACAAGCACACTCCCATGGCGCAGCACGCCTGCGAGGGCTGCCATGGCGCCAGCCCCCGCCACAACGACGCCCGCCCGCCCAAGGGCGAAAAGCGCCCGCCGACCGACGTGGTGTTCAAGGGCGAGTTCCTGTCGCCGGTGGAAAAGCGCAACCAGGTCTGCTCCAACTGCCATAACGGCGGCGAGCACATCAACTGGAAGGGCAGCACCCACCAGCGCAACGACGTGGCCTGCACCGATTGCCATGCCTCGCATGTGCGCTCGGACCCGGTCATGGCCAAGAAGACCGAGCCCCAGGTCTGCTTCACCTGCCACAACCAGGAGCGGGCGGAAAGCCTGCAGGCCTCGCACCATCCCATCCGCGAGGGCAAGGTCACCTGCTCGGACTGCCACAACACCCACGGCTCGGGCGGGCCGAAGCTGCTCAAGGAGTTCACCCTCAACGAGACCTGCTACGCCTGCCACCCGGAACAGCGCGGGCCGTTCCTGTGGGAGCACCAGCCGGTGCGCGAGGATTGCAGCACCTGCCACCAATCCCACGGCTCGCCCCAATCCAGCCTGCTGAAGCAGCGCCAGCCGTTCATCTGCATGACCTGCCACCAGACCAGCCGCGCCAATCACGACGCCATGGTCTCGGGCGGCCAGCAATTGCCCGGCGCCGGCGGTGTTGGCACCTACAACATGCTGCTGGCCCGGGGCTGCTCCAATTGCCACTCCAAGGTCCACGGCTCCAATGCCCCCTCGGGAGGCATGCTGACCCGCTGAAGCACAAGGCCCCGGTGGCGCGAGCCGGGGCCTTCTTTCAGCCCATCAATTGCGATTACGTCTCATTTGCACTTTTCCGGGGGACGGAATGATGTTTGTGAAGATCCTGCGCAGCGGCGCCCTGGCGGCTTTCTGCACCCTGACGGCAACCGCCCAGGCCGACGAGTTCGACATCGACGAGGCCCCCGCCGTGTCGCCCGCCAAGAAGCCGGTGCCCATGAACGAGGCCGGCGTCCATGTGGGGGCGCAACGGGGGGGCTCGGCGGCCTTCAACCGTTTTGGCGGCACGCCAGAAAGCGGCGTCTTCGGCGGCGGCTGGTTCCACCTGCAGCAGCGCGACGCCGCCGAGGGCGGCGGCACCTTCTACCTCAAGGCCGATGGCGAGAACGTCGATTTCCGCTCCAACGCCCTGCCGCCCGACGCCGCCGCCGCCGTGCGAATGGGCCAGCAAGGGGTGTGGGACCTGCGCCTTCACTATGACGGCATTGTGTTTCGCCAGGCCGACAACTACCACACCCTGTTCAATGGCTCGGGGCAGTTGCTGAACGGCCTGACGCCGGCCTCCATCAACGCCACCTCGACCAATGCCGCCGGGGTGGCCCGCGTCAACCAGTACCTGTCGGCGGTGGAGGTGGGCACGAGGCGCGACCGGGCGGGCGGCGCCTTTTCCTATACCGGGCTGGAGGAATGGAAGTTCACCACCCGGCTGGACCACGAACACAAGCACGGCACCAAGGCCAATTCGGTGATGTTCCTGTCCAACAGCAATTTCGCCTCCATCCTGGAGCCGGTGAACTACGACACCGACCGCTTCGCCCTGAATGCCGCCTACACCACCCGGCCGCTGCAGGCACAGATCAGCTACGTCTTTTCCAACTTCACCAACAATATCGCCGAATACGTCACCCGCGATCCTTTCATCGGGGCCACCCATGCCGGCTATGACGGCACCCGCTATTCGTTGCCGCCCAGCAATTCCGAGCATCGCCTCAAGGCGCAGTTCGGGGTGAACCTCACCGACACCACCCGCATCGCCACCAATCTCAGCTACGGCCTGCAGCTTCAGAACGAAGCCTTCGCCGCGCGGCATTACGAGCAGGCCCCCCGCCTGGGCGCCAGCACCTATGACGGCATGATCCAGACGCTCTACGGCAACGTGGTCATGACGGCGCGCCCCCTGCCCGACTGGACCCTGCGCGCCGCCTATACCGCCGACGACCGCGACAACATGAGCGCGTCCTATTGGCAAAAGCCTCCCTACCGCGCCGACGGCACCGCCGTCTTCAACGGCAACACCGGCATTCACACCAACCCCGCCTATTCGTTCTTCAACCAGAAGGGCGAGGCGGAAGTGGGCTATCGCCTGACCCGCTCCACCAAGCTCACCGCCGACTACGCCTATCGCAACAGCCTGCGCAGCGATTCGGTCACCAACCGCAACGAGGAAAGCACCTATGGCGGCCGGGTCCAGTCCACCCTGGCCGAGGGGCTGACCGGCACCCTGGGCTATGCCCATTCCAACCGGCAGGCCACGGTCTTCCTGGGCAATCGCGGCTGGAACGAGATGGGGCGCACGGTCACCGCCGAGTCCGGGCTGAAGATCTTTTCCTACGCCGCCCGCGACCGCGACGAGGCCAAGGCCAATCTCAACACGGTGTTCGGCGACGGCGTGGTAGTGGGGACCACGGCCCGCTGGATCGAGGATCGCTTTCCCGAGACCCTCTACGGCGTCACCAACAACCACATCCTGTCCCTGGGCGGCGACGCCTCGTTCCCCGCCGGGCCGGGCGTGACCGCCCACCTGTTCTACACCTACATGGAGAACTTCACCGGCATGAAGATGAATGCCAGCGCCACCGGCACGCTGTGGACGCTGCACAACACCGACAGCACCCACGCCCTGGGCGCCGGGCTGGAATGGAAGGTCTGCGACTCCCTGAAGATCACCCTGGACAACGTGCTGACCTACGGCAACACCAGCTTCGAGGAAGGCAGCCAGTGGCGCGGCACCGGAACAGCTTCGGCGGCCAACACCGCCACAAACCTTCCCGATTCCCGCTCGCTGCTCAATTCCCTCAAGCTTTCCGGCGAATATCAGGTCAGCGACGGCCTGTTCCTCGGCCTTTCCGGCCTTTGGGAGCGCTACAGCAGCAAGGACTACCTCTACAACCAGGCCGCAGCCTCCACCGCCAACGCCTCCACCGCCACCGTGGTGCTGCCGGGCGAAGGCAGTCCCAGCTACAACGCAGGACAGGTCATCGCCTCCGCCCGCATGCTCTGGTAGAAAGCCCCAAAGACAGAACGCCCGGCAAGCCATTAAGCTGCCGGGCGTTTTTCTGTCTCGCGAGTGGTAGCGGGAGAGGGACTTGAACCCCCGACCCCAGGATTATGATTCCCGTGCTCTAACCAGCTGAGCTACCCCGCCATCGCGTCGAGAGCGGTTCGTATAATGGTCCCGGCGATTGCTGTCAAGCCTCTCGCGAGGGGCAAATCCAACCGCCGCCCAAGACCCGTTCTCCCTGGTAGAAAACACAGGCCTGGCCGGGGGCCACGCCCTGTTCGGGGTGGTCGAGAATCACCTGGGCGCGATCACCGGAAAGGCGACGCAGCAGGGCGGGCGCGGCGGGCCGGGTGGAGCGCACCTTGACCGCCACGCGCAACTCGGTCTCGTCGCCGCCCAGCCAGTTGACCGCCTCCACCTGGATGGTGAGGCAGTTCAGATCTTCGCGGCTGCCCACCACCACCCGGCCGGTTTCGGGCTCCAGCGCCACCACGTAGAGCGGAGGGCCGCCCCCCAGGCCGAGGCCACGGCGCTGGCCGATGGTGTAGTGGATCAGCCCGCCGTGGCGGCCCAGCACCTTGCCTGCGGTGTCGACGATCTCGCCCGGCCGGGCGGCGTCGGGGTGCAGGCGGGTGACCAGGGCGGCATAATCGCCGTCGGGGACGAAACAGATGTCCTGGCTGTCGCGCTTGGCGGCGACCGGCAGGTGGTGGCGCGCGGCGATGGCCCGCGTCTCCTCCTTGCCCGCCATATCGCCCAAGGGAAAGCGTAGGAAGTCCAACTGATCCCGGGTGGTGGCGAACAGGAAATAGCTCTGGTCACGCCCCGGATCGCGGCCGGTCCACAATTCCGGGCCATCGACGCCCGGGCGGCGGCGGACGTAATGGCCGGTGGCCAGGGCGTCGCCCCCCAGATCCTTGGCCACGCCCAGCAGGTCGCGGAACTTGACGGTGCGGTTGCACTCGATGCAGGGCACCGGCGTCCGCGCCTCCAGATAGGTCTGGGCGAAGCGTTCGACCACGTCGCGGCGGAAGGTCTCCTCGAAATCGAGGACATAGTGGGGAATGCCCAGGGCGTCGGCCACGGCGCGGGCGTCGTGGATGTCCTTGCCGGCGCAGCAGGTGTTCGGACGGCAGGCGCCGGGCTCAATGCCGCTGGTGGCCAGATCGTAGAGCTGCAGCGTCACGCCGACCACGTCGTAGCCCTGCTCCTTCAGAAGCGCGGCCACGGCCGAGGAATCCACCCCGCCCGACATGGCGACCACCACGCGGGTGGAGGACGGGGGCTTGTCGATGTCCAAAGTGTTCATGCCTCTCCTTGTAGGGGATGGCCGGGGCGCGTTGCAACGGGGCCGTAGTGCCTGTAGAACTGGGCGGTCATATCCTCCCTGTCTGGACTGGTCCCATGGCCGCGAAAAAGAAGTCGGATTCACCGCGCAAGCTCAACCTCGGCTGTGGCCGCGACGTCCGCGAAGGCTGGATCAACCTGGATGCCATGGCGCTGCCCGGCGTGGACGTGGTCACCGATTTGTCCCAATGCGCCAAGACCCCCCTGCCCTTCGAGGACAACAGCGTGGACGAGTTCCTGCTGTCGCACCTGATCGAGCACATTCCCGATCCCCTGCCGCTGATGCAGGAGCTGTGGCGCATCGCCAGGCCGGGGGCCAAGATGCAGATTCGCGTCCCCCACGGCGCCCATGACGACGCCTGGACCGATCCCACCCATGTGAAGCCCTATTTCGCCCGCAGCTTCGGCTATTTCTCCCAGCCCTGGTACTGGCGGGCCGATTACGGCTATCGCGGCGACTGGCAGCCCGAGCTGGTGACCTATGCCGTCCCCCGGCGGCGCTTCGCCGGCCAGATGCCCGCCCAGATCCTCGAACAGGTCGATGCCCTGCGCAACGTGGTGACCGAGATGACCGTCGATCTGGTGGCCGTCAAGCCCCTGCGCCAGCCCAAGAAGGAGCTGATGCAGGCGGCCAATATCAAGATTTCATTGGTGGAATAGACGGGCTGCCGCCCATACCCGCTTGGGGCCGCGGGCCCCAAACCCCATTGATAAAATCAGAAGGGGGTTCGGGGCATCGCCCCGAGTGGGCTTGGGCGACAGCCCAATCAGGTCGGCGGCACCGCCGCGTTGAGCGCCCGCAGGGTCTTGGAGCGGAATTCCCGGCGATACAGCACCGCCACCACCACGGCGGTGGCCGCCACCATGGCTCCGGCGTGGATGAACCAGGTCATCAGCGCCAGGGCGAAGTAATAGCCGCGCAGGCCCCGATTGAAGCTGTGGGCGGCCAGGGCGTTGAGCCGGGCGGCGTTCTCCGCGTAGGTGTCCTTGACCGCGGGCGCCGCATCGGCGTTCGGCGCCGCGCCCAGCAGGACGCAGCAGTAATTGAACTGCCGCAGCGACCAGGTGATCTGGAAAAAGGCGTAGACGAACACGCCGGCCAGCAGCACCACCTTGGTCTCGAAGACACCTCTTGGGGATTCGGCGACCAGGGGCAGGTCCTGGACCACCGCATAGGCCCGCTCACCCGCTCCCAGCAGGGCCACCAGACCACCGAGGATCAGGATGGAGGCCGAGGCGAAGAACGAGACGCTCCGCATCAGATTGCCCAGCAGGGCGCTGTCGGCCACCCGGACCTCCCGGTCGCACATATTGCGCATCCAGGTGTGCCGGAGCCGCGCCGTCGCCGCCAGCAGGGTATGGCCGTCGGCGGTCAGGCGGTCGGCCATGACGGTGTATCCGACCCATAGCGCCAGGAAAGCGCCAAAGGCGGCCAGATCGACAGGAGGCAGCAGGGCGAAGGGATTCATGGGGAGAAGTCTGCGCTAATCCCGCTCATCGATCCAGGCCATCTGAATGGCCTCGAGAATCTTCTCGTTGGACTTGGCGGGATCATCGGCAAAGCCGGGCAGATCGCAGACCCATCGGTGCAGGTCGGTGAAGCGCAAATTGACGTTGTCGGCGTCAGGATGCGCTTCTTCCAGGGCGATGGCGATGTCGAGGGTGTCGGTCCACTTCATCGCCAGCCGCTCCCTACTTCTTGTCGACCATCATGTTGCGGGTGGCGGCCGGCAGGGTGACCACCAGGCCGTCCAGCTCCTTGCTCATGATGATCTGGCAGCCCAGCCGCGAGGTAGCGGTCAGGCCGAAGGCCAGATCCAGCATGTCTTCCTCGTCCTCGGTGGCGGGCGACAGCTTGTCGTACCATTCCTTGGCCACCACGATGTGGCAGGTGGAACAGGCCAGCGAGCCTTCACAGGCGCCTTCCAGCTCGATCTTGGCGCGATGGGCCACTTCCAGAACCGACAGCCCTTCGGCGGCTTCGACTTCCTGGCGGGTGCCGTCGGGGGCGATGAACGTCATCTTGGGCATGAACCGGAATTCCTTACGTATCAGTCGCCACTCAGGGCGTCATCGAGCTTATCCACCGCCATGCCGGCCAGGGCGGCGCGGATGCCACGGTCCATCCGCCGTTCGGCGAAGGTCTTGGTGGCGGTCTCCAGCGCTTCCGACGCGGCCGTCACGGCGTCGCGGTCACCGGAGGCGATGGCGGCATCCACACCGGCGATGGCTGCATCGATAGCCTTTCGCTCGGCTTCAGACAAGAGGTCAGAATCAGCACCCAGCGCCGCCTGCACCGCCAGCACCGAGCGGCGGGCCTCGACAGCGGTCTCGGCGAACAGGCGGGATTCCATGTCATCCTTGGCGTTGACCAGGGAATCGCGCAGCATATTGGCCATTTCGTCCTCGGTCAGGCCATAGGACGGCTTCACCGCCACCTGCTGTTCCACACCGGTCGTCGCCTCGCTGGCGCTGACGGTGAGCAGGCCGTCGGCGTCCACCGTGAAGGTGACGCGGATACGGGCGGCGCCCGCCGCCATGTTGGGAATGCCGCGCAGCACGAAGCGGGCCAGCGAGCGGTTCTGGTCGACCATCTCGCGCTCGCCCTGGAGCACGTGGATGGCCATGGCGGTCTGGCCGTCCTGATAGGTGGTGAATTCCTGGGCCATGGCCACGGGAATGGGGGTGTTGCGCGGAATGACCTTTTCCACGATGCCGCCCATAGTCTCGATGCCGAGGCTCAGCGGCGTCACGTCCAGCAACAGGGTGTCCGAGCCGATGGTCAGGGCCTCGGCCTGCAGGGCGGCGCCCACGGCCACCACCTCGTCCGGATTGATGTCGGCCAGGGGTTCGCGGCCGAACAGCTCCTTGACCTTGCGGCGTACCAGCGGCATGCGGGTCGAGCCGCCCACCAGCACCACGCCCTGGATTTCGCCCACCTCGATGCCGGCATCCTCGATCACCGAGCGGCAGATGCCCATGGTCTTGTCCACCCAGGGAGCGGCCAGGGCCTCCAACTCGTCGCGGGTCATGGCGTGCTTGGAGGGCTTGCCGTCCACCTCGATCATCCAGTCGCCATTGGCGCGGCCCGACAGGCATTCCTTGGCGACGCGGGCGGCGGCCAGGGCCTGCTTGGCCTCGCCCGCCGTGATGGTCTCGGCGCCGTGCTCCTTGGTGCGCTCGGCCAGGAAGCGCTCGGCGATGGCATGGTCGATGTCGTCGCCGCCCAGGGCGGCGTCGCCGCCGGTGGACTTGACCTGGAACACGCCCTTTTCCATGCGCAGGATCGAGATGTCGAAGGTTCCGCCACCCAGATCGTAAACGGCGTAAAGCCCCTCGGCGGCATTGTCCAGGCCATAGGCCAGGGCGGCCGCCGTGGGCTCGTTGACCAGGCGCAGCACCTCCAGCCCGGCCAGGCGGGCGGCGTCCTTGGTTGCCGTGCGGGCGGCGTCGTCGAAATAGGCGGGGACGGTGACCACGGCGCGGTCGACGCTCTTGCCCTGGGCTTCCTCGGCGCGGGCCTTGACGGCACGCAGGATGTCGGCGGAGACCTCCACCGGGGTCAGGGTGCGGCCGGCGACCTTGAGGCGCACCATGCCGCCGTCGGCGGCCACGTCCAGGGTATAAGGCAGCGTGCCGGCCAGGGTCTTGAGGTCCTCGGTGCCGCGGCCCATCAGGCGCTTGACCGAGCTGACCACGTGATCGGGGGCTTCCAGGATCATCCGCCGGGCGTCGGAACCCACGGTGACCTCGCCGTCGTCGGCGTAATAGACCACGGAGGGGATCAGCCCCTTGCCCTCGGCATCGCGCAGCACCTCGGTCTCGCCGTCCCGGGCCAGCGCCACCACGGAATTGGTGGTACCCAGGTCAATGCCGACCGCCAGGCCGCGTTCGGATTCGTGAGGTGCCGGGCTCTCGCCGGGTTCATGGAGCTGCAGCAGCATGCTTAGGGCAACCTTGTCTTAAGAGGGCAGTCTGAGGGCACGGGTCTTCTTGGCGCGGGCCTCTTCGGCCAGCTTGGCGAGATATTTGAGGCGGATGGTCAGGTGACCCGCCTCTTCCAGATCGGCGGCGTTGATGGCGGCCGAGATGTGGCACTGGCAGGCGATGACCTCGGATTCCGCCGCCATGGCCAGCTTGGCGATCTCCTCCGGCGTGGAGGCCTCGGCCAGGGCTTCGCGCTTTTCCATCTGCTCCATCAGCAACTCGCGGTCGTTGATGGTGCCGCAGGCGGTAAGGTCCACCGGATGGCCCAGGTGGTTCAGAAGATAGGCGGCGCGCTTCAGGGGATCCTTCAGCGTCTCGTAGGCCTCGTTCAGTGACGTGGCCTGGGATTGCGACAGCGCCTTCTCCTTGGGGGACTTGGAGGCGAAGCGGTCGGGATGCAGACGTTTCTGGAAGCCGAAATACTGGTGCTGCAGGGCGTCCAGGTCCAGGTCGAAGGACGGCGGGATGCCAAGGCGCGAGAAGTGGTCGATATTGCCCGGCCCCTGCACGGCGCCACACACCGAACAGAACAGGGCACGCGTCGCCACCGGCCCCTTGCAGGACCAACAGGAAACGATCTGGGCGGCGGCGGGGGCGTTCATCGTCCTCTCCGGTTCCTTCTTCACTTTAACGGGGCGGGGCTCAGACGTGGAAGGATTCGCCGCAGCCGCACCGGCCCTTTTCGTTGGGGTTCTTGAAGACGAAGCCCGACTGCATCTTGTCCTCGACGAAGTCCATCTCGGTTCCCAGGATGAACATGGTCGCCTTGGGATCGATCAGGACGGTGACGCCCTTGTCTTCGAGGATCTCGTCGAACTGAGTCTTCTCGTCGGCGTATTCCAGGGTGTAGGACATGCCCGAGCAGCCCTTGGAGCGCACGCCGATGCGGATGCCCACGCTGGGCTTGCCGCGTTTTTCCAGCAGGACCTTGACCCGCTCGGCGGCGGCGTCGGTGATGGTCATGGGAGCAGGTGCCATGGTCTTCCCCTCTTCTCGTCAAACCGTCCGGAGCCGTCAGCCCGACTTCTTCTTGTAGTCGGCGATGGCGGCCTTGATAGCATCCTCGGCCAACACCGAACAATGGATCTTGACCGGCGGCAGGGCCAGTTCATGGGCGATGTCGGTGTTCTTGATGCTGGCCGCTTCGTCCAGGGTCTTGCCCTTCACCCACTCGGTCACCAAGGAGCTGGAGGCGATCGCCGAGCCGCAACCGAAGGTCTTGAACTTGGCGTCCTCGATGATGCCTTCGGCGCTGACCTTGATCTGCAGCTTCATCACGTCGCCGCAGGCGGGCGCGCCCACCAGACCGGTGCCGACCGCGGAATCGTCCTTGTCCAGGGCACCCACGTTGCGGGGATGCTCGTAGTGGTCGATAACCTTGTCGCTGTAAGCCATAACGTCCTCCAAAAGTCCGGCCGAGCCTTAGCTCGGAATCATTCTAAGGCATTTCGGTACCGAAATGCCCATCCTTTTCCTCAATGCTCAGCCCATTCGATGGACTTGAGATCGACGCCTTCCAGATGCATGTCCCACAGCGGGCTCATGGCCCGCAAGTGCTCGACCGCCTCGGTGATATGGTCGATGGCGAATTCGATGTCCTCGTCGGTGGTGAAGCGGCCCAGGCCGAAGCGCAACGACGTATGAGCCATCTCCACGTCGACGCCCAGGGCGCGCAGCACGTAGGAGGGCTCCAGCGAGGCCGAGGTGCAGGCCGACCCCGACGACACCGCCAGTTCCTTGACCCCCATCATCAGCCCCTCGCCCTCGACGAAGGCGAACGAGATGTTGAGGTTGCCGGGGATGCGGTGATCCAGATCGCCGTTGACGTAGATTTCCGGCAGGCGCTGCCTCAACCCGCCCAGGAGGCGGTTGCGCAGGCCCATCAGGCGCTCGTTCTCGGCGCCCATCTCGGCCTTGGCGATGGCGCAGGCCTCGCCGAAGCCCACACAGAGCGGGGTGGCCAGGGTGCCCGAGCGCATGCCGCGCTCCTGGCCGCCGCCGGTGATCAGCGGCACCAGCCGGACGCGCGGGCGGCGGCGGACGTACAGGGCACCGATGCCCTTGGGGCCATACAGCTTGTGACCCGAGATGCTCATCAGGTCGATGTTCATGGCGTTTACGTCCAGCGGGATCTTGCCTACCGCTTGGGCACAGTCGGTATGAAAGAAGGCACCCTTCTTGCGGCACAGGGCGCCGATCTCGGCCAGGGGCTGGATCACGCCGATCTCGTTGTTGACCGCCATGACCGAGACGATGACCGTCTGGTCGGTGATGGCGGCCTCCAGCTCGGCCAGATCGATCAGCCCGTCGGCCTTGACCGGCAAATAGGTCACCGCAAAGCCTTCCTGTTCCAGGTAGCGGCAGGTGTCGAGCACGCATTTGTGCTCGGTCACCACGGTGACGATGTGGTTCTTCTTTTCCTTGTAGAAATGGGCGACGCCCTTGATGGCCAGATTGTTGGACTCGGTGGCGCCCGAGGTGAAGATCACCTCCTTGGAATCGGCGCCGATGATGTCGGCGATCTGCTCGCGGGCCTTCTCCACCGCTTCCTCGGCTTCCCAGCCGTAACGGTGGTTGCGCGAATGGGGGTTGCCGAATTTCTCGGTGAACCAGGGCAGCATGACCTCGACCACCCGCGGATCGCAAGGCGTCGTCGCCTGATAGTCCAGATAGACCGGCGCCCCCGGGGCGCGGGGCAGGCTGGGGCGGGTCGTCTTGCCGAGAGCTGTCATTTGCATCGATCCCTTACATCTTCGTTTGTCATTCAGGCCGCCTCAGGCGGCCTCAGAAACCTTCAATCCCTTGTGGCGGGCCAGACCGACCCAGGCCGCCAGGAACGCATCCACATCCTCCGGGCGCGAGGACCAGCCCAGGCTGACCCGGATGGCCGATCCCTTGACCCGCTCCTCCAGGCCCATGGCCGCCAGCACGTGACTGGGACCAACCTTGCCCGAGGAACAGGCCGCGCCGGCGCTGACCGCCACGCCCGCCAGGTCCAGCGCCATCACCTGCGTCCGCCCCTCCACGCCCGGCAGAACCAGGCAGGTGGTGTTGGGCAGACGGGGCGCGCCGTCCCCGATCACCGCTGCGTCGGGAACCAGACGCAGGGCGCCTTGTTCCAGACGGTCTCGCAAGGCACCCACACCACATGTGGTGTCGGCGCCAGCCAAATCATCCCCCGCCAGTTGGGCGGCGACCCCCAGGCCGACGATGCCGGCCACGTTTTCCGTTCCGGCCCGGCGGCGGCGTTCCTGGCCTCCGCCCAGCAAGATCGGTGCCAGTGTCCGGCCGGATTCCGCCAGGATCAAGGCTCCCGCCCCCGCGGGCCCACCCATCTTATGGCCGGAAACCGTCAGGATATCCGCCCCCAAGTCCCGAAGGGAGACCGGGATTCGCCCCATGGCCTGGGCGGCATCGCAATGAAGCCATGCGCCATGCGCATGAATGATGCGAGCCGCTTCGGCCACCGGCTGGACGATTCCGGTCTCGTTGTTGGCCAGCATCAGCGACACCAGCGCCGGGCGGGTATTGGCCGCCAGCAGGCTTTCCAGGGCGCCCAGATCGACGATTCCGTCCCGGGTGACGGGAATCCGCTCGGCCTCGGCGGCGGCATCAAGGACAGAGGGATGCTCGACGGCCGACACCAGCTGGCGGGACCGGCCACAGCCGCGAAGCGCCAGGGCATTGGCCTCGGTGCCGCCCGAGGTGAAGACGATGCCGGCGGGATCGGCGCCCACCAGCCCGGCCAATTGCCGCCTGGCCGCCTCGACCCGGGCGCGGGCCGCACGACCGAAAGCATGAACCGAGGACGGGTTGCCCGGCTCGGCCAGGGACTCCACCATGGCGGCCGCCACCTCGGGGCGCACGGGGGCGCCGGAGTTGTAATCGAGGTAGACGGCCCTGCTCACGCTGTTCCTTCCTTTCCCGACCCTTATTGCGCCGCCACGGCTCCAGAGGGAGCGGCGGTGCCGTGGAACATGCCCGAGCTGCCCAGGATGCGGCGTTCGCACACATCGGCCAGGGAAACCGAGCTGAGATAGAGGTAAATCTGGTTGCCCAGCTCTTCCCACAGATCGTGGGTCAGGCAGCGGCCCTTGTTGTTGTGACAGCCGGCCGGCGAGCCCGGCGAGCAGCGCGTGGTCTGGATCGGCTCGTCCACCGCCAGGATAATGTCGGATATGCGCGTCTGTTGTGGGATTCGCGACAAAAGATAGCCGCCGCCCGGACCGCGCACGCTCTTGACCAGCCCGCCCTTCCGAAGCTTGCCGAACAGCTGTTCGAGATAGGAGAGCGAAATCTCCTGGCGCTCGGCGATATCGGCCAGGGCCACCGGGCTTCCCTCGGAGTGGCTGGCCAGATCGACCATGGCCATGACGGCGTAGCGTCCTTTGGTGCTGAGTTTCACGATATGGTCTCCCGTTCCAGAGTCCGGCCTGTTGTCCCGCCGGCCGGCATGGTTACTGCTTCAACTTGCTTGGTCTTGTCGCCCGGTTCAGCCCCTTCAGGCTGGGAGAGGCGGGCGCAGGCCTGAGTCGGATGGCCGTGCAGCTCGGTCTCCAGTTCCTTGATCCGCTCCATCAGGGTCGCCACCTGCGAGCGGACCGAATCGATGGCCCGGACCACCGGGTCGGGCAAATCCTCCACCGGCAGGCCGTAGGCGCAGAAATCCGCGTCCTGGCGCCGCATCACCATGCGCGCCGGAATGCCCACCATGGTCACCCCCGGCGGCACGTCGGTCAGCACCACGGCATTGGCGCCGATGCGCGCCCCCTTGCCCACCGTGATGGGGCCCAGCACCTGGGCGCCCGAGCCGACGATCACCCCGTCTTCCAGGGTCGGATGCCGTTTGCCCTTGTGCAGCGAGGTGCCACCCAACGTCACCCCGTGATAGATCGTCACGTCGGCACCGATCACCGCCGTCTCGCCGATCACCACGCCGGTGCCGTGATCGATGAAGAAGCGTGGCCCCAACTGGGCCGCCGGATGGATTTCGATGCCGGTGAGGATTTTCCCCACATGCGAGACGAAGCGCCCCAACACCCGCAATCCGCGATTCCAGCACCAGTTGGACAGGCGATGAAACATCAGCGCATGCAGTCCGGGATAGCACAGCAACACCTCGAGCCAGGAATGAGCGGCGGGGTCGCGCTTGCGAATGGACGCAATATCTTCTTGAAGGCTCTTGAAAATCATAGCTCGCAATATGTTAAAGTGCGTCGCGACGGTCTTAGCGATCGCCAGGGGACTGCCCTTTCGGGCGTTGACATAGCGAAGGTGAATATAAGATGTCCGACAAGGCCAGTCAAGATTGACCGGCCAAAATCCAATTTGTTGTTGTATTTTCCCCGACACCACCACTCAGGTTTGAGCGGGTGCCGGGCAAGGGAGACTGTACGCAAGCCATGCCTGAAGTGATTTTCAATGGACCCGACGGCCGCCTTGAAGGCCGCTACCATCACGGCAAGTCGCCGAATGCCCCGCTGGCGCTTCTGCTCCACCCCCATCCGCAGCACGGCGGAACCATGAACAACAAGGTGGTCTATGCCTTGTATCATGCCTTCGTGCGGCGCGGCTTCTCGACGCTGCGCTTCAACTTCCGCGGCGTGGGGCGCAGCCAGGGCAAGTTCGACAACGGCCAGGGCGAGCTGTCCGACGCCGCCTCGGCGCTGGATTGGATGCAGTCGTTCAATGCCAATGCCTCGGCCTGCTGGGTGGGCGGCTTCTCGTTCGGCGCCTGGATCGGCATGCAGCTGCTGATGCGCCGCCCCGAGATCGACGGCTTCGTCTCGGTAGCCCCGCCGGCCAACGTCTTCGACTTCTCGTTCCTGGCGCCCTGCCCGTCCTCGGGCCTGATCGTCCACGGCACCAACGACGACCTGGTGCCCGAGCCGACCGTGGCCAAGCTGGCGGCCAAGCTGGCCACCCAGCGCAACATCAAGGTCCGCTACGAAACCATCGAAGGCGCCAATCACTTCTTCGGCACCCATCTGGACGCCCTGGACGGCATGGTGGATTCCTATCTGGCCGAATCCATCGTCGCCCGCGCCCCGGCTCCGCCGCCGGTGGCCGAGCCGGAACTGGCCGTCGCGCTGAGCTAATGTCCTGAGCCAAGAACCCCCGCGAACGCGGGGGTTTTTCGGTCGTGGCCGTTTACCCCCGTCATCCCGAGCAAAGCCAAGGGATCTCGTCCTGGAACGGCGTTGCCATTTCGGCACCCGCGCTCCGGCGGAGATCCCTCCTCCCGCCGGTCATCGGGATGACAAATCGGGCAAATCAGTTGATGGCCGAGCAATTGACCTGGGCGAGGCGCTTCCACTGGGCGGGCTTGGCGCCCTTGCCCACCGAGGTCATGTCGATGACATGAGCCTGGAACACACGGGCCTGATGGGGCCGCACCAGCCGGCACATGGCGGCGCCATAGGCGTCCCAGGACACCGCCGTCTCGTTCTTCACCACCACGTAGAGATTGCCGCGATCATCGATCGAGGCGTCCAGCACCTTGGGCTGGGCGCGCACCGTGGCCAGGGCGGTAACCTGGTCG
The DNA here is from genome assembly GCF_000009985.1 of Paramagnetospirillum magneticum AMB-1. Classification (GTDB taxonomy): domain Bacteria; phylum Pseudomonadota; class Alphaproteobacteria; order Rhodospirillales; family Magnetospirillaceae; genus Phaeospirillum; species Phaeospirillum magneticum. The sequence goes on from NC_007626.1 coordinate 3,275,117, forward strand.
GCCCGGGCTCCGCCCGCCAGCAGCAACAGACCCAGTGTCAGACAGAGCGCGGCGATCATGGGGCGCATGGGGGTTCTCCACTCAGGGGACATGATGGCGGCCGCCGGTCTGGGGCGCGGGCGCGCCGGTGGTCTCGGGATAGGTCAGCATCTTGCCGGCCAGGGAGCGCACCGCCAGGAAGGCGAAGGCCTGGGCTTCCAGGGCGTCGCCGTTCCAGCCCACCGCCTCCACCGGCTCGACCGGGGCCGACAGGCCACGGCTGAGCGCGGTCATCATCTCGGGATTGCGCCGCCCGCCGCCAGTCACCAGCCAGCGCTTGACCGGGCGGGGGAAGCTGTAGGCGGCCAGGGCCACCGCCGCGGCGGTAAAGGCGGTCAGCGTCGCCGCCCCGTCCTCGGCCGAGCAGCCCTTGACCAGTTCCCAGGCCAAAGCGTGGAATTCGTCGCGATCCACGGATTTGGGCGGCTGGCAGTCGAAATAGGTGTGGTGCAGAAAGGCCTCCACCGCGTCGCGCCGCACCTTGCCGGCGGCGGCCAGCCGGCCGTCCACATCCACCGGGCGGCCGGTATGGGCCAAGGCCCAGTCGTCGAGCAGGGCGTTGCCCGGCCCGGTATCGAAGGCCAGCAGCGAGCCGTCGTCGGAAATCCAGGTGACGTTGCCCACGCCGCCCAGGTTGAGGATGGCCAGCGGCGCCTCCAGCCCGGCGGCCAGGGCGCGGTGATAGACGGGGACCAGCGGCGCCCCCTGCCCGCCCGCCGCCACGTCGGCCGAGCGGAAATCGTTGACCACGGGAATGCCGATCTCCGAGGCCAGCAGGGCGCCATCGCCGATCTGCCAGGTGCGGCGCTCGGCGGGGGCATGCAAGATGGTGTGGCCGTGAAAGCCGGCCACGCCCACCGTGGCGGCGTCGATGCCCTGCGCCGCCAGGAAGTCGCGGACCACCTGGGCATGAAACAGGGTGAAGTCCCGCTCCACCTGCTCCACCGGCCCCTTGCCGCCCAGGACGCCCATCAGGGCGATGCGCTGCTCGTCGCCATAGGGAACAGTCGTTGCCGGTCCGAACCGCGCCACCGTCTCGCCGTCGGTTTCCAGCAGGGCGACATCCACGCCGTCCAGCGACGTTCCGCTCATCAGCCCCAACGCCAGCATTGTGTCCCCCCGATTGTGGCATTCACCCATTTGTGATAAACGAGCGGCCTCTTCCCAGCAAGCCGAACGGGCGCCCCATGACCTCTCTCAAGTCCGATTTCCTGCGCATCGTCACCGAGCGTGGCTACATGCACCAGTGTACCGACCTGGAGGCGCTGGACAAGCGCCTGACCGAGGGGTGTCAGGCCGCCTATATCGGCTTCGACTGCACCGCCACCTCCCTGCACGTGGGCGGGCTGATGCAGATCATGCTGCTGCGCTGGTGGCAGAAGACCGGGCACAAGCCCATCGTCCTGATGGGCGGCGGCACCACCCGCATCGGCGACCCCACCGGCAAGGACGAATCGCGCAAGATGCTGACCGACGAGGTCATCGCCACCAACATGGCGGGCATCAAGACGGTGTTCACCAAGTACCTGACCTTCGGCGAGGGCAAGACCGACGCCCTGATGGTCAACAACGCCGATTGGCTGGACAAGCTGAACTACATCGACTTCCTGCGCGATTACGGCCACCACTTCACCATCAACCGCATGCTGACCTTCGATTCGGTCAAGCTGCGGCTCGAGCGCGAGCAGCCGCTGACCTTCCTCGAATTCAACTACATGCTGTTGCAGGGCTACGACTTCGTTGAACTGTTCCGCCGCAACCGCTGCATCCTGCAGATGGGCGGCTCGGACCAGTGGGGCAACATCATCAACGGCGTCGAGCTGGGCCGTCGCGCCGATCAAGCCGAGCTGTTCGGCCTGACCAGCCCGCTGCTCACCACGTCCTCGGGCGCCAAGATGGGCAAGACCGTCAACGGCGCCGTCTGGCTGAACGACGACATGCTGAGTGCCTGGGAGTTCTGGCAGTACTGGCGCAACACCGAGGACGCCGACGTGGGCCGTTTCCTCAAGCTCTACACCGAGCTGCCCCTGGACGAGATCGCCCGGCTGGAAAAGCTGGAAGGCGCCGAGATCAACGAGGCCAAGAAGATCCTGGCCAACGAGGTCACCCGCCTGTGCCACGGCGACGCCGCCGCGCTGCAGGCCGCCGAGACGGCGCGCCAGACCTTCGAGCAGGGTGTGGCCTCCTCCGATCTTCCCACCGTCGAGATTCCGGCCGCCGAGCTGGCGGCTGGCATTCCCGCCTTTGCCCTATTCGTGCGGGCCGGTCTGGCCGCCTCCAACGGCGAGGCCCGCCGCCTGCTGAAGGGTGGCGGCGGCAAGGTCAACGATCAGGCGGTGGACGAGGCCCATCCGGTGGGCAGCAACGACCTCAGGGACGGCGCCGTCAAGCTGACCGCCGGCAAGAAGCGCCACATCCTGGTGAAGGCGGTCTAGCCTTATATTGCCCCTCGCCGGGCGCGGCCCTCCGGCCGCTTGGCCGCCGCCTCAATGGCGGCTGGAGCCGCGTAACGCGGCTCCGAAACACCCGCGCTCCGCCACTTGGAGCGCGGGCGTCCCGCCCGCAATCTCACACCTCGACCCCGATCTCGGCCCGCAACAGCCCCAGCAGTTCAAGCTCGGCGTTGCGGGTCGAAATCCACTGCTCCCCGGTCCAGCCGAAATGATGGGCGCCGCTCTTGGGCGACGACAGCCAGATTTCACGATTGGGCGCATGCTTGTTGATGACGTACTGGCCGATTCCCGGCAGGGTCAGGGTCAGAATGCCCGCATGCAGCTCGGCGTCGGCATCCTCCATGGCATCCTCCACCGCGTCGCCGATGCGTTCGAGCAACGGGTCGGCAAGGCTGGCGAAACGGCTTTCATCGAGACTCATGGGGCTTCTCCGGGCTATGGGGTGCGGATGCTAACCCGAATTCGCCGCCCGGGTGAAGGACCGCTTGCGCACCGCCCTGGTTTTGGCTATATACGCGCCTTCGATTTGCGGAGCTTCAGGCTATGAAGGACAACATTCATCCCGACTACCACGAGATCAACGTGGTGATGACGGACGGCACCGAGTACAAGACCCGGTCCACCATGGGTAAGGCTGGCGACACCCTGCGCCTGGACATCGATCCGAAGTCGCACCCGGCCTGGACCGGCGTGCACCGTATGGTCGATACGGCTGGCCAGCTCGCCAAGTTCAAGAAGCGCTTCGAAGGTTTCGGCATCAAGTCGGACAATTCCTGATCGGAATTGGGGGTTCCGGATCGGTTTTGGCCGCCCGGCACTCACCTGCGCTAAGTTATCAGACTGCACGATCGGCCGGCGTTTTCGCCGGCCGAAAGTGTTTGCTGTGGACTTCTTGACACTCAGAGGGTAGAGCAATTTTTTAATAAGGGAGCTGCGATACTCCCTGGCCGAATTGTAATTGAAGCCAAACGGTGATTGGCCAAACGGTGATTGGGCGGACATGATCATCGTTCATTTTGAAGTTTACGTCATGGAAGGCCGGGGGTGGATGCTGCACGCACGCTTCCCGCGGCTGGAGCGTGACGAGGCTGTCCGCGAGGCCAAGGAACTCGAGAGTACCCTTGGCGTGCGCACCAAAGTGCTGCGCGAAACCTACAACACCGACAGCAATGTCTTCGACGAGGTCGAGGTCTACCTGTCCGGCCACAACATCCAGCCCCGCAAGAGCGTGGCCGCCGTTGGCGGCGGCGGAGGAGGCGGGACTGGCGGCAAAGGCGGCGGCAAGGATTCGGGCAAGGGTGGCGCCGCCAAGGCCGGCGCGGCCCGCAAGGCGGCCGGCAGCGCCAGGGCGCGCGCCAACGGACCCGAGATCGGCGCCGGAGCGGCCATTCTGCGCCTGACAGTGATCTTGCTCGTCGCCGCCGGGGTGGGCCTCGGCGTCCTGCGCCTCGTACCCTCGGCCATCGTCATTCTGTATGATTTCGGCTTCCGCATCACCCCCGACGAATACGGGCAGATGCTGATCATCGTGTTCGGCCTGGTCTTCCTGATGACCGCCGTGCCGCTGGGCCTGCGCTTCATGCCGCGCAACGCCAACATCCAGTTCAATAACGCCAGGGCCGCCGCCCCGCCGCCACGGCCCCAGCCCTCCGAGGCGGTGAAGAAGTCACTGAACAAGCTGGCCAAGAAGGCCGAGGCCGAGATGATCCCCGAGACCTGGGGCGACGATCCGGAGCCAGAGCCCGAACCAGAGCCTCCGCCGCCACCGGAGGAGACGCCACCGCCGCAGCCCCCGCCGGTGGAAGAGCCCTCCGCCGCCGCCGCCGCCGTGGATGCCATTCCCGCCACCCCGGCCTTCGAGACCACGCGCAAGGTCACCGACCGCTTCGTGGACAAGTCCATGCAGGTGGTGCGGCAGGTCGCGCCCAGCACCGACAAGTACACCACCTTCGGCCTCAACCTGTTCATGGCCGGCGCCGTCCAGGCCATCGCCCGCACCCAGAAGCTGGACTCCGCCGGCCAGCGCAAGCTGCTGAAGACCATCATCGAGAAGCTGGGAACGCCTGGCGATCTCGCCGCCGCCTTCTACGACAAGGTCCCGGAATACATGGGCGAACAGCGCTATGCCCGCATGTTCGAATCCGGCAAGTCGGCCATGGAATCATGGGCCGAGGGCGACGAGGGCACCCCCATGATCAAGCTCCAGACCTCGCTGAAGGACTGGAATAAGCCAGCCACGGAAAAGAAGCAGCCCTCGCTGATGACCGTGATGTTCACCGACATGGTGGGCTCCACCGACCTGACCCAGGCGCGCGGCGATCAGGCCGCCCAGGAAATCGTGCGCAAGCACAACGCCATCGTGCGCACCGCACTGACCCAGTTCGCCGGGCGCGAGGTCAAGCATACCGGCGACGGCATCATGGCCTCGTTCGCCTCGGCCGCCAATGCGGTGGAAGCCACCGTCCAGATCCAGCGTCAGGTCACCGCCCACAACGAGAAGCAGCCCAACCTGCCCCTGCACCTGCGCATCGGCCTGAATGCCGGCGAGCCCATCCAGGAAGAGGACGACCTGTTCGGCTCCACCGTCCAGTTGGCGGCCCGCGTCTGCGCCGCCACCGATTCCGACCAGACCCTGTGCACCCAGGTGGTCAAGGACCTGGCCGGCGGCACGGGAGCCTTCACCGATGGCGGCATGCACGCGCTGAAGGGCTTCCGCGACAAGTTCCAGCTGTGGGAAGTGCTCTGGCGCTGAGGCGGCAGAGGGTCTACCGGCCGGGAATCTCTCCGAAGGCGTAGAACTCCACCGCCTCGACCCGGCCCTTCACCGCCACCTGATGGCGGGGAATGCCGGGAAAGCTCAGCCCTCCTGCCTCGGCCGCCGCCGCCGACAGCACCAGCAGGCAATCATGGTCCTTGGTCAGTCCCTCGAGCCGGGCCGTGGTGTTGACCGTATCGCCGATGGCGCTGACGATCTGGGCGCCGGGCGGCCCCATGGTGCCGACGATGGCCTGGCCGTAATGGATGCCGATCCCCATGCGCAGCGGCGCCTCCAGCTCCATGGCCAGCTCGGCGTTCAGCTTGTCCAGCCCGGCGACCATCTCGCGCGCGCCGGCCAGGGCCGCCGTCACCGCCTTGGCGGAATCGTTGCCCTTCAGCCCGTAAAGCGCCATCAGCCCGTCGCCGGTGAAATTGGAATAATGCCCGCCCGTCGCCGTCAGCGCCCTGGTCATCTGCTGGAAGAACCGGTGCAGGATGAACAGCATGTCATAGGGCATCTTGGCCTCGCCCAGGGTGGTCGAGCCGCGCAGGTCGATGAACACCACCACGATCTGGCGCTCGCGGCCGTCCAGGCCGCCATGCAGGCGCCCGTCGGCAGCCACCGCGTCGGAGGGCAGCAGCGGCAGGATGGTCAGGTCGTGCTCGGGGCGCAACTGGCAGGCCAGACGCACCTCGGGCGGCGCCTCGATCCGTCCCAGGGCATTGGCCTCCAGGGGGCCGGGACTGGGCAGCTTCTCCACCCCGCTGCGCACCCGAACGCGACAGGTGGTGCAGCGCCCCTTGCCGCCACAGGCCGAGGCATGGGCGATGGCGTGATCCTGCAACGCCTCCAACACCGTGGAGCCGGGCATCATCCGGATCACCCTGCCGTTGGAATGGGTGAGTTGCGGCCGCCTGCCGCCCCCCACATGGCGCAGGAGACGGCCGGCGAAGGGAGTGGCGATCAGCAGCAGATGCAACCCCATCCCCGCCAGGGCCAGGCGCAGGGTGTCGTCCAGGGTGGACGGCCCCATGCGCGCCTCGGCCAACACCCGGCCGGTCCAGGCGGGATCGGCCGCCGAGCGCATCACCTGCGCGCCGCCGGACACCCAGCCGGCCAGGGCCAGGGTGGGAATCACCACCGCCAGGGCCAGCAGCCAGGGCTTGGCCCTCTCGTACCGGTCGCGGCCACCGTAGCGCAGATGCAGCCCGGAACAGGCGTGCCCCCACACCACCAGGACCAGAATCGCCTGCGCCAAGCCCCTCCAGGGGCTCATCACCCATTGGCCCAGCAGCACCGAGGGATAGCCGGGCTCCAGATCCAGCAACGCCTCGCCCAGCCCGGTGCCGGCGAGATGAATCATCATCAGGAAGGGAATCAGCAGGCCGAGGCCCAATTGCCAGGCTTCGGACCCGCCCATGCGCAGGGTCCGGCGCTCATAAACCGCCCACAGGGCGTTGGCGTAGTGAGTGAGACCGGCGGCCATCAGCAACCCGCCGCCCAGGGCGCCCTCCCACGGCTCCATCAGGATTTCGTGCCCGGCCATGGCGGCGTCCAGCGAAACCAGGGCCAGCATGTGATTGGCGAGGTGACAGACGACAAAGGCCAGAATGACCAGCGCCCCGGCAAGGCGCAGGTCGGCGCGAATCCCCAAGGCTACCATGTGGCTCCGTGCCCCCGGTCAAAGCAGGATCAGTGCAGAACCCGCTGCACCAGCATCTCTTCCAGCCGCGCCACCCGGACGTACAGGCGGAAGGAACGCTCCATCAGGCTGCGAAGATGATTGGGCAAAGTCTCGTCGCAGCCGAAGGATTCGTCCAGACATACTTCCGCCCCGGATAGGCGCCATTCGTCGCGCAGGGCTTCCGCCGCCTCGACCTCGCCCTCGTGCACGGCGCGCTGGAGCATGAGCCAGGCCATGACCTGGGTCAGGCGCGACGTCACCCGCATGGCCTCGCAACTCATGCGCAGGCCGATCATGCCGCCGACCCTCTGGCGTTCGCGCCGCTCGGCATAGGCGAGGTAGTTGCGGGCCTCGACCATCAAGGTCATGGTCTCGTCATAGGTTCGGCGAAAAAAAGCGGGTTGCGGCATGCGCTTTTCTCCAAACCAACGCCCCATGGCAGAGCCGAGAACGGCGCGCCAGGACCTTGATCCACTCCCTGAACAAGGTGACACTTCCACGGCCCGACTTCAACCGTTGCCTTGCCGAAATTACTTTCCGTTACACAGCATTCCCTCGCTTCACCTGGGGTTAATGCCCAAATCAGACGAAAAAGTAAAAGAAAATTTACATAAAATTTTATGTGTGAAGCATATCACTGAATTGTTTTGACTATAGAAATAATATGATCCCAGCGATCAACATTAAATACGGCTGGCTATCATGCGCTATGTCATTCAAGAGTCGTTCGACAAGAGCGAGATAAACCGCTGCTTCGACGCAGACATCTGCCCGACCATCGGCAAAGCTCTTAGAACCCGAAGTGGAAAGTGGTACCGGATCAAGGACGTCGCCTGGTACAGCGACCCCTTCGATCACCACCCCAACATCCGTGTTCTGCTGGCCCGCATCCAATAGGGCCCGGGACGAAAAAAGGGCGGCATCCCCGGCCAGCCGCGGGGATCGCCGCCCTTTTTCTTTCGCCCGTCACAAGCCCGGCGGCCGCACCTTGGGCCCGGCATTGGCGAAGAACAGCGGCGCCCCGTATTCCGCCAATCCGAATTTCCCGATCAGGTCCTGCGCCTCCCCGCTCACCAGCCAATCGGCGAAGCGCTGGGCTCCGGCGGCGTTGGCCTTGGGAAAACGCTCGGGATTGGTGCGGATCACGGCGATGAAATTGAACAGGTCCGGGTGGTTCTCCACCAGCAACACCAGGGACAGCTTGGCCTTGAGCACCAGCCAGGTGGCCCGGTCCATCAACACGTAGGCGTCCCGCCCGTCGGCATGGCGCAGGGTGGGGCCGTTGCCGCTGGAGCCCTTCTCGAAGACCTCGTACCAAGCCCCCTGGGGCTGGATGCCAGCCCTGTCCCACAGGGCCTTCTCCGCCACATGGGTGCCGGAATTGTCGCCCCGGGTCACGAAACACGCCTGGGCGCCGGCGATGCGCCGCAGCGCCGCCTTGGGATCGTCCATTCCCTTGATGCCGGCGGGGTCCGATGCCGGCCCCAGCAGAACGAAGTCGTTGTACATCACGTCGCGGCGGTCGATGCCGAAGCCGTCGGCCATGAACTTCTTTTCCAGGGACAGGGCGTGGACCATGACCAGATCGAATTCGCCCCGCCGGGACATGTCCAGGGTCGCCCCGGTGCCGGCGCCGACGAAACGGACCACCACGCCGGTGCGGGCGCGAAAGGCCTCGGCCAGGGCGGGAACGATCCCGGCATCGATGGGGCCGATGGTGCTGGCCAGCAGCACCACCTCGGACGGTTCCGCCGCCCCCGCCCCGCACACCACGCCGATGGTCCCCAGCGCGCCCCCCAGAAAGGCTCTGCGGTTCATGCCCCCCTCCCCTTACTTGGCATCGCCGAAGAACAACTGCTCGCCGCCGATCTTGAACGAGGCGATGGCGGCCTGCCCCTTGGAACCGGTCAGCCACAGATGCCAGGTCTTGGCGTCGGCGGCCTTGATGCCCTTGTGGGTCTCGGGGTTGACCAGAATCGAGCCATAGGGATTGAACAGGGCGCGGTCGCCTTCCACCAGGATCTCCAGGGACTGGCGGTTCTTGAAGCTGGCCCAGGTGCCGCGATCGGCCAGGGCGTAGGCGTTCATGCCGGCGGCCGTATTGAGGGTCGGCCCCATGCCGGCTCCCAGTTCGCGGTACCAGCCACCGCCGGACCTGATGTCCACCCCGGCCTTCTTCCACAGGCGCAACTCGCTGCGATGGGTGCCGGAATCGTCGCCGCGCGAGGCGAAGGGCGCCTTGGCGGCGGCGATCTTGCCGAAGGCGGCGGCGGCATCCTTGCCGCCCTTGATGCCGGCCGGATCGGAAGCCGGCCCCACCACCACGAAGTCGTTGTACATCACGTCACGGCGATCGATGCCGAAGCCGTCGGCCACGAACTTGTCCTCGCCGGCCCGGTCATGGACCAGCAGGGCATCGGCATCGCCGCGCTCGCCCAGCTTGAGGGCCTGGCCGGTTCCCACCGCCACCACGCGGACCTCGATGCCGGTCTCGGCCTTGAACAGCGGCAGCAGATGGCCGAACAGCCCCGATTGCTCGGTGGACGTGGTCGAGGCCAGGGTGATGAAGCGCTCTTGCGCCCCCAGGGGCGAAGCAGCCAGCGAAAACAGCGCCATGGCGGCAAGCAGCAGACGTTTCATGGATCGATCCTCCTCAACAAACCAGTTCGCCGGCCAGGAAGGCCCGGGCCTGGGCCGATTGCGGCCCTTTGAAGAATTCCGCCGCCGGGGCGTGCTCCACCAGGCGGCCACGGGACAGGAACACCACCTCGTCGGCCAGACGGCGGGCCTGACCCAGGTCATGGGTGGTCATGACGATCTTGGTGCCCGAGGTGTGGAACTCCTGCACCGCCATCTCCACCGACAGGGCGGCGGCGGGGTCCAGCGACGAGGTGGGCTCGTCCAGGAACAGAATCTCCGGCCCCGAGGCCCAGGCCCGCGCCAGGGCCAGCCGCTGCTGCTCGCCCCCCGACAGCACCCGGGCCGGGCGCGGCGCCAGTGACGCCAGACCAAAGCGCTCCAGGGCGTCCAGGGCCAGCGCCGTGCGGCGGCGCCACGGCACGCCGCGCAGCGCCAGGACGTAACGGATATTGGCCACCACCGAGCGGCGCAGCAGCACCGGCCGCTGGAACACCATGGCCTGGCGATGACGCACGGCCTCGCCTCCGGCGGCGCCGCTCCAGCGGACCGAGCCGGCGCTGGGCGCCAGCAAGCCGTGGCACAGGCGCAGCAGCAGGCTCTTGCCCGCCCCGTTGGGACCGAGGATCACCGTGCGCACCCCGGTCTCCAGGCGCAGGGAAACGCCGTCCAGCAGCATCCGCTCGCCGGCGGCGAAGCCGACCCGGTCCAGCTCCAGGGGCAGGATGGTGTCGGGCGCCCTCATCCCATCCTCCGCCGGGCCCATTGGCCGACCAGGAACACCGCCGCATTGACCATGGTCACCAGGGCGATGAGGATCAGCCCCAGCCCCAGGGCCAGGGGCAGATCGCCCTTGCTGGTCTCCAGGGCGATGGTGGTGGTCATGGTGCGCGTCACTCCCTTGATGTTGCCGCCGACGATCATCACCGCCCCCACTTCGGCGGCGGCGCGGCCGAATCCGGCCAGGACGGCGGTCAGCAGGCTGAAGCGCCCGTCCCATAACAGGGTCAGCATGCGTCCGCCCGGCGAGACGCCCAGCGAGCGCAGTTGCTCGCCATACTCCTCCCACAGGTCGGCCACCACCTGACGTGACAGGGCGGCGACGATGGGCAGGACCAGCAGGGTCTGGGCCGCCACCATGGCCGACGGCGTGAACAGCAACCCGGCCTCGCCCAGCGGCCCGGCCCGCGACAGCAGCAGATAGACGCCAAGCCCCACCACCACCGGCGGCAGGCCCATGAAGGCGTTGAGCATCACCACCAGCGCGCCGCGTCCGGGAAAGCTGCTTAATGCCAGCACCGCCCCCAGCGGCAGGCCGATCAGCGCGGCCAGCAGCACCGCCATCCCCGACACCAGCACCGACAGCCGCACGATGCCCAGCATCTGCGGATCAAGGGTGACGACGAGGTCGAGGGCCAGGGACAGGGCTTGGGACAGATCGGACATTTGGCGCCTTTTCTGTCCTATTGTGCATTTTTTGCCGGACGTTGTTAAGAAATGGATGTCTTGCGCAAATCCCGCAAGGGGACTTGGGGCGCAAGGCTTGCTTTTCGCCACCGATATCCGCTAAGTCACGGCGATCCCAGGCAGCAAGCGCGGAACCCACATGTCTCAGACCAATCCCAAGGTCGGTATCGTCAGCCTCGGCTGCTCCAAGGCCCTGGTGGATTCCGAACGCATCCTGACCAAGCTTCGGGCCGAGGGCTACGACATCTCGGGCAGCTATGACGGCGCCGACGTGGTGATCGTCAACACCTGCGGTTTCCTCGACTCGGCCCGCGCCGAATCCCTGGAAGCCATCGGCGAGGCCCTGGCCGAGAACGGCAAGGTCATCGTCACCGGCTGCATGGGCGGCGACGAGAAGGCCATCCGCAGCGCCCACCCCTCGGTGCTGGCGGTCAGCGGCCCGCACCAGTACCAGGCGGTGGTCGAGGCGGTGCACGCCGCCATCCCGCCGCTGCACGACCCCAAGCTGTCGCTGGTGCCGCCCGAGGGGCTGCACCTGACGCCGCACCACTACGCCTATCTGAAGATTTCCGAGGGCTGCAACAACAGCTGCTCGTTCTGCATCATCCCCGACATCCGCGGCCCGCTGATGAGCCGCCCCGCCGCCGACGTGCTGGGCGAGGCCGAGCGTCTGGCCGAGGCCGGGGTGCGGGAATTGCTGGTCATCTCCCAGGACACCAGCGCCTACGGCCTGGACCTGCGCCATGCCGAGAGCACCTGGCGCGGCCGCCCGGTGCGCGCCCACCTCACCGACCTCGCCTCGGCGCTGGGCGAGCTGGGCATCTGGATCAGGCTGCACTATGTCTATCCCTATCCCCATGTGGACGAGATCATTCCGCTGATGGCCGAGGGCAAGATCCTTCCCTATCTCGACATCCCCTTCCAGCACGCCAGCCCCAACGTGCTGAAGGCCATGCGCCGCCCCGCCAACCAGGAGAAGGTGCTGGGCCGCATCCGCTCGTGGCGCGAGACCTGCCCCGACCTGACGCTGCGCTCCACCTTCATCGTCGGCTTCCCCGGCGAGACGGAGGAGGATTTCGACTCCCTGCTGGGCTGGCTGGAAGAGGCCCAGCTCGATCGGGTCGGCTGCTTCAAGTACGAGGACGTCAAGGGCGCCCCCGCCAACGCCTTCGCCGATCAGGTGGACGAAGATGTCAAGGAGGAGCGCCACCAGCGCTTCATGGAAGCCGCCCGCCAGATCGCCGACGAGCGTGGCGCAGCCAAGGAGGGCACCCGCATCGAGGTGATCATCGACGAGGTGGACGAGGAAGGCGCCATCGGCCGCTCCAAGGCCGACAGCCCCGAGGTGGACGGCGCGGTGTTCATGAACGGCGAGACCGACCTGGAACCCGGCGATCTGGTCATCGTCGAGGTGGAGGCGGCCGAGGATTACGACCTGTGGGGCGACGTGGTGGAGCGCCTGCCCCCGCCCCGCCCCCGCCGCTGACCACGGCGGGCGGAAAAAAAAGGCCCCGCTTCGCGGCAGGGCTACCGCCCAGACCCGTTCGGAGGCACAGCCTCCGGTCCACCAGTTTTTATAAAAAGCTGAAGGGTTCGGCAAGCTGTGCCTCCCGATTGGGGGATCGGGGGCAAAAGCCCCCGAAGTGAAGCCATACCGCCGCCTGTTAAATTATACCTTATTCACTTTGGGGAATGTTTCGCTCCATGCGATAATTTTCGGCTACCGTAAGGGGATCGCCGATTTTGTCGCACGCCACTCACAGCACCTTCGCCAACTCGCCGCGCGCCCTGGCGGTCCTCGGGCCGGACGGCCTGCTGGCCCATGTGGGCGAGACGCTGAGCCGGGCGCTGGGCACGGCGGAGCCCCGGCTGATCGGCACCCGGCCCGGCTGGGTCGACGGCCCCGACTGCACCCACACGCCCCTGCCCGGCGGCCAGACCCTGGTGGAGCTTGCCCCCGAAGCCGAAACGCGCCTGCGCGACAGCCTGCGGGTCAACGTGGAAATGCGGGCCATCATCGAGAACACCTTCGAGTTCATCGGCCTGCTGTCCCCCGACGGACGATTGCTGGACGCCAACCGCACCGCGCTGGCCTTCATCGGGCTGGACTCCCTCGCCCCGGTCCTGGGGATGCACTTCGCCGAAACCCCCTGGTGGGAGCACTCGCCGGAAGAACGCGCCATACTGCGCGACGGCATCTCCCGGGCGGCCAAGGGGGAATTCGTGCGCTTCGAGACCACCCACGTGGATGCCGACGGCGGTATCGCCTATGTGGATTTCTCGGTCAAGCCGGTGCCTGACCACGAAGGTAACATCCTGTTCCTGGTGCCAGAAGGACGCGACATCACCCAGCGCAAGCGGGCCGAGGCCGCCCTGGTCGCCGCCAAGCAGGAGGCCGAGGCCGCCAACCGCGCCAAGTCCCAGTTCCTGGCCACGGTCAGCCACGAGCTGCGCACCCCGCTCAACGCGGTGATCGGCTTTTCCGAAGCCATTCTGGCCGGAGCCACCGGCCCCGCCAGCCTGGAGCGCTGCGTCGAGTACATGGACCTGATCCATTCCGCCGGGCAGCACCTGCGGGCGCTGATCGAGGACATCCTCGACGTGTCGCGCATCGAGGCCGGACGCACCGAACTGGACGAGGAGGAGGCCGACCCCGCCGAACTGGTCCGCGCCGCCGCCCGCCTGCTGGAACACAAGGCCGTGGTGACCGGCGTGGACTTCACGGTGGTGATCGCTCCCGATCTTCCCCGCATGCGCCTCGACCCCCGCCGCATCCGGCAGGTTCTGCTCAATCTGGCGGGCAACGCCCTGAAATTCACCCCGGCCGGCGGACGGGTGGGCATTTCAGCCGAACATGTGCCGGAAGGACTGGCCCTGACGGTCGAGGATACCGGCATCGGCATCGCCCCGGAGCATCACGCCAAGGTCTGGCAGGCCTTCTACCAGGCGGATTCCTCGTTGTCGCGCCGCCACCAGGGATCGGGACTGGGGCTGGCCATCGTCCGCCATTTCGTCGAGGCCCATGGCGGCACGGTGTCGCTGGCCAGCGAAGCGGGCAAGGGCACCCGCATCACCGTGCTGCTGCCAGCCTCGCGCATCATCACCTGACCAGCGTCAAATACCAAAGCATCAAGCTCGGTTATAGTCACGGGAATTCAATGATCATCCCGCGAGGAAGCCATGCGCAATTCCGACAATTCGACTAAGCCTTTTTCCATTCGCCTGTGGCGGCACATCGCCGTCCGGGCCGCCTATCTGCTGGCGGTCGGCGCCGGCTTCACCCTGGCCCTGGCCGCCGGCATCACCCTGCTGGAGGGATAGCCCCCCCCTCAGAGGGGCATGTACATCCAGCGGCCGAAGGCATAGCCGACGCAGCCGCCCAGCAGAATCAGCATGATGGCCACCCCGATCTTCCAGCGCAGGTCGGAGACCTCGGGCACCATATCTACGGTCTCGGCCAGTTGCTCGTCCCAGTTGGCACCGGGCGCCGGACCGGGCTCCATGGGCGGCGACTGGCGGAGGGGAGGCAACTCCTCTTCCTCCTCCACGACGGGACCCGGCGCGATCCCTGGCGCGACGGCGCGGGGCTCCAGCATATGGGCGTCGACGAAATCGGCCAGAAGGCCATAGGCCTTGGCCGCCGGGCTTTCCGGATCGAGGATCACCAGGGGCAGGTCCCGGGCCGCCGCCTCCACCACCTTGAGGTCACGCGGCACGCGGACCGGCAACACCCGCCCGCCGAACGACGCGACCACGGAATCGGAGATGCGATGCATGACATCGCTGTCCTCGGTCATGGTGAACAGGATGCCCATGGACTCCAGGTCGCGGTTGAAATGCGTTCTGACCCGCTGAATGTTCCACCACGCCTTATGCAGGCCATCCAGGGCCAGCGGCGCCGGCACCACCGGCAGGATCACCACGTCGGCGGCCACCGCCGCGTTGACCGACAGGATGCCGAAGGCCGGGGGGCAGTCCACCACCACCACGTCCACATCGGCGGGCGTGGTCTCCAGGGCCCGCTCCAGCACATATTGCGGGTCGAGCTTGACGGCGATCTCCACGTCGGCCCAGGACAGGTCGTCCGAGCCGGCCACCAGACGCAGATTGGGATAGGGCGTGGCGCGCGAGGCATGGCTGACGTCGACCTCTCCGCGCAGCAACTGGTACGCGCCGGTCGCCGCCGGCGAGGTCAGTCCGACGCTGGTCGAGGCATTGCTTTGCGCGTCCAGGTCGACGAGCACCACCTTGCGCCCCAGTTCCGCCAGACAGACCGCCAGATTGACACTGGTGGTGGTCTTGCCGATACCGCCCTTCTGGTTGAACACCACCACGATTCTCGGCTTGGCGCCCACCGCTCGCTCCTCCTGAAAAATCCATAAGGGACAATACCCGCCTCAAGGGCTCCGCCGCAACCTCACCCCTGTAATAGGCTGTTGTCGAGCCAAAGGAATGTCCCTATACTCCGCCCCCGTGAGCCAGCCATACTTCGACATAATTCGCTTGATCGAGCGCCTGCACAGACATTTCCTGGATGTCTTGCGTACGGAATTGCGTCGTCTGAACATCGAAGACATCAATGCCGTTCAGGCCCTGCTTCTCTACAATATCGGTGAGAACGAAGTGGTTATCCGCGACCTGAAGGATCGCGGCTATTACCAGGGCTCCAACGTTTCCTACAACATCAAGGCGCTGACCGAATGCGGTTACTTGATGCAGGAGCGTTCGACCCATGACCGCCGTTCGGTTCGCCTCAAGCTGACCGACAAGGGCCTGTCCCTGTGCAACTCCATCCGCAAGCTGCAGGACGATCTGGCGGGCGTGTTGGGCGGCGACGAGAAGACGGCGGCCCAGCTGGACACCACGCTGGAGACCATGCAGCGTCTCGAACGCACCTGGACCGACTTTGTCCATTACGGCCGCATCCGCGGCCTTTAATTCCCCACATCCCCTTTAATCCGAACCGTCTTCGTGGTATTTCCGCCTCCTTGCGTTGCTAAGGAGGCTAGGCCGCCATGATCCCCCGCTATTCCCGCGCCGAAATGACCAAGATCTGGGAGCCGGAAAACCGCTTCCGCATCTGGTTCGAGATCGAGGCCCATGCCTGTGACGCCCTGGCCGAGATCGGGGTGATCCCCAAGGACTCCGCCAGGATCATCTGGGAGAAGGGCGACATCCCCTACACCCCCGCCCGCTCGGCGCGCATCGACGAGATCGAGGCCGAGACCAAGCACGACGTCATCGCCTTCCTGACCGAACTGGCCGAGCATATCGGCCCCGAATCGCGCTTCGTGCACCAGGGCATGACCTCGTCGGACGTGCTCGACACCTGCCTCAACGTACAGCTGACCCAGGCCGCCGACATCCTGCTGGCCGACCTGGACCGGGTACTGAACGCCCTGGAAAAGCGGGCCTTCGAGTTGAAGGACGTGGTGTGCATGGGCCGCTCCCACGGAATTCATGCCGAGCCGGTGACCATGGGGCTGAAATTCGCCACCTTCCATGCCGAGTTCCAGCGCAACCGCCGCCGCCTGAAGTCGGCGCGGGAAGACATCGCCACCTGCGCCATCTCGGGCGCCGTGGGCACCTTCGCCAATATCGACCCCCGGGTCGAGGAGCACGTGGCCGCCAAGCTGGGCCTCAAGCCCGAGCCGGTCTCCACCCAGGTGATCCCGCGCGACCGCCACGCCCAGTTCTTCGCCACCCTGGGCGTCATCGCCAGCTCGGTCGAGCATCTGGCCATCGAGATCCGCCATCTGCAGCGCACCGAAGTGCGCGAGGCCGAGGAATACTTCTCGCCCGGCCAGAAGGGCAGTTCGGCCATGCCCCACAAGCGCAATCCCGTGCTGACCGAGAATCTCACCGGTCTGGCCCGTATCGTGCGCGGCATGGTGATCCCGGCCATGGAGAACGTCGCCCTGTGGCACGAGCGCGACATCTCCCACTCCTCGGTGGAGCGCATGATCGGCCCCGACGCCACCGTCACCCTGGACTTTGCCCTGAACCGCCTGGCCGGCGTGGTGGAAAAGCTGGTGGTCTATCCCGAGGCCGTGGCCAAGAACCTCAACCAGCTGGGCGGTCTGGTGTTCTCGCAGCGCGTCCTGCTGGCGCTCACCCAGGCGGGCATGAGCCGCGAGGACAGCTACAAGGCCGTCCAGCGCAACGCCATGAAGGTGTGGCTGGAAAGCGCCAACTTCCTCGACCTGCTCAAGGCCGATTCCGAAGTGGCCGCCAAGATCCCCGCCAAGACCCTGGAAGAGCTGTTCGACCTCCGCTACCACACCAAGCACGTGGACACCATTTTCAAGCGGGTGTTCGGCCGCGCCTGATGCCGTCCGGGCCATGCCGCCGCCCGCAAGGGGGCGGCATGGCCCGAACGCAATGCACGCCTGAGCATTTCGCCTCCGTCACCCCCATGGACAGAGTGCGGCCTCTGGGTAATAATCCAGACAGTATTCCAAGGGATTCCGACGGCTTTCCGCCGCCACCGCTCCACCTCGTCCGCTCACTCCTGCCGCCCCCTCGTGGGTGAAAGAGTGCGCCGTGGAGTGGGCAAGGCCCGGTCCAGCCGACGCCCCTGCAACTCGATACGGGTATCTCGCGCATCATGCGTCTTTCCGGCTTCGTGGTTCTGCTTCTGATCGTTCTGGGCAATCTCGGTTTCTGGGCGGTGATGAACCGCCCGCAAAACGCCGCCCTGCCCTGGTCCGGCACCCTTAACAGCGTTTCGTTCAGTGCGGGCCGCGCCGATGACGATCCTACCATCGTGCGCAAGCTGCCCTATATGGACGAGTGGCTGCTGCCGACCCGGGCCGAGATGGACGAGGATCTGGCCATGCTGGCCGGCAAGGTCCATCAGGTCCGCACCTATTCCACCCTGGAGGGCCTGGACCAGGTCCCCGAGCTGGCCGCCAAGTACGGCCTGAAGGCCCTGCCCGGCGCCTGGCTGGATGAGCGCCTGGGCCGCAACGAGGTGGAGATCGCCAACATCATCCGCATCGCCCGCGACAATCCCAACGTGGACCGGGTGATCATCGGCAACGAAAACCTGACGCTGCACCGCCTGTCGCCCGAGCAGATGATCCGCTATCTGCGCCGGGTGCGCGCCGCGCTGCCCGACCGGGTCAAGATCAGCACCGCCGAGGCCTGGGCCATCTGGCTGGACTATCCCGAACTGACCCGCGAAGTGGATTTCATCACCATCCACACCCTGCCGTTCTGGGAGCCGGGCGGCGTCCACATCGACAACGCGCTGGACTTCACCAAGCGCATGGTCCGCGACGTCAAGGCCGCCTATCCCGACAAGCCCATCTTCATCGGCGAAGTGGGCTGGCCGTCGGCGGGGCGCAATTACGGCGTCTCCGAGCCGTCGCTGGTCAACCAGGCCATGTTCCTGCGCAATTTCGTCAATTGGGCCCACGAGGAGAAGCTCGACTACAACATCGTCGAAGCCTTCGACCAGCCGTGGAAAGTGAACCTGGACAACACCGCGTCGGAAAAGCATTGGGGCATCTACACCGTGGAGCGCCAGCCCAAGTTCAGCTGGATCGGCCCCGTGCTGGAATTCGAGGAATGGCCCACCCAGGCCATCACCGCCACCCTGATCGCCCTGCTGCCCGTGGTGTGGTTCCTGGGCAAGTGGAAGACGCTGCGCCTGCCGGGCAAGATCTTCTTCGCCCTCCTGGTGCAGTTCGCGTCGACGCTGCTGATCTGGACCATGTCCACCCCCGTCATCCGCGACGTGTCGCCGGGCACCGGGCTGATGCTGGGGCTGATGCTGCCCGCCCAGCTATTGCTGCTGATCGTGGTGCTGATCGCCGGCATCGAGGTGACCGAACTGACCTGGGCCAGCAAGTTCAAGCGGCGCTTCACCGCCCTGCCGCCCGACCAGTGCAAGCGCTTCCCCAAGGTCTCCATCCACCTGCCGTGCTACAACGAGCCGCCGGCCATGGTGAAGCTGACCCTGGACAGCCTGATGGCGCTGGACTACCCCAACTTCGAAATCATCGTGTTGGACAACAACACCAAGAAGGAGGAGGTCTGGCGGCCGGTCGAGGAGTACTGCAAGACCCTGGGCGACAAGGTGAAGTTTTTTCACCTGGCGCCCTGGCCCGGCGCCAAGGCCGGCGCGCTGAACTTCGGCCTCACCGTCACCGACCCCGAAGCCGAGATTATCGGCGTGGTGGATTCCGACTACATGGTGGACAAGAACTGGCTGAAAGGCCTGGTCCCCTATTTCGAGAATCCCAAGGTGGGCCATGTCCAGGCGCCCCAGGATCACCGCGAATGGGAACACGACCTGTTCAAGGAAATGATCAACTGGGAATATGCCGGGTTCTTTGACATCGGCATGGTGTTCCGCAACGAGGCCGACGCCATCATCCAGCACGGCACCATGACCCTGGTGCGCAAGAAGACGCTGGAAGACGCCGGCCGCTGGGGCGAGTGGTGCATCGTCGAGGATGCCGAGCTGGGCCTGCGCATGATGAAGGCCGGCTATCAGTCGGTCTATGTCCAGGACCGCCTGGGCCATGGCCTGGTCCCCGATTCCTTCATGGCCTACAAGAAGCAGCGTTTCCGCTGGGCCTATGGCGCGGTGCAGATTCTCAAGGCCCATTGGCGCTCGCTGATCCCCTTCAAGCAGACCGGACTGACCACCGGCCAGAAGTACCATTTCGTCGCCGGCTGGCTGCCCTGGTTCGCCGACGCCTTCTACCTGCTGTTCTGCGTGGCGGCGCTGGCCTGGTCGCTGGGCATGATCGTGGCGCCGCGCTATTTCAGCACGCCGCTGCCCTTCTTCACCCTGCCCACCGTGGGCGTGTTCGTGGCGAAGATCTTCCACCACTTCTTCCTCTACACCACGCGGGTGAATTGCGGGCTGAAGCGCCGGTCGCTGGCGGCCATCGCCGGCATGGGGCTGACCTATTCCATCGCCTGGGCCATGTGGCAGGGCATCTTCACCAAGTCGACGCCCTTCATGCGCACCCCCAAGATGGCCAACAAGGCGGCCTTCACCCAGGGCTTCCTGATGGCGTCGGAAGAGGCCACCCTGGCGCTGCTGCACTACGTCGCCGCCATCGCCGTGCTGATCCCGCGCAACAACTTCACCGACCCCGACGTGCGGATCTGGTCGCTGACCCTGGTGGTCCAGGCCATGCCCTTCCTGGCGGCCCTGGTGGCCTCGCTGATCAGCGTTATGCCGTCGGACGGCCCGGCGCAGCCTGAGCACAGCCATAGCAACGCCAAGCCGGAAGCCGCCGAATAGCCCCCGCCGCCCCCCCGCGGCAAGATCAAGGCCCGCACATATCTGCGGGCCTTTTTCTATTGGAAGTCACTTTTTGCAACACTGCCTAGCATTTCGCGGGCTGGCGCCGCGCCGCAACGCCATGCTATCCGTAGGTATTATTGCAGACAACCAAACGAGGAATCGCCATGCTTGGCCACCGTATCGCCACCATGGGAATCGTTCCGAAGATCATGGCTCTCGCCGTGTCGGGAGTCCTTTTGCTGGGGTTGAGCGTGACCCTGCTCAGCCGGTCACTGCTGCATGCCAGCGCCGCCGACGCGGCGCGCGAGCGGGTCGAGACCAACATGAAAGTGGCCTGGGACGTCCTGAAGTCCAAGGGAACGGCCTTCTCCGTGGCCGATGGCAAGATTCTGGCCGGTGATCATGTGCTGAACGGCAATTTCGACGTGGTGGACAAGATCAAGGCGCTGGTGGGGGGCTCCGCCACGGTCTTCATGGGCGACACCCGCGTCACCACCAATGTCATCAAGCCCGACGGCAGCCGGGCCGTGGGCACACAACTGGCCAAGACCGCCGCCTATGAGGCGGTCTTTGGCCGAAAGACATCCTTTCGCGGCGAAGTAGAAATCCTGGGCGAGCCCTACATGACCGCCTACGACCCCATTCTCGACGGGGCCGGCAATGTCATCGGCGTGCTCTATGTGGGAATCAAGAAGGCCGATTTCCTGGTCGCCGCCGAGCGGACGCTGCAATTGATGGTGGGGGTCACGGTCCTGGTGGGCGCCCTGAGCATCCTGGTCAGCTGGACCATCGCCAAGCGTAACCTGGCCACGCCGCTCAAGCGCAGCATCCTGGCCATGCGCGATCTGGCCGACGGCAATCTCGACGTGGCGATTCGCCATACCGAGCGTCGGGACGAGATCGGCGAGATGATCCGGGCGTTGGAAATCTTCAAGGAAAACGGCCAGGCCCGCCATCGCCTCGAAGCGGCCCAGGCGGCCGAGCAGGCGGCCCGCAACCGGCGCCAGGAGGCCATCGAGCGCCTGACCACCGATTTCAACAGCAGTGTGTTCGCGGTGCTGAACGGCGTGACCGAATCCGCGCATCACCTGCGCGATTCGGCTCAATCCATGACTTCGGTGGCCGAGGACACGTCGCGCCAGTCCACCGTGGTGGCCGCCGCGGCCGAACAAGCCTCGGTCAACGTGGAAACCGTGGCCGCCGCCGCCGAGCAATTGGCCGCCTCCGAGCACGAGATCGCCCGTCAGGTCGCCAATTCCAGCGAAATCTCGCACCGCGCCTCCGAGGAGGCCGAGCGGGTCAACAGCATCGTGCTGTCCCTGTCCGAAGCGACCAACCGCATCGGACAGGTGGTGACGCTGATCAACGACATCGCCGCCCAGACCAATCTTCTGGCCTTGAATGCCACCATCGAGGCGGCCCGCGCCGGCGATGCCGGAAAGGGCTTCGCCGTGGTCGCCAACGAGGTCAAGCATCTGGCCACCCAGACGGCGAGGGCGACGGAGGACATCGTCGTCCAGATCAATTCGGTCCAGGCCGTGACCCGCGACGCGGTCAGCGCCATCGGCGGCATCGGCCACACCATTTCCAGCATCTCGGAAAGCGCCTCGGCCATCGCCTCGGCGGTGGAGGAGCAGACCGCCGCCACGGCGGAGATCGCCCGCAACGTCCAGGAGGCGTCCAGCGGAACCCGCGAGGTCACCTCCTCCATCACCCTGGTCAACCAGGGGGCCGCCACCACCGGCAGCGCCGCCCATCAGTTGCTGGGCACCGCCGACGAACTGTCGCAGCAGTCGGAGCAATTGGCCACCGAGGTGTCCGAATTCCTGGCCGCCATCAAGGCGGCCTGAACACCGACCGGCCATCACGGCCAAGCCAGAGCGGCGCCCCGAACGGGCGCCGCTTTTTTTGCGCACCGGTTCAAAAAAAACGCCGCCGGTCCGTCTGATCCTCATCCGTCCCATGGATGCCGGCCCGCCGGGGTCTGGCGATCTTGGCCGGACCGGGAATCGGAGTACAATCCTGCCGGAATGAGCGGAGGGGGCTATGCGGGGACTTCGGATCATTGCCTGGATATTATTCCTCGGTTTCCCGACCGTGGCGCCGACCTGCGCCCAGGCCGCCCCGGCGGCGGGGGCTCAGGCCATGGATCAGGCCATGGCCCTGATCGACGCCGAGCAATATCAGGCCGCCATCGCCGTCCTGCGCGGCCTGGACCCGCAATCCGCTGCCCAGGCGGCCGAGATCGACCGGGCGCTGGGCCGCATCTATCTCGGCCTGGGCAAGGCGGGCAAGGCCGCCGAGTTTTTCGAGCAGGCGCTGACCACCTCGCTGGAGTCCGAAGCCGAATCCACCCTGGGTCTGGCGGAAGCCAAAATGGCCCTGGGACACTTGGCCCAGGCGCGCCGCCACGCCGAAAGCGTCCTCAAGACCGACCCGGATCAACTCCAGGCCCATCTGGTGCTGGCCCGTATCGACCAGCGTCTGGGCCGGGCGGCGGACGCTACTCTCCGGCTGGAAAACCTGTCCCGCCAGCGCCCCGATAGCGAAGAGGTGGCGGTGATGCTGGCCCGCTATCAGGCGCGCGCCTTCTCCCCCGCCACGGCGGCCGAGCGTCTGGGGCAGTTCCTTCGCCGCCACCCGGATTCGGCCGAAGCCTCGGACGTTCTGGGCCTCCTCTTGTGGGAGATGGGACGCAAGGCCGAGGCGCTGAAAGCCCGCGACCGGGCGGCCGAGCTGTTCCGGCAGCGGGGACGCGACGGCCGCGCCGCCGCCATCCTCCAGTGGCGGCAGAATGTGGCCCCCGAGGCGCGGCCCGCCGAGGCTTCGCCGCCAACGCCTGCGCCCGAGCCTCCGCCGCCCGCCGTCGCCCCCATTCCCGAGGTCAAGTCGCTGCAGCCCCCGCCGCCGCCCCCTCCCCCGGCCCCGCCTCCGTCCCGGCCGCGCAGCTTCCAGGCCCTGGCCAATCCCGAGCCCCTGCCCTTCAAGCCCGGCACGCCCGTCCTGTTCGGCAGCGGCATCGTGCTGGAAGGCGGACGACAGGTGATCACCAACCGCCATGTGGTCGACGGCGCCCGTGACACCGCCATCCGCAACGGCACCGGCCATGTGCGCCGTGCCCGGGTGATCAAGGTCTCGGCCGAGGACGACCTGGCGCTGCTGGAACTGTCCGAGCCCTTCCCCGAGGGCGATGCCATGCCCATCTCGGCCATCAGCGACGGCGCGCCGGGCCGCGCCGCCATCGTCATGGGCTTTCCCCTGATCACCGTGCTGGGCGACGAGCAGCCGGCCCTGGCCGAGGGCATCGTCTCCAAGATGGGCGGGCTGAACGGCGATCCCGCCTCGTTCCAGATGACCACCAAGCTGAACCAGGGCAATTCCGGCGGGCCGGTATTCGACCGCAGCGGCCGGCTGATCGGCATCGCCGTGGCCAAGCTGGACACCGCCGATCTCAAAAGCCGGTCGGGCATCAGCGCCGAGGACGTCAACTTCGCCATCAAGTCCAGCCGCCTGCTGCGCTTTCTGGGGCGGAAGGGCGGCGGCAAGGCCGCGGCGGGCGACATGTCGCTGGAGGATCTTTACCAGTCCATGCTGCCCCGCGTCGTCCTGATCGCGTCCCCCAAATAGGCGAAGGAGCAAGGCCATGATCCGTTGGACGATCCTTCTGGCTCTTCTCCTGGCCCCGGCCGCCGCCAAGGCCGACTGGGTGGCGGCGCGGGCCGAGCGCCTGTTCCCGCCGGAACAGTCCGAGGCCGAAGCCTGCCGCCTGGCCGAGGACAAGGCCAAGGAGGACGCGGTCCGCCGGATCACCGGCGAACGCCTGTCGTCGGAAGAGCTGATGCGCTGTTCCGAACAGGGCGATCAGGCTGAATGCACCCACAATTCCGCCGTCTGGAGCATGGTCGACGGCGATGTGCGCGCCATCCGCAACCGCCGGGTGGAAACCTTGGCCGTGCTGGACGGCGTCCGCAAATGCGTGGTGGACCTGGAGGCCGAGGTGGTGGTGCCGCCGGGCCGTCCCGATCCGGCGTTCGACCTGGGGGTCCGGCTCAATGGCGCGGTTTATCGCCAGGGCGAGCCCCTGGAGATCACCCTCTCCCCCAGCCAGCCCATGGGCGTGGCGGTGTTCCAGTGGCTGCCCTACGAGACGGGCGAGGCCCAGGTGTCGCGCATCCTGCCCAATCCTTACGACCGTCTCAGCCACATCGACCGCCAGACCACCATTCCCTCGGAGATGGGGCGCAAGCGCTATGTGCTGCGCGCCGACTTCCCCCCGGCGCTGGAGGGCAAGCGGCGCATGGTCGACGAATACCTGATGGTGGTAGCCACCCGAAACCCCGTGGAGTTCCGCGACAGCTACAGCCTGGATGAGTTCAAGGCCCGCCTGCTGGAACTGCCGCGCGGCGAGTCCCGCATGGTGCGCAAGGCCTACTCCATCCTGAGGGCCGAGAAATGAAGCGCCGCGCCGTGTCATCCCGACGACCTGCGGGAGGAGGAATCTCCTCCTGGACCGGCGGATCAGAACCGGCACCGCCATGCCAGACTGAGATCCCTCGGCTTCACCTCGGGATGACAGCCTTGGCATTGCTGCTGGCCGCCTGCACCAGCCCGGTCTATGTGGACCGGGGAGTCGCCGAGGAGGCGCCGCCCCTGGCCCTCAACGCCGTATCCTTCCACCTCTCGGAAGCCTGGGCCGCCCGGCCGCCGTCCTGCGTCGCCGTCCTGCCGCTGACCGGTCCCGAGGGCGAGGCCGCCGTCGATCCGGCCCGTATCGAGGCCGTGCGCCGGGCCATCCACGCCCATCTGGCGCCCCAGGGCCGCCGCGACGTGAAGCCCGCCCGGGTGGATTTCATCCTGGACCGCCTGACCGCCGCCCAGCGGGAGGACCGGGCCGAGATCGGCCGGGCCCTGAAGTGCGAGGCGCTGATCAGCGGACAAGTCACCGAAAGCGGCCGGCAATTCCTGGGGGTCTATTCCCGGGTGGCGGTCGGCGCCCAATTGCGCATGGTCCGGGCCGGCACCGGCGATGTCCTGTGGGAGGGCTCGCACGTGGCGACGCTGCATGCCGGCGGCCTGCCGGTCTCGCCCATTGGCGTGGCCATGGGCATCTTCGAGGCCGCCCGCAACATGGATGACGAGCAGGTCCTGCGCGCCACCGATGACCTGGCCCGGCGACTGGTCTCGACCATCCCCGATTCGGGCATCGTCGCCCTCGACGATCCGGCCGAGCCGCCCGCCCCGGTGCGCGCCCAGCCGCTGTCGCCCGAAGCGCCACGGAAGGCCGGGCTGGAAGCTTTTCTGGACGAGACCGCCGCCCAGCCCCCCGACGAGCGGCGGGCACGGCTGATTCAGGCGCTGGAGCTGGGCCGCTTCGGCGACATGGCGCGCGTTCCCCTGCTGGACGCCCTGGTGGCGACGCCGGGAGCCCGGCCCGAGGACTTCCTGCGCTACACCGACGCCCTGGCCGAGGCCGGCGACTATGCCGGGGCATTGGCCCGCGCCGAACAGGCGGTGGCCCGCGACGATTCCCTGGCTTCGGCCCACTTCGCCGTGGGCCGCATGCGCATCAAGCTGGGCGAACCCGCCCGGGCCGAGTCCCATATCATCCGCGCCGTGGCGCTGGAGGGCGGCAACGGCACCTTTCTCAACGGCCTGGGCTACGTCAACAGCCTGCAGGGCCGCGGCGAGCGGGCGCTGGCGGCCTATGACATGGCCATCCGCGCCAATCCCGCCAACGGCTTCGCCTATTACAATTCCGGGGTCATCCTGCTGGGCCAGGGCGACCGCAAAGCGGCGGCCGATGCCTTCTATGGCGCCGGGCTCGCCTATGTCAGGACCGGGCATTATGGACAGGCGGGCAAGGCGCTTGCCGATCTGAAGGACCTTTCCGGGCCGGGCCTCGACCTTGCCCGCGAGATCGATACCATCCAGGGCGCCCTGGCGGCGCTCGAGAAGAAGGGATGACCCACATGCCGACCCGTTTCGCTCCCATCGCCCTGATCGCCGCCGCCCTGCTGGCCGGCTGCGCCACTCCGGAACCGGGCAGCCCCGCCGCTCGCGCCGCCGCCGAGCAGAAGAAGCAGGAAGCCCGCGTCGCCGGCGTCCAGGCCTCGGTGGACGACGCGCCGCGCTGGTTCACCCAGCCGCCCACCGATTCCGACAGCCTGTACGCCCCCGGCACCGCCACGTCGGGCGACATGCAGATGGCCATGGACAAGGCGACCCTCAGCGCCAAGCGCAGCCTGGCCGACACCCTGCGCGGCTCGCTGTCTTCCAAGCTGAAGGAATTCATCTCGGAAAGCGGCACGGGCGAGGACCCGGTGATCCTGACCGAAAGCGAACGGGTCACCTCGAACCTGATCACCGAGACCAGTCTGGCCGGCTATTCCCGCACCGAGACCAAGCTGGTGCCCCAGGGCGCCATCTACCGCGCCTATGTCCTGCTGCAATACCCTATGGGCAATGCCAATCGGATCCTCATGGACCGGGTGAAGCAGGACAAGATGCTGGAATCCAAGCTGCGGGCCTCCAAGGCCTTCCAGGACCTGGAACAGGAAATCCAGGCCGCCCGCAAATAGAGCAACCTGCGTTAAATCTGACGCAGGTTGCTCAGCGGCCATTGAGGCCGCGGCCAAGCGGCCGGAAGGCTGCGCCCGGCGAGGGGCAAACATGAACCTGGACCATCGTGCGTCATATTTGACGCTCGATGGTCTGGAAACGGCGCTCAGGGCAAGGCGGACGGGGGCACCCCCCGCACCGCGTGATCGCGGGCCATCAGCACGAAGGTCCGCATGGCCCGCCGGGCCGCCCTTCCATCACCGGCGGCAATGGCCCGGATCGCCGCGGCCTGGCCCAGGCCGCCGTGCGAGGCCCAGTCATCGGCGGTCGAGCCCAGCAGCCGCCAATAGGGCAGCAGACGGCAGCGGATCGCACT
This sequence comes from Paramagnetospirillum magneticum AMB-1, assembly GCF_000009985.1. Taxonomy (GTDB): domain Bacteria; phylum Pseudomonadota; class Alphaproteobacteria; order Rhodospirillales; family Magnetospirillaceae; genus Phaeospirillum; species Phaeospirillum magneticum. The sequence continues at coordinate 3,302,357 of NC_007626.1, forward strand.
GCCCGACGCCGCCAGCAACTGATTGCCGCAGATGTCGAATACGGTGGTAAAGAGATCGCCTTCGCCGCCGGTGCCCGCCGGAACGGCGATATGGTCCAGGCGGCCCTGCTCCTCCAGAATTCGGCGCCGCGCCTCCCCGCGGGAGGCGGCAAGCCCGGCGCAGGAGGCCGCCACTTCCGCCAGTGCCTCGAACAGCTCCAGCATCTGGGCGCGTTCCAGCCGCACCACGTTGCCGCCGCGATTCTTCTCGAAATTGGCCAGGCCCAAGGCCCCGAGGTGCCGGAACGCCTCGCGCACCGGGGTGCGGGAACAGCCCAGCCGCGCCGCGATCTTCACCTCGCACAGCTTCTCGCCCGGACGAAGCCGACCGGCCACGATATCGTCGATCAGCTGTTGACGGACCCACTCCGCCGCGGACAATTCCGTAGGATCCTTGGGCCTGCGCACCCGGCTCATTCCTATCGTGCTCAATCCAATCCTCACGCCGAAGTCACGCAACACGTTTTGCGTGCTTTACATGCAAGCACAACCAACGTCACGGACGCATTTCTGTAGATTGCATTCTGAGATTGTATACAGCAAGCACTTTACGCGCTTGCCGGCGCAGATGGCGCACCAGACACAAGCCGCAGCTCGATACACTTGGAAAAGTTTCGCCTTCGAAGCGTTGAAATGCCCGGTCGGACGCCGCCGCCGGACGATGGCCCCGGCAGAAATCAGGCGGAAGCCGGTCGATCCACCCTGGCCCGCAAGGCCTCGGCCAGACGGGCGATGGGCGCCTCCCAGCCCGATTGGCCCTTGCGGCGGAACAGGCGGAAGGCGGGATACCAGTCGGAGGCCTCCCCCTCCAGGCGCCAGCGGAAGTCAGGCACCGACGGCAGCAGCAGCCAGACCGGCTTGCCCAGGGCTCCCGCCAGATGCACCACGGCGGTATCGACGGAAATGATGAGATCCAGCCCCATGAGCATGGCGGCGGTATCGCAGAAATCGGCGCAAAGGTCGGCGGCCTCCACCAGCCGGTCGGCCGGAGGCCGCCCCAGCCGGGGCGCCACCGCCCCGCGCTGCAGGGAATAGAAGGTCACTCCCGGCACGTCGAGGATGGGAGCCAGCATGCGGGCGGGAATGGACCTGTTCCAGTCGTCGCCGTGGGTAGGGCGTCCGGCCCAGGCGAGGCCGACCTTGAGGGTTCCGGCCGGCGCCGCTGGCAGCGGCATCCGCACGCCTTGGGGCACCGACAGATAGGGAAATGCCGCCGGCGCGGCCAGCCCCCCCAACAATCCCGGCAACGACAGCAGGGTAACGGCCTTGTCGAAGGGCGGCATGGGGCCGGCTTCCCCCACGACGGCGTCCAGCCCCGGAGCGGTTTCCATCAGCCGGATCAGTTCCGGCTGGCAGGCCAGGATCACCCGGTTGACGCCCCGTGCCTTGAGCTGCGGCACATAGCGGATGAACTGCAAGGTATCGCCATAGCCCTGCTCGGCCTGCAGCAGCAAGGTGCCGCCGCCCGGCAGATCGGCGGGCAGGGGCTCGCCCGTCCACACCCGGTCGACCAGATAAGGCGGTAGATTGGGATGCCCGCGCCACCGCCACTCGTATTCCCGCCATCCCTCCTCCATGCGCCCGGCAAGCAGCAGATTGAGGGCGAGATTGGTGTGGAACTTGGGTTCCTCGGGATTGATCTCGATGGCGCGGCGATAGGCCGCGTCGGCCTCGTCCAGCCGTCCCTGCCGGTGTAGGGAATTGCCCAGATTGCTCCAGGTCTCGCCACCCTTGGCGCCCAGCGCCAAGGCCCGGCGGTGGCAGGTCTCCGCCTCCTCTGCCTGTGCGGTGCCCAGCAGGGCATTGCCGAGATTATCGTGGATCGCCGGAGAATCCGGACGAATCAGCGAGGCGGCGCGCATCATGGGCACCGCCTCGTCCCGGCGCTCCAGGCGCTCCAGCGCCACGCCCATATTATTCAGCATATCGGCCAGATTGGGGTCGGTGGCCATCGCCGCGGCGGCACGATAGGCCTGCACGGCATCGTCATAGCGCTTGCCGCCCATCAACACCCCGGCCAAGGCATTCAGGGGGCGATGGTCGCGCGGCATGAGGCCGCCGGCCCTGCGCAAGGCCTCCGCCGCCGCCTGAAGCTGGTCGGGGAACGTCGACAGAACCTCCCCCAGATGCAGCCAGGCCATTCCCAACCTTGGGTTGATCCGTACAGCGTGCTCAAGACTGAGCCGTGCCTCGGAAAACCTCCGCAAGCGTCCCTGGACCAGACCGAGGGCTGCATGGGCCTCCGCCAGACCAGGAGCCAGCTCCACCGCCCTTTCGGCACAGGCTTTCGCCCCGTCCAGTCCCCCAAGGCGCACCCTCATAACCGCAAGGCGCGCCAGGACTTCCGCATCTCCGGGCAGTCGCTCGGCGAGGCGCGTCAGAAACCTTTCGTCCTCCACATCCATGCCCGACATGCCACCCACCCGAAATCGCCATGCTGAATCGCTTTAGTCGATTCACAAATTAGACATTCCGGTGTATATCAGAGCCATAGATTGGGGGCCAGCCGCGTGCACACATTGGGGAACGTCGTCATTCGAAGCCGGAGGCTCAGACTTTGGGCCTTGGCGACCACCGTTCTGGCGGCGTACTGGACGCCGGTTGTCGCCGGAACCCTAGAAGACGAGATGCGCGAGCTCGTCGCAACCAACCCGCAGATTCAGGCCAAGATGAAGGGCGTGAACTCCGCCGATGAAGGCATCCGCGTCGCCCGGGCCGGATACCTGCCCACGGTGAAGCTGTCCGGCGACCAGGGCCATGAATATATCGACAGTCCCGACCGGCGAGGCACCCAGGGCAAGCCGTTCATGGACAAGCGCAATACCAGCGGCCTGACCGTTACCCAGAAGATTTTCGACGGTTTCGCCACCGATTCGACCGTCGAGTCGGCCAAGTCCACCCGGCGTATCTCGGAATCCGATCTGCGCGCCACACGCCAGGCCACTCTGCTCGAGGGTGCCATCGCCTATCTCGACGTCATGCGCACCACCAAGCTGGTGGCGCTGTCGCGCGAGAACGAGCGCAAGGTCGCCGAACAGCAGAACCTGGAAGACGAGCGCGTCCAGAAGGGTTCGGGCATCGCCTCCGACGTCTTGCAGGCCAAGCAGCGCCTGCAGTTGGCCAAGGAGCGCCGGGTCAATTACGAGGGCGAGTTCCACGCCGCCGTCGCCCGCTTCACCCAGGTGTTCGGCCATGCCCCCGACGTGGCGTCCTTGTCCGACCCGCCCCTGCCGCTGGACCTGATCCCCGAGACCCTGGATCAGTCGCTGGAAGCGGCCGAGAAGGACAACCCCACGCTGGAATCGGCCAGCAGCTCCATCGTGCTGTCGGGCGAAAAGCGCAATATCGCAGAGGCCGGCTACTATCCCACCCTCGACCTGGTGGGCAAGGCCGATTACGAGCACGGCAAGAATGCCACCGTCGGCGTGCGCCGCGACTGGTCGCTGATGCTGGTGGCCAGTTGGGAATTGTTCTCGGGCTTCAAGACCGACGCCTCCGTGGCCCAGGCGTCCTGGGATCACGGCGTCAGCAAGGATAACCGCTACCACACCAGCCGCAAGACCGCCGAACAGACCCGCACCGCCTGGCACAAGATCCAGACCGCGCGCCAGCGTCTGGATCTGCTGGAAAATGCCGCCGTCCTGGCCGAGGAAGTCTGGGCGGCGACCATGAAGAAGCGTGATGCCGGCAAGGCCACCGTCACCGAAGTGCTGGACGAGGAAACCCGCATCAACGAGGCCCGGATCAACTACACCGGCGCTTATTACAGCATGTATCAGGCATCCTACGAACTGATCGCCCTGATGGGGCGCCTGGAGGTGGACAACCTCAGCCGGGCCAAGCCGGCCAGTTCGCTGGACGTCACGCCGCTCAAATCCGTGGACTACACCTATCCCAAGGACAAGGCTCCCAAGCCGCAGGCCGCCCGGCCCGCGCCTCCGGTTGCCAGGGCCGCCCCGGCGGCGCCTGCCACCACCGCCATTGCGGCGGCCGAGCCTACCTCCACCGAGGGACAGGCCGCCAATGCCGCGGTCATGGAGCGGGTCCGCGATCTGGTCGCCACCCAGCAACAGACCGAGCACTCGTCCTTCTGGACCGTCCGCTGATCGCCCCTCCGCGTCAGGCTTGACAGGCTGCGGAGATACTCCGCTTGCGCGGCAGGGCGACCGCCCTGACCCGTTCGGAGGCACAGCCTCCGAACCTCCAGTTCTTTAAAACGCTGAAGGGTTCGGGAAGCCGCGCTTCCCGATTGGGGGGCCGGGGGCAAAAGCCCCCGCAGTGACGTTGCTCCGCAGCCTGGCGCCAAAGCCCCAAGCGACGGCTACAGCGCCCCCCAGATCTCCCGGGCGTACTCGGCCACCGTGCGGTCGGACGAGAACTTGCCCATGCGCGCCACGTTGAGGATGGCCTTACGGGTCCATTCCTCGGGATCGCGATAGGTCTGGTCCACCCGTTCCTGGGCGGCCATGTAGAGCGGGAAGTCGGCCGACAGCAGATAGTGGTCGCCACCCGTTGTCAGGATATCCACCAACGGACGGAAGCGGTCGGGCTGGTCGGGCGAGAAGAAGCCGCTGCCGATCATTTCCAACGCCCAGGTCAGGTCGGGATCGGCCTTCACCGCCGCCACGGCGTCATAGCCGTCGACCCGGCGCCGCGCCACATCCTGCGCCGAGAGGCCGAACAGGAACATGTTTTCCTCGCCAACCTCTTCGCAGATTTCCACGTTGGCGCCGTCCCAGGTGCCGATGGTCAGCGCCCCGTTCATGCTCATCTTCATGTTGCCGGTGCCCGACGCCTCGGTTCCGGCGGTAGAGATCTGCTCGGACAGATCGGCGGCCGGCATCACCAGCTCGGCGGTGGAGACGTTGTAATTGGGCACGAAGATCAGCTTCAGCTTGGCCCCGACCAGCGGATCGTTGTTGATCACCTCGGCCACGTCGTTGACCAGCTTGATGATCAGCTTGGCGATGTGGTAGCCGGGCGCCGCCTTGCCGCCGATGATCACCGTGCGCGGCACCGGATTGAGCAGCGGGTTGGAGCGGATGCGGCCATAGCGGGTGATGACGTGCAACACGTTCAGGAGCTGGCGCTTGTATTCGTGAATGCGCTTCACCTGGACGTCGAACAGGGACTCCACTTCCACCTCGACGCCCAGGCGCTGGGACAGCATGGCGGCAAGGCGTTCCTTGTTGGCCCGCTTCACGGCGGCGAAGGCCTTGCGGAAGGCGGGATCGTCGGCCAGCGGCTCGAGCTTGTGCAGCTTGTCGAGATCGGTGATCCAGCCGTCGCCGATCTTCGACGTGATCAGGGCGGACAGGGTGGGATTGGCGGCCAGCAGCCAGCGCCGGGGGGTCACGCCGTTGGTCTTGTTGGTGATCTTGCCCGGGCTCAGGTGCTCGAAATCCGAGAAGATGGTGCTCTTCATCAAGCCGGTATGGATGGCGGCGACGCCGTTGACCTTGTGGCTGCCGATCACCGCCAGATGGCCCATGCGCACCCGGCGCTCATGCCCCTCGGCGATCAGCGACACCCGGCGCAGCAGTTCGGAATCGCCGGGATGGCGATAGCGGACGCTTTGCAGGAATTCGTGATTGAGGGCGAAGACGATTTCCAGGTGGCGGGGCAGCACCCGTTCGAACAGGTCGATGGACCAGGTCTCCAGCGCCTCCGGCAACAGGGTATGGTTGGTGTAGGCGCAGCAGCCCCGCACCAGATCCCAGGCCTTGTTCCACTCGATCTGGTGCTCGTCGACCAGCACCCGCATCAACTCGGCCACCACCAAGGCGGGGTGGGTGTCGTTGAGCTGGATGGCCACCTTGTCGGGCAGCAGAGCCCAGTCGGAATGGCTTTTTCGGAAGCGGGCCAGGATGTCCTGGATGGAGGCGGCGACGAAGAAATATTCCTGCTTGAAGCGCAGTTCCTTGCCCCGGTCGGTCATGTCCGAGGGATAGAGCACCTTGGACAGGGTCTCGGATTCGTTCTTGTCGCGCACGGCCTCGATGTAATTGCCGGCGTTGAAGTATTTCAGGTCGAACTCGCGGGTCGACTTGGCCGACCACAGGCGCAGATTGTTGACCACCTTGCCGCCATAGCCGGGGACCGGCACATCGAAGGCCATGGCCATCACTTCCTCGGCATCCACCCATTGCGAGCGGGTGTGGCCCAGAACATCGCGGAAATGGATGACGCGCCCGCCGAAGCGGACGGGGAAGATCACGCCCGGCCGGGGGAATTCCCAGGGATTGCCATAGCGCAGCCAGTTTTCCGGGCTTTCCACCTGCCAGCCGTTGTCCACGTGCTGGGTGAACATGCCGTAATCGTAGCGGATGCCGTAGCCGAAGCCCGGCACACCGATGGTGGCCATGGAATCCAGCAGGCAGGCGGCCAGGCGCCCCAGGCCGCCATTGCCCAGGGCGGCTTCCACCTCCCAGGCGGCCACTTCGTCAAAATCCTGGCCCAGATCGGTGATGGCCTGGCGCACGGTGTCGTAAAGCCCGAGATTGATCAGGCTGTTAACCAGGGTGCGACCGATCAGGAACTCCATGGACAGGTAATAGACCCGCTTGGAATCCTCGCGGTAATAGCGGTTCAGGGTCGGCATCCAATGCTCGGTGACCCGGTCGCGCACCGTATGGGCGGCGGCCATGAACCAGTCGCGCGCTGTGGCGTTGATCGGTTCCTTGCCCACCGTATAGAGCAGGTGGCTGCCGATAGCCTCCTTGATGCTGGCCAGATCGTCGCCCAGCAATCTCACGACCGGAGGCTTTGCATTCTTCATACCTGTCTTCCCGCCTGTTCCATCCGTGGACATTCCGCCATGAAACAGCAGCGCGGGCAAGGGCGGTCACGCCCAGGGGGCACCCGATCCATATGAATTTTTACGTACGGCCGGCATCCCTCAAGGCCTCGGCCGTCGCCACCATGCGCCGGTCGGCCAGAATGGCCGCCGACTCGGCCTTGTAGCGCAGGCGCCAATTGGGATGCTGGATGGTGGTGCCGGGCAGGTTCATCTGGAGTTCCTGGCCCAGGACGTCTTCCATCTGCACCATCATCAGCCGGGAGGCGGAGCGGCCGAGATAGGCGTGAACGGCCGCCGACAGGGCGACAGCCTGGACATCCGTGAGCGCGGGACTCGCCGGGAAATCGGCGGGCAGCAGGCCTTGGCCCGCCAGCGCCGCCACCATGGCGACGCGGTCGGCGGCGCGGGCCTGCCGCTCTTCCGCCGCCTGTCCCTCGCGGGGATAAAGATCGAGCTTTTCCCGGCGATCGATGTCCTTGCCCGCCCACCAGCCGCGCAGGGACGGCAGGTCGTGGGTGGCGGCGATGGCCAGGGCCTTGGCATCGAACTCCCGCGGCGGGCGCACGGCGCCATCCTTGGTCTTTTCGAACACCATCACCCGGTAGGCGAAGATGCCCATCCGGTCCATGCGCTCGCGGAAGCCGTCGGGGACGGTGCCCAAATCCTCACCGATCACCAGACAGCGATTGCGCTGGCTTTCCAGCGCCACCAGCCGGAACAGATCCTCGACCGGATAGCGCACATAGGCGCCCTGGTCGGCGGGCTGGCCCGGCGGCACCCAGTACAGCCGCGCCAGGCTCATGGCGTGGTCCAGGCGCAGCGCCCCGGCATGGCGCATATTGGCCTGCATCACCTCGATGAAGGGGGCGTAGAAATTCTCTCGCAGCGTGACGGGATTGAACGGCACCAGCCCCCAATCCTGCCCCTTGAGCGCCAGGGGATCGGGGGGCGCCCCCACCGAGACGCCCAGGGCCAGGGAATCCTGCTGGGCCCAGGCCTCGGCGCCGTCGCCGGCAATGCCCACCGCCAGGTCGCGGTAAAGGCCGATGGCGGCCCCCGCCGCCTTGGCCCGATTCTGCGCCTCACCCAGCTGCTCGTCGGCGATGAACTGCAGCCACTGGAACAGCTCGACCTGCTCCACATGCTCGACCGCAAAATCGGCGATGGCGGGAGACTCGGGACGGCGGAACTCCGCCGGCCACTGTCGCCAATAGGGGGTGCCGTCGCGGCTGAACCTGTCGTGCAGAGCCTCGAACACCGCGAAGCGCCGCCCCGACACGCCCTGCTCGATCTGGAAGGCGCGGAAGGCCTGGCCGCGCGGATTGTCCTCGCCCATGCAGGTCCGGCGGAACCAGCGGTACAGCACTTCCAGCATGGGCCGCGCCAGGCGCATGACGTCGGGATAGTCGATCAGCGGATAGCCGCGCAGCCGCGCCAGATTGGCCTGATAGCCGGGCGAAGCGAACATGCGCTTGGCCTCCAGGCATTCGGCGAACTCGGGGATGGCCTCGATATCGATATAGGCGATGTTGAGAAAGCGCCGCGACGAGGGGGAATAGGGGCTGAAGCGCTCGGGATCGGCGGGGAACAGGGCATGCAGCGGATTGATGCCGACGCAGGCCGCCCCCATCCTGGCCGCGCCCTCGGCCAGTTCGGCCAGATTGCCGTAGGTGCCCACCCCCCAGTCGCGCTCGGAGCGCAGGGAATAGACCTGGGTGGCGATGCCCCAGGCGCCGGTATCGCGCTCCACCACCTCGGGCACGAAGGCCCGCGGCGGGGTGACGATCAGCGCCATCTCGCCCAGCGCCCCCTTGGGGCCGGACAGGGTCAGGCGGTGATAGCCGCAAGGCGGAAGCGCCGGCAGGTCCAGCCAGCGGCGATGGATCAGCCGTCCGTCCAGCTGGTACTCCTCGCCCCAGCGCAATTCGCCGGGCCGGAAGGTGCCGGTGTGGCGGATGCCCAGTTCCTCTTCCAGCACCCAGGAATGCTCGAAATCATCGGCCTCGGCCGGCAGGGTGACGGCGATGGAGGGCGGGGACGAATGCTCTTCGGCCATCAGCACCGGGTCCAGTGTCCGGCGCCAAGGACGGCTTTCCAGATCCTTGAGACTGGCCCAGACCTGCTCGTCGCTGTCGGCGGGCAGCCCCATGGCGGCCAGGAAGACCCGCTTGGTCTGAGGCGGCACCACGCGCCATTCGCCGAAGAAGTCCCACCAGCCGTCCTCGATTCCCGCCAGCCGCGCCAAACGGTCCAGAGCGTCGGTTCCGCTCATTCCTCATTCCCCTCGATTTCATCTCGCCGCAATCCGCGCATACCGCCCGAACGGCGCAAAACCGCCAGGGAACGCTGCCCCAGCGGATAGGTGATCCCCGCCGCCCAATGAGTCCCCGCATGGCGGCCGGCGGGATCGTTGGTATCAAGCACCAGTTCCCACGACCGCCCCAGGCTGGGCGGCGGCAGCACATAGGGTACCGCCTCGTGATAGGCGTTGAGCAGCACCAGGAAGGTGTCGTCCATCTCTTCGTGCCCCGTGAGGTTGTCCACGGCGCAGGATTCGCCCCCCAGCACGAAGCCCAGCGAGCGGGCGAAGGGCGTGGTCCAGTCGGCATGGCCCATCTCGCGCCCCTCGGGCGTCACCCAGACGATGTCCTTCAGGGGCGAGTTGGGCAGGCGCTTGCCCTCGAAAAAGCGGGGACGGCGGAACACCGGATGGGCCTTGCGCAGCGCGATCAGGCCCTGCACGAAGGCCAGCAGGTCCTCGTCCACCTGATCCCAGGCGACCCAGCCCAGTTCATTGTCCTGGCAATAGGCGTTGTTGTTGCCCTTCTGCGACCGCCCCATCTCGTCGCCGGCCAGCAGCATGGGAATGCCCTGGGACAGCAGCAGGGTGGCCAGCAGATTGCGGCTCTGCCGTGCCCTCAGCGCCGTGATCTCGGGATAGGGCGACGGTCCCTCGTGACCGCAATTCCAGGCGTAATTGGCGTCGGTGCCGTCCTTGTTGGCCTCGAGATTGGCCTCGTTGTGCTTGCGCTCGTAGGTCACCAGGTCCTTGAGGGTGAAACCGTCGTGGCAGGTGACGAAGTTCAAGCTGGCCCAGGGCCGCCGCCCGCCCCAGCCGAAGATGTCGCTTGATCCGGTCAGGCGCGAGGCCAGATCGCCGATCACCCCGCCCTCCCCCGTCCAGAAGCGCCGCACCGTGTCGCGGTAGCGGCCGTTCCACTCGGACCAGCCGGGGGGAAAGCGCCCGACCCGATAGCCGTCTCCCCCTAAGTCCCAAGGCTCGGCGATCAGCTTCAGCCGGGACAGCACCGGGTCCTGGCGCACCGCGTCGAGGAAGCCGGAGGTATGGTCGAAGCCGCCCTTGCCCCGCACCAGCGACGCCGCCAGATCGAAGCGGAAGCCGTCCACGTGCATCTCCTCGGCCCAATAGCGCAAGGAATCCATCACCATCTGCAGCACGCGGGGATGGGCGAGGTTCAAGGTATTGCCGCAGCCCGAGTAATTCTCGTACCAGCGCTTGCCGTCCGGCCCCAGGCGGTAATAGCTGAGATTGTCGATGCCGCGATAGGACAGCGTCGGCCCCAGGTGATTGCCCTCGGCGGTGTGGTTGTAGACCACGTCCAGAATCACCTCGATGCCCACGTCGTGCAGCCGCGACACCATGGTCTTGAAGTCGCCGTGCGGGCTGGCGGAATAATAGCGGGCATCGGGGGCGAAAAAGCCGATGGAATTGTAGCCCCAGTAATTGCGCATGCCCCGGTCGGCCAGATGCTTCTCGTCGATCATGGCGTGGATGGGCAGCAATTGCAGCGTGGTCACCCCCAGACGCCGCAGGTGGTCGATCACGCCGGGCTGGGTCAGACCCAGGAAGGTGCCGCGCATGCCGTTGACCACGCCGGGATGCTTCATGGTCATGCCGCGCACATGGGCCTCGTAGACGATGGTCTCGGGCCACGGCACGTTGGGGCGGCGGTCATCACCCCAGGTGAAGGCGGTATCGATCACCCGGCACTTGGGCATGAAGCGGGCGTTGTCGCGCTTGTCGGCCACCAGGTCCAGCTTCGGCGTGCCCGGCTTGAAGCCGAAATGGGTGTCCGACCATTCGAAGCTGCCGGCATGAGCCTTGGCATAGGGATCGAGCAGCAGCTTGTGGGCGTTGAAGCGATGGCCCTCGTTGGGGTCGTAGGGGCCGTGGACGCGATAGCCGTAAAGCTGGCCCGGCCGGCAATCGGGCAGATAGCCGTGCCAGACCTCGTCAGTGTATTCGGGCAGGGCGATGCGCTCCACCTCGCGCAGGCCGCGCCGGTCGAACAGGCACAGCTCCACCTTCTCGGCATGGGCCGAGAACAGGGCGAAGTTCACGCCATTGCCGTCCCAGGTCGCCCCAAGAGGATTGGCCGAGCCGGGAAGAATGCGGCGATGGGAGGTCATGCGGGCCTCAAACGGAAATTGTCCTTCGCTTGTACCGCATTACCGCTCCCGCTTGAACACGCAGGTGGCCAACGGCGGCAGCCGCAGGCAGATGGAGAAGCCGTGGCCGTGCCAGGGCACCTCCTCGGTGTGAACTCCGCCGCCGTTATGGATGTTGGCGCCGCCATACCATTCGGAATCGGTGTTGAGCAGCTCGCGGTACCATCCAGGCTCGGGCACGCCGATGCGATAGGAGTCGCGCACCATGGGAGTGTAATTGCCCGCCACCACCAGGAAGTCGCCGGGATCGAAGCCCTTGCGCAGCCAGGTCAGAACCGAATTGTCGCGGTCGTTGCAGTCGATCCAGGCAAAGCCCGCCGGCTCATTGTCCAACTGGTGCAGCGCTGGCTCGGTGCGGTACAGGCGGTTCAGGTCGCGGATCAGGCGCATGACGCCTTCGTTGCGCCCGTCGCCCAGCAGGTGCCAGTCCAGGCTGGCATCCTCGTTCCACTCGCTTTGCTGGGCGAATTCCTGGCCCATGAACAGCAGCTTCTTGCCCGGCTGGGTCCACATGAAGCCGTAATAGGCGCGCAGATTGGCAAAGCGCTGCCAGGGATCGCCCGGCATGCGGCCGAAGATCGAACCCTTGCCGTGCACCACCTCGTCGTGGGACAGCGGCAGCACGAAATTCTCGTGATAGGCATAGAGCTGGGCGAAGGTCAGGCTGTCATGGTGATAGCGGCGGTGGATGGGGTCCTTGGAGAAGTAGCGCAGCGTGTCGTGCATCCACCCCATGTTCCACTTGTAGCCGAAGCCCAGCCCGCCCAGATGCACCGGCCGCGAGACCATGGGCCAGGCGGTGGATTCCTCGGCAATGGTCATGGCGCCCGGATGCTCGGCATAGACCAGCATGTTCATGCGGCGCAGGAAGTCGATGGCTTCCAGATTCTCGTTACCGCCGTGGCGGTTGGGAATCCACTCGCCCGGCTCGCGCGAGTAATCCAGGTACAGCATGGACGCCACCGCATCCACGCGCAGGCCGTCCACGTGATACTGCTCCAGCCAGTACAGGGCGTTGGCGTAGAGATAGTTCACCACTTCGCTGCGGCCGTAATTGTAGATCAGGGTGTTCCAGTCCTTGTGCACGCCCAGGCGCGGGTCCTCGTGCTCGTAGAGATGGGTGCCGTCGAAATGGTGCAGGCCGTGGGGATCGTTGGGGAAATGCCCGGCCACCCAGTCGATGATCACGCCGATGCCCTTTTGGTGCAGGCGATCGACCAGGGTGCGGAACTCGTCCGGCGTGCCGTAGCGCGAGGTGGGCGCGAACAGCCCCACCGGCTGATAGCCCCACGAGCCGCCGAAGGGATGCTCGTGAATGGGCAGGAACTCCACATGGGTGAAGCCCAGGTCGGCCACGTAATCGCCCAGCTGGTCGGCCATTTCGAGATAGGACAGCGGCCGGTTGCAATCTTCCGGCACGCGCCGCCACGACCCCAGATGCACCTCATAGATGCTGATGGGGGCATGGCGGTCATTGCGCGCCTTCTGCGCCGCCATCCAGTCGGCATCGGCCCAGTCGCGGCGGCCCAGTTCCCACACCACCGAGGCGGTCTTGGGCGGCACCTCGGCGAAATGGCCGTAAGGGTCGGCCTTCAGGGGCAGCAGCCGCCCGTCGGAGGCGACGATTTCATATTTGTAGACGGCCCCCTGCCCCAGGCCGGGAATGAAGATTTCCCACATTCCCGCCTCATGGCGCAGGCGCATAGGATGGCGCCGCCCGTCCCAGCCGTTAAAGTCGCCCACCACCGAAACGCGGGAGGCATTGGGCGCCCACAGGGCGAAGTCGACCCCGGCCACCCCGTCGACAATCCGAACCTGGGCGCCGAGCTTCTCGAAGGTCCGCAGGTGGGTCCCCTCGGCCAGCAGGTGGACGTCGAGATCGCCCAGCACCGGGGGGAAGCGATAGGGGTCGTCCAGTTCTTCGGTCCCGCCGTCATGGCGCACCGCCCGCAGCCGGTAGGCGGGCGAACCCTTCAGCTTGACAGCGAACAGGCCGTCGGGGTGAGCCCGGCTCATCTCGGTCTCGCCATCGGCGGCCAGCACGAAGACCGTTCGGGCCTGGGGCTGGAAGGTACGGATCACCGTGCCGCCCTTGACCGCATGGGGACCCAGCACGGCGAAGGGATCGCCATGACGTCCCCGGGCGATGGCATCGGCATCGCTGGACCGGATCAATTTCGCCGCTTCGGGCATCAGCCCCCTCCTGCCAGTCGAAGATCCCAAGTGTCACCGCCTTTGGCCGGAAAGACAAAGGGCGATTTCACAACGGACGTTTTACGGGGGCTGCTTTTTAATTGGATTGATTGGACCTTCCGCAAAGCCCCTAAATCTGGTAGTAGATCAGCGTGAGGGGATCGGCCTGATTCGCCCGACAAGGCAAGACCGGGCCGATTAGACAATTCGTGCAGCCCGTCGGGGGCGGCACCGCAAATTCATGGAGCGTGTTATGGGCGTCCTTCCGAAGGTTCTGGGTCTTACCGTTGCCGGCGTTACGGTCATCGCTCTGTATCTGGCCGTTTCCGTGCTGAGCGCCTTGTTCGGCGGCGTCGCCGATCCGAGCCCGGCCCACAGCCCGCTCGGTTTCGCCGTGTATCTGGGCCTGGCGCTGACCGCCGTGTTCACCAGCATCGTGATGTACCTGGCCTCGACCGGCGGCGGCTCCGCGCAGAGCTAAGCCGGTTCGCCACGAACCTCAAAGCGCCCCGGCCTCGCGGCCGGGGCGCTTTCATTTCAAGGCCGGGATCAGGCTGTCCGCACGCTGGTCAGGAATTCCCGCACCTCGCTTTCCAGGCGGGCGCTCTCGTCCAGCAGGCCGTTGGCCGAGGTGAACACCGCCTGGGCCATGCCGCCGGTTTCCGAGGCAGCCTGGGCGACGCCGGCGATATTGCGGGCCACCTCGCTGGTGCCTTCGTTGGCCAGTTCCACGTTGCGGGCGATTTCCGCCGTGGCGGCGCCTTGCTCCTCGACCGCCCCAGCGATGGCCGTCGCCAGCTCATTGATGCGCGAGATGGTATGGGAAATGCCCGAGATGGCCTCGACCGCCGCCTGGGTTTCCGCCTGCACCGCAGAGATCTGCAAGGTGATCTCCTCCGTGGCCTTGGCCGTCTGTCCAGCCAGATTCTTGACCTCGTGCGCCACCACGGCGAATCCCTTGCCGGCGTCGCCGGCCCGGGCGCTTTCGATGGTGGCGTTCAGGGCCAGTAGGTTGGTCTGGCTGGCGATGTCGCTGATCAGCTTGACCACGTTGCCAATCCGCTGCGCCGCCTCGGCCATGCCGGTGACCTTGCGCGTCGCCTCCATGACCTCGGTCTCGGCGGCCTGGGCGATGTCCGAGGACTGACGGACCTGCCGCGAGATCTCGTGGATGGAACTGGCCAGTTCCGTGCTGGCTGAGGCCACGGTCCCCACATTGGCCGTCGCCTCGTCGGTGGCGGTCGAGACGGCGCTGCTCTGGCGCTGGGTCTGCTCGGCATTGGCCGACAAGGTGTCGGCCGAACCATGCAGCGCTTGAACGGCGGCCTTGACCCGGCTCAGGGTGGTCTCGATGGATTGGTCGAAACGCTGGGTCGCCACCTCGATGACCTGCTGACGGGCCTCGCGCTGGGTCCGGGCCAGGCGCTCCTCCTCCGCCCGGGCGGCGGCCTCCATGATGCTGCTCCGCCAGCCGTTCAGGGCCTGGGCAAGCGGCCCGAACTCGTCGCGGCGCTCCACGCCCGGCACGGCCAAGCCGGTATCGCCTCCGGCCAGACGACGCACCGCCCCCACCAGATCCCCCAGGGGATTGGTGATGCTGCGACCGATGGCCAGGGCGAGAACCAGACCGAAGACGGTAGCCAGCAATCCGACGATGACGGACAGGCGGCTGACCAGGGCGATCAGGCTTTCAACCTGGGCCGCCTCGGCATCGGAGGTGGCGCGATAGCCCTCGGACAGGCTGGCGCCGATCTTGTCGATGGCCGCGCTGATCTTTCCGGCGTCACTGCGGGACGCCGCCAGTTCTGGATCATCGAAGGCCGCCTTTCGCGCCCTCAATTCGCTGAGCTTCTCGACCCTGACCTTGTAGGCGGCGATCAGCTCGGCCATCTCGCGCACCTGCCGCTGACGCTCCGGCGCGAAGAGGGTGGCGGCATGCAGCGCCTCGACCTCCTTGATCAGATCGTTCGTCAGGGAAATTCCCTTCTGCAGGCGGCTGGTGTCGTCGGTGCCGAAATACACCCAGATATTGAAGCGCGCCTCGTAGATGTGCCGCTCGATGCTCTCCAGCGCCAAGGCGTTGTCGCTGCCCCGCCGGCTTGCCGCCACGGCGGCGGCGATGTCACCGGCCGAAATCCTGGAGAAGGTCGCCAAGCCGGCGATCAACGCGATTAGGACGACGAATCCCACCAACAGGCGATTTGCGATACCCAACTTTGCCAGCATGGCTTTCTCCCTAGTCTGCCAGACGCACTTGGGCGATCACGGCCGGTTGAGGTTTAAATGTGCGAGCAAAATACACCTACAAAACCCAGCCAGAACCATACAACCAATGCAGAGCAACTTCTGACTATCGCGCTCGCTATTTGATATTACCGATACAAACACGCCTATACCGGCAAGCATCAAGCCAAGCTCACGATACTCTTTACTGATGCGCGTCATCGGTGTCTTTGCCGGTCATCGCCATTTATCATTAAATTATTGTCATTGTGCAGACGCAAAAAACTCAAGCCCATGCGTACAGTTTTGCATACGTAATTACACCAACTCCAAATCCGGGCGAGCAAAAGCCTCCCAGGCAGTCCCTGGGCAAGGACTGGGCGCATCCTGACGAAAAAGCGGGGGATGGTTGGGGCGGCAGCCCGCCGGGCAGCCGAGCGGATTTGACCTTACTGACAGACCTTATAGTCGTCGGTGACCTGATTGCGGACCGTCTTGGACAACTTGGTGAAGGCGGCGAAGCCGCGCTTCTCGATGGTCTGCAGCAACTCGTCGATATTCTCGCAGAACCCTTCGGTCAGCGGAATATTGCGGGCGAAGGTGACCAGCCGCCCATCGGCGTAGTTGATCTTGTACTTCCAGTCGTCGGGGAACTCCCGCTCCCAGGCCTTGAGGCGTTTATCCACCGAGGAGCGGAACTTGGCGCCATTGGCCCCTTCGATCTTCTGCCAGCGGTCGCGGGCGCCGGGCAGCAGGCGTTCGTTGCAGCGATTGGCGGCTTCGCGCAGGAAGATCCCCTGGCGCACCTCCTGCTCGGCCCTGATCTCGGTCGTGGAAAAGCAGTTCTTCGGCTTGCCCGCCGCCCAGGCGACGGCGGGACTTAAGGCGATGGCGAGGATGATTGCGGCACGGAACATGCGGTGGGCCTGGCTGTGGTTGCGGCGCCATTATGCCGCAGCCGCGCCACCCCCCGCCAGCCGAGAAGCACGGCCAGGATGGCGGCGTGGATGGCGGGCTCGGTGATGTCCTTCTTGACCATCATCCAGTGATGGGCCACCCCCAGGGGGGCGATGACATAGACCAGCCGGTGCAGCGCCTGCCAGCGCCTGCCGCCCAGGCGGCGCATCATGGCGTTGGTCGAGGTCAGCGCCAGGGGGATCAGCAGCACCACCGCCACCATGCCCAGGGTGATGTAGCGGCGCTTGACGATCTCCCGTCCGATGGCCGACCAGTCGAAGAACTGGTCCAGCCCCACATAGGAACTGAAATGCAGCACCACATAGGCGAAGGCGAACAGGCCCAGCATGCGCCGCCAGCGGGCGACGGCATTCCAGCCGGTCATCTGCCGCAGCGGCGTCACCGCCAGGGCGATCAGCAGGAAGCGAAGCGCCCAGTCGCCCAGGAAGCGGTTGGTCGCCTCGATGGGATTGGCCCCCAGCCCGCCGGAAGCGCCCCGCCAGACCAGGAGGCCCAGCGGGATCAGGCAGACGGCGAACAGCAGGGGCTTGACCCAGCCTTGGCGCAGCAGCTTGTCCATCAGAAATTCGCCGCCAGATCCATGCCGGAATAGAGCGAGGCCACCTGATCGGCATAGCCGTTGAACGGCAGTGTCTTGCGCTTCAGGAATTCGCCGATGCGCCGCTCGGCTCCCTGGCTCCAGCGCGGATGGTCCACGGCCGGATTGACGTTGGCGTAAAAGCCGTATTCCCGCGGCGCCGCCTTCATCCAGGCGGTCCTGGACGGCGTCTCGGCAAAGCGGATGGCGACGATCGACTTGATGGATTTGAACCCGTATTTCCACGGCACCACCAGCCGGATGGGCGCGCCGTTCTGGGGCAGCAATTCCTCGCCGTACAGTCCCACCGCCAGCAGGGCCAGCGGATGCATGGCCTCGTCGATCCTCAGGCCCTCCACATAGGGCCAGTCGATGACGGAGCGGCGCTGGCCCGGCAGGCGCTCGGGGTCCTGCAGGGTGGTGAATTCCACGAACTTGGCCTTGGAGCCGGGCTCGAAGCGCTTCAGCACCTCGCCCAGGGGAATGCCCACCCAGGGGATCACCATGGACCAGGCTTCGACGCAGCGCATGCGGTAGATGCGGTCCTCCAGCCGGTGCGGCTTGATCAGATCCTCGTAGCCCAGGGTGCCGGGCTTGGCGCATTCCCCGGCGATGGTGACGCTCCACGGTCTGGTCTTGGTGAAATAGCTGGGCGCCAGTTGGGCGGGATCGGACTTCTCCACCCCCAGCTCATAGAAGTTGTTGTAGGTGGTGACGTCCTTTCGGGGGGTGGGCGGCTCGTCGGTGGAGAACGGCCCCTTGACCGTGTTCAGCCCCGCCTCGGCCGGAAGGCCAGACAGCGCCAGGGCGCCCGCCGCCCCCAGCGCCAGGAAGCGGCGACGATCCAGCCACAGAGCCTTGTCGGTCACCTCGGATTCGCGCAAGTCCGCAGCGGATCTGATCAGCATGTCCGTCTCTCCACCTGCCCTGAATGTCCCTCGCCGATTACATGGGGATTATGGCGACTTTTTGGAACAGATCCGTTTCACCGCCTGCCAATCGGCATCGGAGAGGGCGGGCAGGCGCGGGGCCGGCAACCGCCGGGCCTCGACCGCCTCGGCGCGGCGGACGGAATCGGGATGGGTGCTGAGCCAGGCCAGCACCTGCCCCTGGCGCCCCTCCATGGTGGCGAGGCGGCGGAAGAACAGGGCCAGACCGTCCGAGCCGATGCCCGCCGCCTCCAGCAGGGCCAGCGCCCCCAGATCGGCGGCGCTCTCGTCCTCGCGGGTATAGGCCCCGGCCAGGGCGGCGCCCAGGCCGCTGGCCACCAGCCCCGAGGCATCGCCGGTGATCATGGTGGCGAACACGCCGACGCCCAGGGCGCGGATCATGGCGGCGCTCACATGCCGCTCGCCGATATGGGTGAGTTCGTGGGCCAGCACCCCGGCCAGTTCGTCCGGCCCCTCGGCCTTGTTGATCAATCCGGAAAACAGGATGATCTCGCCGCCCGGCAGAGCCAAGGCGTTGACGTCCTTGGAGTGCAGCACATGGACGCGCACCTCGCGCCGGTCGGCGGGCAGCGGCTCGGCCAGCCGGCGGGTCAGGGCGTCGAGCACCCGCAGCCCCTCCTTGCCCTGGCAGGCCTTCATCTGGCCTTCCAGGCCGCCGGCGATGGACTGGCCCCACTGGCGCTCCAGCCCGGCGGGCAGCAGATGGGCCAGCAGCCGGGACACCGGCGCCAGACCGACCATCAACCCGGCCAGCACCAGCCCACCCAGCAGGCAGCCGAGAATCAGGGCCGCATGCCGGCTTTTGCGCCAGGCGGGCGGCTTGGGCAGGGCCTCGCGGATCACCACGGCATCCTCGATGGCCAGCCGGGCGTCGGGCTCGGAGGCGCAGCGCAGCCTGATGCCGCGCTTTTCCGGCCACTCGCCGTCGGCCACCAGATCGTCGGTCTTCCACACCGCGATGAGAAAGCCATCCTCGCCCCGGATTTCCAGGCCGCCGGACTGGACGCGGACCATCACCTTGCGCGAGGCGGCGCTGCGGCCGTCGCTGAACCGCCCCGGGCGCTCGGCCTCGGTGGCGATCAAAACTCGCCGGCCCCGTCCAGCACCGCCACCAGCCCCTCCCCGGTGCTCGGCCCGGTATCCTCGGCCCGGTGGACCCGGGCGAAATCAGGCTCGCCCTCGACCCCGATCACCGAACAGGCGTAGCGAAAGGTGCGCAGGGATGCCCAGGGGCGCAAGATCCCGAAGCTGAACAGCGAGATCAGCATGTTGCCCATCACCAGCCCGATCAGCCGCCAGGCCCGGGTGTCGGCCGAGAAGCGGCTGCCCTCGAATTCGGTCCCCGCCGCCAGATTGCGGTAAAAGCCCGCCCGGTACCACGCCAGGGGCAGGGCCATGGTCACCACCGCCACCGGCACGAGAAGCATGGCGAAGCCGATTCCGGCCGCCGCCTGGTCCTCCTCGCTCTCCCCCACCAGGGAAGAGGCGCCGGCGGCGGCGGCGATGGCCGCCACCGCGAAGATCAGCCCGCTGAACCACACCAGGGTAAAGCGGCCGTAGAGACCCGAGGCGGTGGCGTCGCAGGTGAAGCGACGGTCGCCGAAGGTCGTGTTGTTGAGGCGGTAGGAGGCCAGCCACATCTCGCCCCAGGGCAAGGCCCAGCCCAGGCTGAGCGGCACGGCCATCCACACCGCCAGGCTGCGCAGGGCATAGCCCCAGCCCGATCCGGTCTGGCCGCCCCGGATGCCGCGCCACAGGGTACGCGACATCTGGTAGCGCCGCGCCCGATAAAGGCCCACCGACACCAGCAAGATGGTCAGCAGGTAAAGCCCCGACAGCAGCAGCGCCCCCAGGGGATTGCCCGACACCAGCAGCACCTGCGCCGAGGCGAAGCCGGCCACCAGCGGCAGGTAGACGATCACCAGCACGATCAGGAAGCCGATGAACAGCTCCTTGCCGGTGCCGGTATATTCCAGCGGATCGCCCCAGGCGCGGGTGGCGCTCCACAACTGGCGGCGCACATTGGTTTTGCCCCAGAAGCGGTAGATGGACAGGGTCAGGATGGACAGCAGCATATTGCTCAGCGCCGTGCTGATCATGTTTCCCACATCGCCGGAACACACGAGGGGACGCTGTGGAGTTGTGGACTGACGCATGGCTTTCTCCCGACCGGATCATGGCAGGGTAACCGCCAGTCCCCATCTTGTCGATGAGGCGCGATGCATTCGCTGCTACACTGGAGGGCGGCATTCCCCCGCCCCAAGGAGGTGACCATGAGCGATTTCCCCGCCCTGATGCTTGACGAGACCGACGGCAAGGTCACCGCCTCCATCCGCCGGCTGACGGACTCCGACCTGCCCGAGGGCGAGGTGCTGGTCAAGGTCGAGTACAGCACCCTGAACTACAAGGACGGCATGATCCTGGGCGGCCTGGGCCGGCTGGTGCGCAAATACCCCCATGTGCCGGGCGTGGATTTCGCCGGGACCGTCGAAGCCTCCGCCTCGCCCGAATTCAAGCCGGGCGACAGGGTGATCCTCACCGGCTGGCGGGTGGGCGAGACCCATTGGGGCGGCTATGCCGCCAAGGCCCGGGTCAAGGCGGACTGGCTGGTCCCCCTGCCCCAGGGCCTCTCCGCCCGTCAGGCCATGGCGGTGGGCACCGCCGGCTTCACCGCCATGCTGGCGGTGATGGCGCTGGAGGATCACGGCCTGCGCACCTCGGACGAGGGCGAGGTGCTGGTCACCGGCGCGGCTGGCGGCCTGGGCAGCGTCGCCGTGCTGCTGCTGTCCAAGCTGGGCTATCGCGTCGCCGCCTCGACGGGCCGCGAAAGCCTGGGCGAGTATCTGCGCTCGCTGGGGGCCAGCTCCATCGTCGACCGCGCCGAAGTGGGCGCGCCGCCCGCCAAGCCCCTGCTTTCCGAGCGTTGGGCCGCGGCGGTGGACAGCGTCGGCGGGGCCACCCTGGCCAATACCGTCGCCAGTCTGCGCGTGCGCGGCGCCGTGGCCTCGTGCGGCAATGCCGGCGGCGTCGAGTTCAACCTGACGGTGCTGCCCTTCCTGCTGCGCGGCGCCTGCATCCTGGGCATCGATTCGGTGATGGCCCCCAAGCCCCGGCGGCTGATCGCCTGGAAGCGTCTGGCCGAGCTGCTGCCCCTGGACCGGCTGGATTCGCTGACCACCGAAATCCGGCTGGTGGATCTGCCCGAGATGGGGGCCAAGATCCTCAAGGGCGAGGTCAAGGGACGGGTGGTGGTCGACCCTAACCGGTGACCACCCGGCGGCGGCGCTTCACCGCCAGGATGAACGCGACGGCCGTCAGGTTCATGACGAAGGCGTAGACGATGCTGGGCACCATCATGGCCGGGTTGCCCAGCAGCGTCACCGCCACGAAGATGCCCAGCGCCCCGTTCTGCAGCCCGTTCTCCATGACCACGGCGATGCGGTCGGCCAGATCCAGGCGTGCCGCCGCCCCCAGCGCCCAGGCCCCGGTCATGGCGGCCAGATTGAGGATCAGGGCGGCGGGCACCACGTCGCCCACATGGTCGATCAGCGCCTGACGCTGACTGACGAAGGCGCCGACCACGATCAGGGCGAACAGCAAGGTAGCCACCGGGCGGGCCACGCGGCCCAGGCGCCCGGCCAGTCCCGGCCAGGACCGCTGGAGGACCAGCCCCAGGACCAGCGGCACCGTATCCACCAGGAAAATGCCCAGGGTCATCTTGGCCACGGGAATCTCGACCGACCGGTCATAGCCCGCGAACAGGGCCAGGCCCACATTGACCAGCAGGGGCACGGTCAGGGTGGCGGCCAGGGAGGTGAGCGCGGTGATGGTGGCGGCCAGGGCGATGCGCCCGCCGGCATGATGGGTCAGCAGGGCCGAGGTCACCCCGGCGGGACAGGCGGCCAGCAGGATCATGCCCACGGCGAAATCGGGTTCCGGCCGCCAAGCCAGCACCAGGGCCAGCCCCAGGGCCGGCAGCAGCACCAGCTTGGCTCCCAGCCCCACCGCCAGGGCCTTGGGGCTGCCGAACACCACGCGGAAATCGCGCCCATCCATGGTCAGGCCCATGGCGAACATGATGAAAGCCAGGGCCAGCGGCAAGGCGGCCTGGGTGATCACAGCAGAACTCCGACCCCAAGCAGCCCCGCCAGCAGCAACTGGAAGCGGGCGGTCGAGGCCAGGATGGCGTTGAAGGCCGGACCCCGGGCCTGGGTGGCAAAGCGCAGGATCAGCCACAGGGCGAAGGGCAAGGCCCCCAGGCACAGCCAGCCGCCCTTCGGCCCCAGGGGCGAGGCCAAAAGCGCGATGGGCGACAGCAGCAGCATGCCGTAGACCGCCTGGAGGCCTCGATGCCGACCCGAATGGCCAGGGTGCGGCGCCCGGCCAGACGGTCGGGCTCCATGTCGCGGTAATTATTGGCCAGCAGCACCGCCGCGGCCACCGCCCCCATGGCGGCGCCGACCATGATCGACTGACCGGTCAATGACAGTGTCTGAAGGTAATACGTCCCCCCCACCGCGCCGATGCCGAAGAAGGCGATGACGAAGAGCTCGCCGGAGGGAGTATAGGCGATGGGCCGGGGACCGCTGGAATAGGCCCAGCCGGCCAGCAGCGAGGCGAGGCCCAGGGCGACCACCGGCCAGCCGCCCAGCCAGGCGAGATAAAGCCCCACCAGGGCGGCCAGGGCGAAGCAGACCAGGGCGGCGCGCTTGACCCGCTCGGGGGTGGCCCAGCCCAGCGCGGTGACGCGCGGCGGCCCCTGACGCAGGGGCTGGTCGCCGCCGCGCAGGGCATCGCCCACATCGTTGTAGAGATTGGTCCCCGCCTGAATGGCCAGGGCGCCCAGCAGCGCGGCGGCCAGGGGACGCGGGTCCAACTGTCCGGCATCGGCGAAGGCCAGGGCGCCGCCCGCCAGCACCGGGGCCACGGAAATGGTCAGGGTCTTGGGCCGGATGGCCAGCCACCACAGCCGCCAGCCGTCCGGCTGGTCGGCGCGGCTGGCATCGGGGCCGGGGATGACCAGGGACGGCTTTTCGGGCTGGCCGGACTCCAGCTTCATGACGCGGGCTTCACGCCGGAA
The DNA here is from genome assembly GCF_000009985.1 of Paramagnetospirillum magneticum AMB-1. Lineage (GTDB taxonomy): Bacteria > Pseudomonadota > Alphaproteobacteria > Rhodospirillales > Magnetospirillaceae > Phaeospirillum > Phaeospirillum magneticum. Next base: position 3,325,666 of record NC_007626.1, read on the forward strand.
TGCAGGCAGGCGATGCCCGCCGACAGATTGCGCCAGACGACGCGCTGGAATCCCGCATCCGCCATCAGACCGGCCATCTCGCGCTGGTCGGGAAAGCGGCGGATGGATTCCACCAGATAGGCATAAGCCGCCGGTTCGCGGGCGATCCAGGCGCCGAGACGCGGAATCACATGGAAGGAATAGGCGTCGTAGAACGGACGGATCAGCGCCCAGGGCTTGGAGAATTCCAGGCAGACGAACCAGCCGCCGGGCTTGAGGACCCGAAAGATCTCGGCCAGGGCGGCATCCGGGCTGGTGGCGTTGCGAAGGCCGAAGGCGATGGTCAGGGTATCCACCGAATTGGTCTCGAACGGCATGGCCTCGGCCTTGCCCTCGATGAACTCGACCCCCAGCCCCCGGCAGCGCCGCTGCCCCACCGCCATCATCTCGGGCGAGGGATCGCAGACCATCACCCGGCGCCCCTGCCCGGCCAGCAGCCGGGCCACATCGCCGGTGCCGCCGGCCAGATCGACCATGACCTGCCCCGCCTCCGGACGGGCGGCCTTGACCATTTCCCGCTTCCACAGGCGATGGATGCCGAAGCTCATCACGTCGTTCATCAGGTCATAGCGCGGCGCCACGGCGTTGAAGACCGCGCGGATGCGCGTCTCGCGCTCCTCGGGCGTAACCGACTGGAAACCAAAGGTACCCGACAGCGACGTGGTCAAGGGAGATCACCCCGACGGAACAGGAAATAGCCGATCCCGGCGCAAAGGGTGCCCAGCGCCATTGGATAAGCAAGTGCGAATGTAAGATAGCCGCTGCGGCCCAGCGCGTCGAGGATGACGTAGGAGCTTGGCCCCAGCACCACCATCTGCGGATCGAACAGCAAAATGGCGGCGGTACGGAAGCTTTGCAGCGGATTGGCCACGGCAATGCCGACAATCAGCTCCAGCGGCAGCCTTTCGCGGATCATCAGGCCCAGCAGGATCAGGTCGAGGAACAGCAGCAGCACCAGCCAGGTGAGGAAGGCCCCGGTCTGGGCCACGTCGGGGGTGCGCGCCAGGGTCGAGATCAGCATGCCGATGCCGAGAAAGGCCCAGGCCAGGGCCACCAGCAAGGCGGTGTAGAGGACGAACAGGCTCCAATCCACTCCGATGCCGCGCACCAGGGCATAGAGCGCCGCCACTGCCATGGCGCCGAACACCGGCAGGAACACCACCACGAAGCGGCCGATCATCTTGCCCCAGAACCAGGCGTAAAGGGGGACCGGCAGGGACAGCATGTATTCGAACACGCCGGCATCGCGGTCGCCCGCCACCGACCGCACGGTGGTGATCAAGATGAAGACCGGCAAAATGGCGACGCAGAGCTGGATATAGGTGACCAGCAGGCGCGACAGGCCGGTAAAGCCCAGGATGCGCGATTCGGTCAGGCCGAACACGAACAGCAGCACCACGATGCCGCCGAAGACGATGGAGTAGAACATGAACCAGCGCGACCGCAGCGATTCCGCGATGTCCAGCCGGGCGGTAAGGTAAAGCGCGTTCATGCCGCCTCTCCAGGATTGTCATTCCGAGCGGCAGCGAGGAATCCCCGCCTGGACCGGCTCGGCCGATTCGGGCACAGCGTGCCAGGATGAGATCCCTCGGCCGCGCCGCGCCCTCGGGATGACATGAACAGAGTCATCAGCCGTCTCTCGTCGTGGTGTTCGCGGGGGCCTCGGAGGGCTCGCAGCGGCTGGTCGAGCCCTTGGCCAGCACCGCGTTCTTCATGGCGGCATAGTCCATGGCGCCCGCCTGCCCCGCCGCCACGGCGCCAAAGCCGTGGGCCATGGGGCTGTGCTGGCCGTCCACGTAAAGGGCCTTGCGCCCGTCCATCCACTGGCCGGTCTCCAGGCCGCCGACCCAGAATTCCACCGACGCGTCATCGGCCCAGTTCTGCTTGGCCATCCACAGCACGGCATCGCCCAGATCGTCGAACTTGTGGATCTTGCGGTCGGCACCCCGCACCTGGGCGGCGAAATGGGGATCGTCAATGATCATGCCGCAATACTCGCAGGTCTCGCGGCCCCACTTGATCTCGGCCGGGCCGGTGCTGGACTGGCCGCAGGCCGACACGGCGATCACCATGCCCGGAACCAGAGCCAGGAAGCGGCGGCGATTGAGACCATGATGCTCGCACATGATGTCCGCTCCTATTTCATCTCGATGCCGGCCACCAGACCGGCATAGCGGGCGAGAACGCCCAGGAAGCGCAGGCGGTCGGGCCCGTTGACCACGCCGCTCCAGGCCGTGCCGGCGGGGTCGGCGGTGAACCGCCAGTCGCCCATGGCCTTGGCGAAGGCCGGCTCCGCCCGGGTCAGGCGCACCACGCAGTCGAGCCGCGCCGTCATCTCCACGTCGTCGGCGACGCGATCGTCCAGCGCCACCTTGCCCTGATCCATCTCCACCACCCGGTTGACCAGGGCGGCCACCTCGTCGAGACGGTGGCTGGTGATCAGCATCACCGCCTTCTCCTTCCGCTCGTTGAGCAGCTGGAAGAAGATGTGCCGCGCCTCCGGGTCCAGATTGGCGGCGGGCTCGTCCATGATCAGCAGGTCGGAATCGCGGCCCAGCGCGATGCCGATCAGCATCTTCTGCTTCATGCCGCCCGACAGCTTCACGAAGGGCCGCCCGCGCACCATGTCCCAGTCCAGCCCCAGCTCGCGCACCATGGTGATGATGCGCTCGGGGTCGGAACCGCAGACGGCGGCGGAGAAATTGACCAGCTCGCCCACCGGCATCTTGAGCGGCGGCGGTATCTGGGGCACGAAGCCCACATGGGACAGCACGGTCTTGCGGTTGCCGCGCGGGGCCAGGCCGTTCACCGTGACCGCGCCCTCGTGCAGATACTCGCCCAGCAGGCAACGGATCAGAGTGGTCTTGCCCGCGCCGTTGGACCCCACCAGCGCCACCCGCTCGCCCTTGTCGATGGACAGGCTGACCCCGTCCAGCACCCTGTGCCGCTTGAAGGTCTTGGAGACGTTTTCAAAAACGATCATTCGGTTCCTGCCCTCACCTGTCCCAACCAGCCTACAACAGCTTGTTCAGTCCCTTGACCTCGTATTTCAGCGATCCCGTCGGACAGGCGTCGATGCACAGGCCGCAGCGGGTGCAATCGGCGCCGATGGCCACCTTGACGTCGTCGGCATAGGTCTTCTTGGTGCATTCCAGCACATGGGGCACCAGACAGACCTTGCGGCAATCGCCCTCGTGCAGGCAGTTCTCCATGCTGTAGCTGACCCGTAGCGGCGACACCGCGCCGACGAAACCATAGGTCAGGCCGATGGGGCAGATGTAGCGGCACCACATGCGGCGGATGAAGATGATCTCGTAGGCCAGCAGACCCAGCACCCAGACCATGGCCAGGCCCGGCCCGTAGATCAGGGCGCGGCTGACGATGCCGGTGGGCGAGATGGATTCGAACACCGTATAGCCGCTGACGAAGGCCAGGACGGCGAAAACCACATACAGCACGGTGCGCGAGCCGCGATGCAGCGGGTAATCCACCACCATCTTGCGCTTGGCGAGCGCCAGATGAATCTTCTCGGCGATCTCGGCCAGCAGATGGTAGGGGCAGGTCCACGAGCAGAAGGTGCGCCCGCCCAGCAGCCACCACATGAACAGCACCGTGCCGGTGCCGATCACCAGATTGATCAGGATGACCTTGTAGGCCAGCATCACCTGGATGGCCGAATTGAGGTCGGCGAAGTGAAAGCCGATGACGCGGGACGCGGTCAGTGCGCCTTCGACCAGTTGCACGTCGAAACGGAACGACAGCACAAAGATCATGTTGACCATGATCAGCGTCGCCCAGCGGATGTTGCGCCACTTGTGCGAATGCTTTTCGGCGTGGGCGGCCTTGATCTGGCGGGCCTTCTCCGGTCCCTTGACCAGACGCTTGGCATCCATCATGGCCTGGGCTTCGGGGGTGTAGCCGGTGGGGCGCTCGGGCGCGGCGCCCAGCATGACCTTGAGCGAGGAGAGGAGCTTCATCACGCGTCTCCCCACTTGCGCCGGATGTCGACGACGATGGAGGCGGGCTCGGTCGGGCAGATCATCTCGCACATGCCGCAGCCGACGCAGGGCTGGTGCACCACCGGCGTGCGGCGCTTGTCGGCCGGATCAGCGCTCATGGGCTCGAGAGTGATGGCGCCCTGGACCGGGCATTCCCGGACGCACAGGTCGCAGACCGCCAGATCGTATTTGTACTCGGCCAGCTTGACCGGCTTCCAGCGGTCGATCTCGGGATAGCGATGGACGCCCTTGAACGGGGCCGGGCGGGCCACGCCCTTGAACCCCTCGCCCTTGCGCGCCAGGCAGGCGTTGGGGCGGTCCAGGCGGGCGAGGCCCATGCGGACCTCTTCCTTCTTGCTGATCTTGTGGCTGAGCGCCCCGGTCGGGCAGGCCAGCACACATTGCACCGCATCGCACGAGAAGTCGCAGGCCTGGGCCCGCGCCGGAACGTAAGGCACGCCGACGCCGAAGCCCTCGTCCAGATCACCCAGCTCGATGGCCTTCACCGGGCAGACCTGCACGCACTGGCCGCACTTGATGCAGGCCGCCAGGAAATCGGCTTCGTCGATGGCGCCCGGCGGCCGCAGCCGGGGCGTCCACTTGCGCAGCACCGGAAAGAACCCGAACAGCGAGGCGCCGACCACGGCGCCGCCCATGGCGATGGAACGCATCACCATGCGCCGCGTCTTGTTGTTGGGGTGGGGAGTCGGCGCCACCTTGGGCGGCGCATCGTGCTCAGTCATCATCCTTGCTCCCAAAAGTGCCGCGCCGGGGCTCGAGCGAGCCGCCGCGGCCGGCGCCCGCCTTTTCGTGGGCGACGGGGACTTCGCCCGCCCGCCGGGGGCGGTCGATATTGCGGTTGAGATCTTCCGTGGCATCAAGACTGGAGCCAGCCTTCACCCGGGCGTCGGAGGCCACCAGGGGATGCTTGTCCTCCAGCATCAGCACTGGCTCGGAGAACGGCGCCAGACGATCGAGGAAGTCCAGCACCTCCAGCAGCGGCGTGCCCTTGAAAAAGCGGGTGTTGGGCTTGTCCATCCACACCCGTCCGGCGTAATTGAACAGCCGGTGGGGCTTGTCGCCCACCCCGTCGCCGTCGCGGTCGAAGCCCTGGTAATCTTCCCAGCGGTTGCCGTCCCAGACATTGCGCTTGGCGCTGCCGCCGCCATAGACCGCCACTTCGGTGATGTTGCCGGAAAACAGATTGCCGGTGAACTCGTTGTCCTTCCAGTCGTTGAGGAAGGCCACACCGATGTCGTTATAGGCGATGCGGTTGCCGCGCAGATGATTCTTGCTGTCGGGCTCGTAGGGTGCCACATCGATGGAAATGCCTTGCGAGCAATAGAGAATGTCGTTGTTCTCGATCACCACGTCGCTGCTTTCCTTCAGCGAGATGCACACCCCCTGGGCCCCAACCGCCTTGGCGATGACGTTGTTCCGCAGTTCGTCGCCGGTGTCGTACATCATGGAAATGCCGGTGGAATTGTCGAAGAAGTAATTGCCCTCGGCGATGTTGTACTGGGCCTGCATCAGATGCAGGCCATAGCGCCCGCCGCTCTGCCGGTTGCCGGCGAAGCGGTTGTGGGTCGAGTACCAGAAGACGATGTCGCGCCCCTGGATGAACTGGTTGTCCTCGATCACGTTGTGATGCGAGTACCATAGCTTGATGCCGTCGCCGCGCCGTCCCAGGCTGACCTTCTTGCCCTCGACCCGGTTGCGCCGGACGGTGTTGCGCTCGGACTGCTCCAGGCTGAAGCCGAACAGCACGTTGTCCATGCGGAGGTCTTCGACCACGTTGTCCTTGCCGCGCACCTGCACACCCGCATCCTGCTTGGAATGGTCGGGGCCGGTATTGGTGATACGGAAGTTGCGCACCGTGGCGCCGTCGGTCTTGATCCACAGCACCGAGCCCCGCCCCTCGCCGTCCAGGGTCACCTGGTTCTTGCCGTCGAAGATGATGGGCTTGCTGACCACCAGATGGGATTTGTAGCGGCCCGGCGGCGGAGAAATCACCTGGCCCGGCTGGGCGATGTCGATCAGCGCCTGAATCAGCGAGGAATCCAGCAGCGGCTCGTTGTCCTGCCCCTCGGGCGTCGCCCCCGCCGTGGACAGGCTGGCGGCGAAGACGAAGGCCATGGCTCCCAGTCTAGACTTGGAAAAGGTCTTGATGAGCACACCCATGGTCCTTCGTCTCCGCTCTCCAGCGCGTGAGAGGCTATTTGGACTTCAGCGCCTTGCGCTGCAACAGCGTCGCCAGCACCAGGCAAAGGGACGCCGCCATCAGCAGGCCGAAGCCGTAGTGAGGGTAGGAGTAGGTAGAGAACTGCGCCACCTTGCCGTCGCCGAACACCGTCGGCATGAACGGCTTGACCGAAAAGGCCGCCCAGGCGCGCAGATTATGCCCGAACCACCACAGCCAGGCGGAATAGTCGACGACGAAGGCCACCGGAATGACGATGCCCGAGAAGGGCAGAACCCACCAGAACGGCCCGGCATAGAACAGGAAGGCCACCAACATCACCGCCACCAGGGAGAACAGGTAAGGAGCGGCCTTGATCTCGTATTTGGCGCCGACCTCGATGGGCTCCATGCCGATGAAGTGGTTGATCACGTTCATCTCGTGGACGCAATCCAGGCCGCCTTCCTCGTCGCCCCAGGCGGCTTCCTTGCCGTCCTTGGGCTTTTCCTGGCTGGCGCAGCCGTTGAACACGCCGTTGACGTGGAAATGGATGCGGATACCGTCAGGGAAGGTCTCGGCCGGATAGTTGGGAGCCTTCAGCGCCACCCACCAGATGGGTGAGAAATACGCACCGCCGATGAAAATCATGGCGATCACGGTAAGGATTCGCACGAGCGCCGGCTTGCTCTTGCTGTTATTGGCCATGGACGTTACCCCGTTGGCTGGTCAGGTGGATCAGAGGGAGGAAGGGCGGCGGCCGGAAAGCCCGGACACCGCCCAGTATCCACCTTATATCAGAAAAATCTACTGGAAGTCAGGATTTTTCCAGCCCTTGGGGGCAACCAAATTTGCCGGGGGCTTCAGGCGCGAGGTGTAGTCCAGAACCGCCTTGGTATCGCGATCGGTGAAGCTCTGAATCTGCTTCATCATGTCGGGATTGGCGTTGCGGCGCTTGCCTTCCTTGATCCACTGGTACTGGCGCAGCAGGTACTCGTAATGCTGCCCCTGGATGCGGGGATAGAACTTGTCGTTGTCGCCGGCGCCGTCGGCGCCGTGGCAGCGGGTGCAGTTCTCTTCGTACAGCTTCTTGCCGTGGGCCAGATCCTTGCCGTCGCCCACGCCGGGCTCGGGGTTCATCTTCAGCTTGACCGCCATATAGGCGGCCACGTCGGCGATGGCCTGCGGGCCACCGATCTGCGACGGCAGGGCGAAGGGGTACATGGTGGGGTTATCGCGGTTGAGCGCACGGATGTCGGCCAGTTGCTTGATCACCACCTTGGGGTGCTGACCCGCCAGCTGCGGGAAGGTGCCGTCGGTCAGGCCCCAGCCTTCCATCTGATGGCAGGCGGAGCACACTTCGTAGACTTCCTTGCCATTCGCCAGGTCGGGCTTGAGGTGCAGGGCCTCGTCTTCCTCGCCGCCGCCGGCATGCCACTGATAGCCTTCCTCGCCCAGGGACTTGCCCTTCTGGGGGGTCCCGCCGCCGGCGGCGATGGCGGCGCCACCGACCAGGAGGGCGGAAACAGCGGCCAGGGCGGCCAGGCTGTGCTTGAACTTCAACATCGCTCTATCTCCACGTTCCAACGAACTGGGCGTACATTAGCCGAACCGGGGTTCGCCTTACTTGACTGTGGACAAGTAATCGGCAATCTGGCCGATCTCGTCGTCATTGACCAGATGCATGACCGGCTGCATGGCGTTCGCCTTGCCGTTGGCCCGCACCCCGGCCTTGATGTCCTTGGTCTGGGCCAGAATATAGGCCTTGTCCTGACCGCCGATGGCGGGGTAGCCGGGCAGCGGCTTCTTGCCTTCCTTGCCGTGGCAGGCCACGCAGGTCTTGGTCATGAACAGGGTCTTGCCGGGATGGGGCGCGCCGGCGGCGGCCGCGGCGGCGGCGGGCGCCTCCTTCAGGCTGAACAGATACTCGGCGATGGCCTGCACGTCGGCATCGGCCAGGTCTTCCACGATGGGCTTCATGGTGTCGACGGTCTGGCCGTTCTTGCGGGCGCCGGACTTGATGTCCTTGATCTGATTGGTGATGTATTCGACGCTCTGCCCCGCCAGCTTGGGGAAGCCTTCCTGCAGCGGAGTCTTGGCATCCTCGCCATGGCAGGCGGCACAGCCCTTGTCGGCATAAAGCGCCTTGCCATCGGCGGCGAGAGCCGGGCCGAAGGAGACCGCGCCGAAGGCCGCGGCCAGGGCCATGACGGGAAGCTGCCGCTTGATGGTCTTGAACATGTCTGATCCTCTCCAGGCTCGGGAAGACCGAGAGCAAGGTCAGGCCAGCCCTCGTGTCCGGATAATTTCGACGGAAACTACCCCTGGGGTGCGGGCACCCACATGACTTTGGTTAAGTCTTGGATTTTTCCGGGGTCCAGGCTGATGCCGGTCGGGGAGCTGATGCCGGTCAGGCTGGGGAATTCAAAAAAAAACGGCGGAGCGGGCAAGCCCACCCCGCCGGGTCTTTGGAGCGAACCGGGGCGGGAGCGATCCCACCCCGATCCAACCGGGTCCGGTTTTACTTGGCCGGAGCGGCTTCCACCTTCTTGGCGCCGTTCTGCTCCAGGAAGGTCTTGGCACGCAGGCCGATATCGGCGGCCTTGACCTGGTACTGGAACCACTGCTCGGCCCACAGGAAGGCGCTGTTGTAGTCGCCCTTGGCGGCGAACTCTTCAGACTTCTTCTTGTTCTGCTCGGCATAGCCCAGCTGCTCGGTGGCGTCCTCGACCATGGCGACCACGGCCGGGAAGTCCTTGAAGTTCACGCTGGTGATGTAGCCCACGACGCTGTTGATGACGCCCTGGGTTTCCACGTTCGCCTTCACGCGGGCATCGTAGTCCTTCTGGCCGTAGATCTGGCCTTCCTTGCCCTTGGCACCCGTGGCCTTGTAGTTGGCGGGCTGAACCAGCAGGTAGCCTTCCATCTCAAGGTGCAGCGCCGAGCAGAACTCGGTGCAGTAGTACGGGTACACGCCGGCCTTGTTGGCTTTGACGGTCAGCGAGGCGGTCTTGCCCGGCTCGATGGACAGGTTGCCGTTGTGCTTGGAGATGGCGAAACCATGGGTCTCGTCCTGGGCACGCTCGAGGTTGGTCAGGTGGACGGTGATTTCGTCACCCTCGTTCGCCTCGATGATTTCCGGCGTGATGTGCGAGCGGATCACGGTGCCGAACACTTCGACCTTGCCCGGCTTCTTCTCGATGCGCTCCTGGCCGGGGCGAACCGCGAAGGGCGACTTCTTCTCGGTGCGAGAATCGGTGCCGAAGGGATAGCGGACGTTGGTCTTCAGCTTCTCCACCGCGATGGAGACGGCGTAGTGGGGCTCGCCCAGAGGCAGCGGCATATCGTACAGCAGCTGCATCTTGTCGCCGGAGATGTCGATCAGCTGGTGGTTCTGCGGGTGCAGCGGGCCCACCGGAGCGAAGCGATCGATGGCCAGCTTGTTCAGGGCGATCAGGTACTTGCCCTTAGGCTTGGCGGTGTCGCCTTCCATGGCCATCAGATGGCCGATGTTGTAGTGCACCGACAGCTTGTCGATGACCTTGCCTTCACAATAGTCCCACTTGGCGACCATGGAATCCACGTACAGCGAGGTATACGCGATACAGGGCTTCGAGTCGTACTGGGTGTGCAGCGGGCCGAGGCCCAGGGCCACCTGCTGGTGGGCGACGGTTTCCAGGGCGATGATCGGAATGCCGTACTCGTCCTTGCCCGCGAAGTTCTTGGCGGCGACGGCCGCTTCGATCTTGGCGATGTCATAGACGGTGGTGTGGCTGTCCAGCTTGCCCGAAACGGTCACATACTTGCCGTCCGGAGTGACGTCGGCGCCGTGGGGGCTCTTGGGCTCGGGAACGAGCACCAGGATGCCTTCCTTGACGGCGGTGTCGATGGACAGCACGTTGTGGCCGTTGATCTTCTTGGCCTTGCCGGCCTTGACCAGCTCGGCGGCCTTCTTCCAGTTGATCACGTGCAGATAGTCGTGATCCTTGGCCGAGCAGCCCGCTTCGAAGGGCGGGCGGCCGCGCTCGATGCCGCCGACATAACGCTCGGTGCAGAAGGAGTTGATGAACGACCAGCCGTCCGACGGACCCTTGCCGAAGTCGGACAGATCCTGGCTGTAGGGCGGCAGCTCGACCGAGAACGAGTTCTCGGGCTCGATGCGGCCCTCGGCGCGGTTGAACTTCCAATAGGTCACGGCGCCGCGATACTTCTCGTTGAACTGCTCCAGCGGAGCGAATTCACCACCCAGGGGGGCGGGGTACTGGGCCGGCTCCATCAGGTAGTCGGTGTTCGGGCTGACGAAGGCGCCGCCATGCTCGGACTGCAGAATCGGATTCTGGACGATCTGCTTGGTCTCGAAGTCGCGCAGGTCGACCACGGCGATGCGGGGCGTGTTCTTGTCGTTGATGAACAGCCACTGACCGTCGGACTCGCCGTTGGTCTCGGACAGCGCCGGGTGGTGGGTGTCGCCCCACAGAACCTGGCGGCCCTGAACTTCGGAGCCCTGCTTCAGCACGGCCTTGGACTCGTCGTCATAGCCGTAGCCCTGCCAGGGCTCGGGAGTGAAGACGCCGATATACTTGAGGATGCGCATGGAGGGCACGCCGTACACGATCACCTGACCGCTCTGGCCGCCCGAGCTGAACACCATGAATTCGTCGAGCTTGCCGGTCGGATTGTAGGTCTTCGCCGCGGCAAGCATGTCATTTTCGGTCAGACCGCGACGCTTCATGACGTCCTGCAGCGATTCCGCCGAAGCGGTACCGGCCACCAGGGCGCCAAAGCTGACGGTCGCGAGCAGAGTCGCCAATTTGAGGCTTCTCGTCATCTTCCCCACCTTTTGAATTGTTGAAACCAAAATGAGCTTTACCCAACCTTCGCCGAAGACGATGGGACCGGGGCGACTCGAAAGCCTTAACTTTCGTCAAGAAAGACCCTTTAAATTCCACGCGCCGAGGGCATGCCGGCCGGGCTATGATCGCGCTTCCAAAATGGCGCGATAAGCGGCATCCAGGTGCGGACTTTGGATAAGGAATGGACGGCCATGCGGCGGCTCTTGCTGATACTTCTCATCTGTCTGACGACGGCTCCGGCCGCCCTGGCCCAGCCAGTCGAGGACCGCCCGATTTCCGGGCGTTTCCTCCTCACCGACATGAACGGGCGGGCGGTCAGCGACGAGAGCTACCGGGGCAAGATCCGGGTGGTCACCTTCGGCTACACCTTCTGTCCCGACATCTGCCCGACCATCCTCAACACCTTGTCGGTGGCGCTGGAGCAGCTGGGGGCCGACCGGGCCAAGGTGGCGACCCTGTTCATCTCGGTGGACCCCGAGCGCGACACGCCGGCCCATCTCAAGGAATACCTCAACGCCTTCCCCGAGATCACCGGCCTGTCGGGAACGCCCGAGCAGGTGGCCGCCGCCGCCCGCAACTTCAAGGTCCGCTACGAGCGCCAGCAGCCCGACGGCAGCGACCCCTCGGTCTATGCCGTGGATCACAGCGCCTCCATCTACATCATGGATCGCGAGGGCAATTTCCTCGCCCGCATGCCGCATCTGTCGGCGCCGGATCGGGTGGCCGAGCGGGTGCGGTCCTACCTGGCCCCCTCCAGGGTGGAGCGCTGACCATGAAGCGCCGCGCCTTCATCCTGTCGGCCGCCGCGCTGGCCGCCATGCGCACCCTGCCCGCCCGGGCCGCCTCCAAGAGCCTGCGCGGCCTGGTCATTCACGACCGGCCCCAGCCCGTTCCGGCCATAGAAATCCGCGACGCCGAGTCCCGGCCCGCCGGGCTCGACACCCTCAAGGGCAAGCCGATCCTGCTGAATCTGTGGGCCAGCTGGTGCATGCCCTGCGTGGCCGAACTGCCGGCGCTGGACCGGCTGAAGCCCGCCCTCGGCGCCAAGGGCGTCGCCCTGGTGGCGCTGTCGCTGGATCGCGGCGGCAAGGTGGCGGTGACCAACACCTTCGCCCGCCTCGGCATCAAGAACCTGGACATCCGCACGGACGAGAACCGTGTGGCGGCGGAAAAGCTCGACGCCCCCGCCCTGCCGGTCACCCTGTTGATCGACGCCGAGGGGCGCGAGGTCGCCCGCTTCATCGGCGCCGCCGAATGGGACGGCCCCCAGGCCGCCCGGCTGATGGACGCCCTGGCGGCGGGAAGCCGCCTCACCCCCGACATGGCGCCGCCCCCGGTCAGGCTGGGAACGGCGCCGTAAGGCTGGCCCGGCGGGCTGCCGCCCCGCTTGGCCCTATTTGTGGCCGTGGTGCATCATACCGCCCGGCATGCCGCCACCCGGGGCCATTCCGCCGGGAGCCATTCCACCCGGGGCCATGGCGCCGGGGGTCATGGCCCCGGGGGCCAGGACCGGCACCTGCACGGCAACCTTGCCCGCCTTCTCGAAGACCAGGGTGACCGGCACGGTGCGGCCTTCCTTCACGGCGGCGTTGAGGCCGATGAACATCACGTGATCGCCGCCCGGCTTCAGCTCGACGGTGCCATGCTCGGCCACGGCCAGGGATTCCACCTTGCGCATGCGGTAGATGTCCCCGTCCTTGACGTGAGTGTGCAACTCGACCGCCTTGGAAATATCGGATTCCGCCGCCACCAGACGGTCGGCGCCGCCGTGATTGTTGATGGTCATGAAGGCGACCCCGGTCCCGCCGGCCATGGGCGCGGCGCGCATGAACGGGTTGACCACCTCGATATCGGCGGCGGCGGCCTCGCCGGCGGCGGCGAGACCCAGCAGCAGGGCGGCGGCAATGGCAGTGAACTTCATGAGCGAAAACTCCGGACGACACACGAACGACCCCACCCCACTGGTTGGGGGAGGCTGGCTGAAGACACAATATCGGGATAACGCGGGAAAGGCGACGTCAGGCCGCCTGGATCGGAGGCCCGCGGGCGAAATGGTGGTGGGATGCCTGCCCGTCCACGTGTGACGAAGCGGTCGCGGCGATGCGAAGCCCTGCCGTACCTGCGGTGGGTACTTTGAAGGTTGGGGACGGCAATGCCCCTTTCGCCTGCGACGCGGCCTGACACACCAGGCAGCATCCGTGACTGTCCGACTGCCCCTCGTCGCCCATGGGGGATGGAACCGCCGTACGCTCGGCTCCGCCCAGGTTTGACGCGTGGCAGATTCCGGTCCGCGCCGCCAGCGTCACCAGGAGGGTTCCCCCCCTGAACGCCAGATCGAGACCGGGAAGCAGACCCTGGAAGAGGAATCCCGCCGCCACCAGCGCCACGGCCACCAGCCGCGCCACAAGGCGACGGTCGACGGCGGAGCTGGACTGAACGGCGCGGGCAGAGCGCAAGGCGATCCTCCTAGGGCGTTGCACTAGGAATGCACGCCGGCGAAAGCCCGACATTGACCCAGGTCAAGTCCAGAAAATATCAGAGCCGGGCACCCGCCGCCGCACGGCGGCCGTTGACCGCCAGGCCGTGGGCGGCGTGGGCGGCATGGGCGCGGGCATAGGGGGCCAGCTTGGCATCCTCGCCCAGGATATGGACCATGACCCACTTGTCCATCAGGCTGCGGACCGCCAGCACGAAATCATCGTGGGGGCTGCCGCCCATCAGCGGTGACAGCAACACCCGCCGCAGGCCGGACGCCATTTCGGCATGCAGCGCCATGTGCCGGACCCGGTCGGGATAGCCGCACTGGAGCATGAACATTTCCTCGCGGGCGAAATGCTCGCCAGCCTCGGCCATCAGCACCGCCGCCGCCGCCTTGGCGGCCTCCAGTGTCCGGCTGCCTTCCAGTTCACGCCAGGCCGCGATCATGCGATCATGGTCGTCGTCGAGGGGCTTGTGCCCGATAGTGTAGCTGGTGGCCATGTCACCCCCACAAGGACAGGACAGTACACATCAATACTCCCTCATGAGGACTGAACGAACAAACGCCAGTCTGTAACGCTTTCCTGTGATTTTATGACACCTTCAAGTCAAACATATCCAAAGGTAATAGCAAATGCTTCCCTACTCCTTCTTCTCCGCCATGCTCCGCTTCGTCGCCGCCAAAACGGAGGCCGCCGCGACGGATGCACGGACGGCGGAGATGGCCGCGGTATTGCGGCGCATTGCCGACACGGTGGACCAGGGGCCGGAATTCGAGGTGCCCGGAGACGGCCTGGAATTGAATGCCCGGGCGCTGGCCGGCTTCGCCGCCTTCCTGCAGCGGAGCATCCTCCCCGAGGCGGTGGCCCACGGCAATCAGGCGGGGGAGAACCAAATCCGCTGGTCGGTGGATGCCGCCATGGACGCGGTCAACACCTTGCTGTCGCGCGCGGCGCTGCAGGAGGGGCAGGAGAGGCAGGCGGTACGCATCACCCTCCCCGCTCCGCCGCCATGACGGCGGCCACCCGGTCCTTGCCCGGGACCACCCGGGCATGGTTCACTAACCCTGGGTTTATGAAACGGTTCGGGGAGTGGGCACAGGCATGCTGACCAGGGATGTGGCGGCGGGAGAGGTGATCTTTCGCCAGGGTGAAGCCGCCGAAGTGGCATATCTGATCGAGGCCGGCACCATCCGGATTCAGCAGGAGATCGGCGGCGAGACCCGCCCTCTGGCGCGATTGGGACCGGGCGAGGTCTTTGGGGAATTGGGGGTCATCGACGGCGCGCCCCGTTCCGCCACCGCCTTGGCAGAAACGCCGGCGCGCCTGGTCATGGTGCGCGGCGACAAGATCCAGCAATCCATCGCCCGCTCGGACCCCTTCTTCGCCGAGCTGATGCGCAAGCTGGTCGGCCGGCTGCGCCAGTCGCGGGCCGCCGACGATTCCGACGTCATGGCGGCGCTGCAAAGCTCGGATTTCGGCCCCGGCTACGAAGAAATCCTGCGGGAACGCGATATCGCCGAAGGCATCATCCGGGGTGAGATCGAGCCGTTTCTCCAGCCCATCGTCGACCTGAGGACCGGAGCCATCAAGGGCTACGAGAC
This sequence comes from Paramagnetospirillum magneticum AMB-1, assembly GCF_000009985.1. Lineage (GTDB taxonomy): Bacteria > Pseudomonadota > Alphaproteobacteria > Rhodospirillales > Magnetospirillaceae > Phaeospirillum > Phaeospirillum magneticum. Next base: position 3,340,813 of record NC_007626.1, read on the forward strand.
CCTGGCGCGCTGGCGGTCGGAGAAATTCGGCCTGATGACGCCCTGCGCCTTTCTGCCGCTGGCCCGGCGCACCGGCCTGATCCGGCGCATCGACCTGACCATGGCCGACCGGGCGCTGAACATCTGCGCCGGCTTCGGCACCGGCGAGAACGCGCCTTTCGTGGCCATCAACGTCTCGGCCTGGCACCTGCGCGACCGCACCCTGGTCGACACCTTGAAGCGCATGCTGGAACAGCATGGCCTGCCACCCCGTCGCATATGCGTCGAGATCACCGAGACCATGCTGATCGACGAGACCTCGGACGCCGATTCCATGCTGGCCGAGTTGCGCGATTGCGGCATCCGGGTGGCTCTGGACGATTTCGGCACCGGCTTTTCCCCGCTGGCCTTCCTTTACCGCCTGCCCATCGACATCCTGAAGATCGACGGCAGCCTGGTGGAGGGCATCGAGGCCTCGCCCCGTCAGAGGGATGTTCTCGAAGGAATGCGGGAACTGTGCGCACGCCTGGGCATCGATGTCATCGTCGAGGGCATCGAGACCGAGGACACCACCCGCATTCTGCTGGAATTGGGCTTCACGCTGGGCCAGGGAACCCGCTTTGCCGCTCCCGGCGCGGTGGACGAGACCTTGAAGCGGAGGGTGTCATGAGCGACATGACGGCCAATGCTACCCTCTCGCAGGCCCACGTGGAGACCGAAAAGGTCTTCGCCAGCCTGGCCGCCTACCAGCACGCCCTGGCCAGCCACGTGGACTGGCTGCAATCCTGGTACAGCTCCGTCCTCAACTGGCACGACCGGACCCACCCCACCCCGCCCGCCGACCAGTGCCGGTTCACCGCCTGGTTCGACGCGGCGGGACAATCGGCCCTGGCCGTCTACCCGGCCTTCGCCGAATTGGGACAGTTGCACCACGAGATTCATTTCAAGGCCGACCAGATCACCGAACGCGCCGCCGAAGGCCACACCATCACCACCTCGGATTACGAGGCGATGATGAGCCTGGTCCTGGCCTTCAGCACCGCCGCCCAGGGATTGGAGCGGGACGCCTGGCGCACCCTGGCCACCGTGGACGCCCTGACCGGCCTGGGCAACCGTCAGACCATGATGAGCCACCTGATCGGCGAGCGCGATCGCGCCATGCGCCAAAAGCAGCCATGCTGCGTCGCGCTGGTCGACATCGACCTGTTCAAGAAGGTCAACGACACCTTCGGCCATACCGAGGGAGACCGGGTGCTCCGCGCCGTGGCCGAGAGCCTGCGCCGCAACGTGCGGCCCTATGACGTGCTCTACCGCTATGGCGGAGAGGAGTTCCTGATCTGCCTGCCGGCCGCCACCCCCGAGGCGGGGCGGCAGGTGCTGGAGCGCATGCGGTCGGCCATCGCCGCCCTCGGCATCACCAGCGCCACGGGCAAGCCCATCCCCATCACCGCCACGTTCGGACTGGCGGAATTGTCGGCCGATCTGTCTGTGGAGGAATCCCTCGACCGCGCCGATACCGCGCTTTACGACGGCAAGCGCGCCGGACGGAACCGGGTCGCCGTCTGGAGCTGACGCTCCCCGGCCCCAGAAGGCAATTGGACGCACCCAAACCATTGATGTAGCATTCATCTACCATAAGGCTGAGAGGGCGCAGACGCGGGTCGCATCCTCCGTTCTGAATCAGGGGGGACGTCATGGCCGGCTTGTTCAAGGTGGATGTAGCGGCCGGCATGGCCTGGGTCGAAATCCCCGAGCGGGATTTGCGGGTGCTGTGCGGCTGTCCCGCCGACGCGGTCAAGCACATGATGCTGCGCGGGCTGATCCGGCCGACACGGCGGGACGGCATCCCGTGCGAAACCGGACCCAGCGCCATTCTGCTCTCCGACGTGATGATCCAGAACGGCGCATTCTGCAATCTGGCGGAATTTCCGGTCCTGCAGATGTTCTATCGCCAGGGCATGCTGCTGCCGGGGCACCCCAACAATACCGGTCGCCGGCCGCTGCTGATCGGGCGGAACGAGCAGCTTCAGGCCCAGTTCCAGTACATCTATCGCGGCAATTACGGTCTGATCTCCACCGAGGAACTGATGGAAGCCGGCCTGGACGAGGCCACGGCCCGCGACATGATGCGCCTCAAGCTGCGCTTCGCCTTCGGCCGCATCCAGCACCCGCGGGAGCTGCTCGACACCCGGCCCCTGGCCGACGAGCCCATCGAGATCGCCGAAGGCGTCACCCTGCGCCGCACCGCGCTCAACGTCTTCGAGTTCAGCCATGGGGACGAACGGGTCAGCGTCGACCTCAACCTGCCGCCCTTCGAGATTCACGAATGCCCCTATACCCTGGGCTTTCACCAGATCCCGCGCGAGTATTTCGCCGTCATTCACTCCGGCGACGGCGACGGCTGGGACATCCGGCGCCCCAGCATGGGCGCCATCCTGGTATTCCAGGGGCGCATCTACCTGATCGATGCCGGCCCCAACCTGATCTATTCGCTGAACGCCCTGGGCATCGGCATCAACGAGATCGAGGGAATCTTCCACACCCATTCCCATGACGATCATTTCGCGGGACTGACCACGCTGATCCGCGCCGATCGCCGCATCAAGTACCACGCCACCCCCATGGTGCGGGCCGCGGTCACCAAGAAGCTGGCCGCCCTGCTGTCCATCGAGGAAGAGGACTTTTCCGACTATTTCGACGTCTGCGACCTGACGCTGGGCGAGTGGAACGACGTGGGCGGGCTGGAAGTGCGCCCCATCTTCTCGCCCCATCCGGTGGAGACCACGCCCTTCTACTTCCGCGTCATGGCGGAGGGGGGCTACCGCACCTATGCCCACATGGCCGATATCTCGGGGCTGGACGTCCTTCAGGGGATGATCACCGAGGACCCGGCCAAGCCCGGCCTGTCCCTGGCCTGGATGGAACGCATCGTGACGGACTATTTCGAGCCCGCCGACGTCAAGAAGGTGGATATCGGCGGCGGACTGATCCACGGAATGGCCGGCGACTTCGCCGAGGACCAGTCGCGCAAGATCATCTTGTCCCACACCGCGCTCAAGCTGACCGACGAGCAAAAGCGCATCGGCTCGGGCGCGTCCTTCGGCACCGTGGATGTGCTGGTGCGCAGCTACCGCGACTTCGCCCGGCGTTCGGCCTACGAGCATCTGGCCAGCTACTTCCCCGAGATCGGCGACGCCCACCTCCAGGTCCTGCTGAACTGCCCGCTGGAAAGCTTCAACCCGGAAACCATCCTGATCCGCGAAGGCGCCATCGGCGACGCCATCTACCTGGTGCTCACCGGCCAAGTGGAAATGCTGTCCTCGGACAGTCAGGTTCGCTCGTTGCTGTCGGCCGGCGCCTTGCTGGGCGAACTGGCGGGCCTGCACGGCCTGCCCTCCATGGAGACCTACCGCGCCACCTCCTATGTCCAGGCGCTCCGGCTATCCGCCGATTTCTACCTGGAATTCGTCAAGCGCCACGACCTGTTCGCCGATATTTCCCGGCTGATGGAAATCCGGGAATTCCTCAGCCGGACCTGGCTGTTCGGCGAAGTGGTGTCCACCGGCACGTTGAACCGCATCGCCAATCACATGCGCCCCTTGGCCGTCCACGCGGGCGAGGCCCTGTCGGTGGGAGAGAGCAACGTGGCCCTGATCCGGTTGGGCGACGCCATCCGGCTACTGGGCGAGCAGGAACTGGAACGGCTTGGACCGGGCGATTTCTTCGGGGAAGAAACCGCCATGTTCCAGACACCGCGCCTGTCGCGCATCATCTCGTCGGAAACCATGGAGCTTTACGTGGTGCCGGCCCAGACGCTGGCCGACATCCCCGGGGTGCGCTGGAAGCTGTTCGAGACCTTCCACCGCCGCACCCGCGCCTGCGCCGAGGCCCAGGTGGTGTCCAGCACCGATCTGGTCTGGCGCGACGAATACTCGGTCAATATCCAGCGCATCGACAATCACCACCGCCGGCTGTTCGAGATGTCCAACCGGCTGATCGAGGCGGTGCGCCTGAGCAAGGGCAAGGCCGAGATCGGCGAGGCCCTGGACTTCCTCATGGGCTACGCCATGTACCACTTCTCCGAGGAGGAAGCGCTGCTCGAGCGCTATGGCTACCCCGAAGGGGCCGGACACGCCTCCCGGCACCGGCGCCTGATGGCCCAGGCGCGCGAATTGGAGGAGCACCTGGCGTCGGCCGCCATCTCCGCCGACGAGGTCTTGACCTTCCTGCAGGACTGGATCGTCAACCACATTTTGATGGAAGACCGACGCTATGCCCCCTTCATTAATTCCAAGGGAGTGTACTAGGGTAAAGGCCCGAGGCAACGGTCGCCCAACAACAACGGTAATTCTCCGGGAGGCAATGGAATGACGGGTGACAGCCGAAAAGGCGCGCCGTCTGGACAAGACATCGACATGACCGTGATGCAGGGGGTCCTTGACCACCTGGACCAGGGCATATCGGTCTTTTCCGCCGATCTGCGGCTGATTCTATGGAACCGGCGCTTCACCGACCTGCACGATTTTCCCGAAGGCTTCCTTACCCACGGCCTCGGCTTTGCCGACATCATCCGCTTCAACGCCCAAAGGGGTGAATACGGCAGCGATTGCGACGTGGAGGCCACCGTCCGCCATCGGGTGGACGCCGCCATGGAGTTCCAGGCTCACCGCTTCGAGCGGACGCGGCCCAACGGCACCATCCTGGAAATCATCGGCAACCCCCTGCCGGGCGGCGGCTTCGTCACCACCTATTCCGATGTCACGGTCAACCGCCAGGTGGCGGAAAACCTGCGGGATTCCAATGATCGCCTCGACCAGATGGTGGAACGCCGCACCCAGGCGCTGCAAGACAGCGAGGAGCGCCACCGCGCCTATGGCGAATTTCTCGAAGCCACCGTCAAGCACATGCCGCAGGGCGTCTGCCTGTTCGACAACGATCTGAATCTGGTAGTCGCCAATAAGATCTTTTTCGACCTGACCCAGATTCCGGCCAGCTTCAACGTCAAGGGCATCAACTTCCACGAATTCATGCTCTACAACGCCCAGCGTGGCGAGTACGGCCCCGGAGACCCGGCGGAGCTGGCCAACCGGCGGCTGGAGATCGCCCGCAGGATGGAGCCCCACGCCTTCGACCGCATCCGTCCCGACGGCACGGTCATCGAAGTGCGGGGAAACCCCATCCCCGGACGCGGCTTCATCAGCACCTTCACCGACATCACCGCGCGGGCCAAGGCCGAGGAATCCCTGCGCGAAGCCGCCACCATGGCCCGGGCCATGCTGGATGCCCCCGGGCTTCTGGTTCTGCTCATCCGCATGGACGGCACCATCGTCGACCTGAACCAGGAGGCGGCGACCGGCCTGAGCTCCACCAAGGACGCCATGATCGGCGCCAATATCTTCACGGTCATGCCGCCCAAGGTGGCCGAGCGGCGTTTCGCCTACGCCCAGCAGGCGGTGTTCGAGGGCCATGCCGTCTATTTCGAGGACGAGCGCGACGGCCGCTGGTTCGAAACCACCATGACCCCCTACCCCATGGATCAGGACGGCGTCCACCGGGTGATGATCATCGCCCACGACGTGACGCACCGCCATCACGCCGAGCAGCGCCTGCGCGAGGCCACCGCCATGGCCCAGGCGGCCAACCGTACCAAGACCGATTTCCTGGCGGCCATGAGCCACGAATTGCGCACGCCGCTCAATGCCATCCTGGGATTCTCCGAGATCATCGCGCGTGAGATGTTCGGCCCGGTGGGCGACCGCTACCGGATCTACGGCCAGGACATCAATTCCGCCGGGCAACACCTCCTGGCCATGATCAACGACATTCTGGACATCTCGCGCATCGAGATTGGCGCCTTCACCCTATGCGTCGAGCAGGTCAATCCCCATGAACTGGTGGATTCCTGCCTGCGCCTGGTCACCACCCGCGCCGAGGCCGCCGGCATCCGTCTGCGCGAGGACCTGCCCGAGACCCTGCCCTCCCTGATGATCGATTCCCGGCGCACCAAGCAAATCCTGATCAACCTGCTGGGCAATGCCGTAAAGTTCACGCCCGCCGGCGGCAGCGTGACCCTGCGCGGCGCGCTTCAATCCGATGGCGGCATGGCCTTCCACGTGGCCGATACCGGCATCGGCATGAGCGAGGCGGATATCGCCATCGCGCTGTCGCCTTTCGGTCAGGTGGATACGGGACTGGATCGCCGGTTCGAAGGCGCCGGCCTGGGCCTGCCCCTGGCCAAGTCCCTGGCCGAGCTGCATGGCGGCAGCCTGGAGATCATTTCCACGCCGGGCGAAGGCACCACGGTCAGCGTCTATTTCCCCGCGGCGTGCGTCGCGAGGTAGGGTTATGTCCGCCCCTCGCCGGGCGCGGCCTTCCGGCCGCTTGGCCGCCGCCTCAATGGCGGCTGATCGCGGCGTGCGCCAGGTTTGGCGCCCACCGCTTGAGCGGCAGCAGCCCCGCCGCGCGGCACCAACTGATGATTCCCCGGCCCGATCAGGTCGGCGCGGCCCATCTTCTGCAGCGCCTCGCGCAGGATCGGCCAGTTCTCGGGATCGTGCCAGCGCAGGAAGGCCTTGTGCAGGCGCCGCTGGCGCAGGCCCTTGGCGGTGAACACCTCCTCGCCCACGCGGCGCACCGGCCGGATGGGGTCGCGGCCGCTGTGATACATGGCGGTGGCCAGCGACATGGGGGTCGGCAGGAAGGTCTGCACCTGATCGAGCCTGAAGCCGTTCTTCTTCAGCCACAGGGCCAGGTTCAGCATGTCCTGGTCGCTGGTGCCGGGATGGGCGGCGATGAAATAGGGGATGAGGTAGAGCTTCTTGCCCGCCTTGACCGCCGCCTTCTCGAACATGTCCTTGAAGCGCTCGTAGGAGCCGATGCCCGGCTTCATCATCTTGGACAGCGGCCCGTCTTCGGTATGCTCGGGGGCGATCTTGAGATAGCCGCCCACATGGTGGCGCACCAGTTCGTCCACATAGGCCGGACTGGTCACCGCCAGATCGTAGCGCACGCCCGAGCCGATATTGACCCGCTTGACGCCCTTGACGCCCCTTGCTGCGCGGTAAAGACGGATCAGCGGATCATGGTCGGTGCCCAGCGTCTTGCAGATGTCGGGATAGACGCAGGACAGGCGGCGGCAGACCTTCTGCACCTCGGGCTCGCGGCAGCCCAGCCGCCACATATTGGCGGTCGGCCCGCCCAGATCCGAGATGGTGCCGGTAAAGCCCTTGGTCTTGTCCCGGATCTCCTCGATCTCGTGGATGATGGAATCGGCCGAGCGGCTCTGGATAATGCGGCCCTCGTGCTCGGTGATGGAGCAGAAGGAACAGCCGCCGAAACAGCCGCGCACGATGTTGATGGAAAAGCGGATCATCTCCCAGGCGGGGATCTTGGCCTCGCCATAGGAGGGATGCGGCCCCCTTGCATAGGGCAGGTCGTAGACCCCGTCCAGTTCGGGAGTGGAGAGCGGAATGGGCGGCTCGGTCACCCACAGTTCCCTGTCGCCGTGGCGCTGAACCAGCGGCCGGGCGTTGAGGGGGTTGCTCTCCTGGTGCAGCACTCGCGACGCCTGGGCGTACAGCACCGGATCGTCCTGCACTTGCTCGAAGGAAGGCAGGCGCACCACCACCTTGTCGCCCTTCAGGGCCGGCGGAGCGGTCTCCAGGTCCGAGGCATCCACCACCCGCCAGTCCTCGGGCACCCCGGGACGCACGAAGACCGTGCCCCGGATGTCGTGCATCTCCCTGGGCGCCTCGCCCGCCGCGCTCCGCCGGGCGATGTCGACGATGGCCCGCTCGGCGTTGCCGAACACCAGCAGATCGGCCTTGGCATCCAACAGCACCGAACGGCGCAGCTTTTCCGACCAGATGTCGAAATGGGCGATGCGGCGCAAGGACGCCTCGATGCCGCCCAGCACCACGGGAACGTCCTTGAAGGCCTCGCGGCAGCGCTGGGCATAGACGATGACGGCGCGGTCGGGGCGCTTGCCGCCCTCGCCGCCCGGCGTATAGCTGTCGTCGCTGCGCAGGCGGCGGTCCGAGGTATAGCGGTTGACCATGGAATCCATGTTGCCCGCCGTCACCCCGAAGAATAGGCGCGGACGGCCCAGGGCGCGGAAGGGCTCGGGCCCGCTCCAGTCGGGTTGGGCGATGATGCCCACCTTGAAGCCCTGGGATTCCAGCAGCCGGCCGACGATGGCCATGCCGAAGCTGGGATGGTCCACATAGGCGTCGCCGGTGACCAGCACCACGTCGCACTGGTCCCAGCCGAGCGTCTCCATCTCGGCCCGGCTCATGGGCAGGAAGGGCGCCGCGCCACGGCGGGGAAAGGAAAGGGGCTGAACTGGTGTCATGATCAGGAAATCAAATGCCGTCGCCGTCTCGGTATCCCCTGTCATCCTCCCCTTTGCCATTCAGATGCAACACCCATTTCGCCAGCACGCGGCGCGCCGCCACGCTGGAGGCGGCGACGAACACGCCGACGGTGAGGAGCAGAAGGGCCAGTTCCCGCCACCATTCCACCAGGGCCAGATCCTCGGACAGCCCGACCGAGACCAGGAGGGAATAGCCGTCGATGGCGCGGAAGGCGCCGATTTCCGGCGATTCATCGGTGGGATCGGGAATGCGCCCGACCAGTTCCCGCCGTTCGGCGTCCCAGCGGCGGAACAGCCGGCTGTCCCAGAAAGTCCGCCCGGCCAGGGAATAGTCGCGGGGATGGTTGACCAGCAGGCGGCCCGACTCGTCGAAGATGCGCACCCCGGCCCCCGGCATGAGCTCGAGGGCGGCGATCTGCGAAAAAATGTGCTCGGTGTCGAACTGCAGCAGCAGCATCCCCATGAAGCGGCCGTCCAGATCCTGCAGCCGGCGGCTCATCATCAGCCGCCAGCGGGTCGGCCCCGTCTCCCCCAGGGTCACCGAGGCATCGCCGACGAAGACGGCGCTTTCCAATCCCTGGTCGCGGTGCTTCTGGAAGAAGAAGCCGTTCGCCAGGCTGGGGCCGGGCCGCGACAGCGGCACCGACGCCGCCACGCCGCGCCCCGAGGCATCGAACACCAGCACCGCCGCCACCTGGGGCAGGCGCTGGGTGGTCAGCTGGAAGACCCGCTGCAATTGCGGCAAGGAGGCCTGGGTGGTGACGAAGCGCGTCGCCACCGGCCGCAGATGGTCGGTGATGTGAATGTCCACCGGCCCCAGCGTGGTGGTCAGGGTCCGGGAAACGTCGCGGGCCAGAACCTGGACCTGATGCTGGGCCTCCTCGTAGGCCCGGTCGTGCTCGATCCACAGGCTGGCGAAGTCCCAGGCGTTGAACAGCAGGGCCACCAGGGCGGGCGGCGCCAGCAGCAGCGGCAGCCACCGCCGCACCCAGCCCTTTAGCGTCCGTCTGACCCGCGTCACCATTGCCGCCCTCGTCAAAATGCTGCAATGCAGCATAGACGGTAGCGCGTTTTGCGCTTCAAGCCAATGACTCTTGCTATGGGCAGGCCGAGGAGGCACATTCCCCCCTTGTTTTCGCTCCAGCGGATAAGCCGGGAAAAGATGATCAGGATACTGGCGGTTCGACTTGTTGACTGGTGCTGGCGCCATGCCTGGACCGTGGTGGTCGCCTCACTGGCCGCCACCGTGCTGCTGGGCTGGTTCGCCGCCACCCATCTGTCGCTGGACACCGACGAAAGCAAGCTGATCTCCCAGGATCTGCCGTTCCGCAAGGTGGAGCGCAGCATCGACCAGGCCTTTCCCAGCACCTCCGAACGGCTGGCGGTGATCATCGACGGCCCCACCGCCGAACTGGCGGAAGAGGCGGTCGAGCGCCTCGCCCGGGTGCTGCCCGCCGCCCATAAGGGGCTGGTCCACGACGCCTCGCGCCCGGCCGAGGAAATGTTCTTTCGCAAGAACGGCCTGCTGTTCATGTCCCCGGCCGAGCTGGAGCAGATCGTCGAGCGTCTGGTCCAGGCCCAACCGCTGCTGGGCTCGGTGGCCAAGGACCCCAGTCTACGCGGCCTGCTGACCTCGGTGGATCTGGTGCTGCAGGGCATTGCCCACGGTCAGGCCCAGCCCAAGGACATCGAGCCGCTGATCGCCCAGCTGGACAAGCCCGCCGCCGCCATCGCCACGGGCCATCAGGCCCAGCCGGTGGACTGGCAGGGCCTGATGTCGGGCGGACCGGCCAAGGATGCGCCGCGCCGCTTTTTGATGGTGCACGGCACCCTGGATTACGGCGACCTGGAGCCCGCCTCCAAGGTCATCGACGCGGTGCGCGCCACGGCCAGGGACCAGGGGCTGACCCCCGAGAACGGCTTCAAGGTCAGCATCACCGGCAATCTGGCCCTGTCGGACGCCAATTTCGCCACGGTGACCGAAGGCGTCGAGATTTCGGCGCCGCTGTCGTTCATCGCCGTGCTGCTGCTGCTGTTCTGGGGCGTGCGCTCGGGCCGGGTGGTGGCGGCCATCATGATCAGTCTGGTGGTGGGACTGGTGGCCACCGCCGCCTTCGCCGCCGCCACGGTGGGCAGCCTCAACCCCATTTCCGTGGCCTTCGCCGTGATGTTCGTCGGCATCGCCGTGGACTTCGCCATCCAGTTCGTCACCGCCTTCCGCAACGAGCGCTTTCTCCAGGGCGAGCCGGGCGCCGCCGTCCTGGCCTCGGCCCGCTCCATGGCGGCGCCGCTGTCGCTGGCCGCCATCGCCACCGCCGTGGGCTTCCTGTCATTCCTGCCCACCGCCTATACCGGCGTGTCGCAACTGGGCCTGATCGCCGGCGGCGGCATGATCATCGCCCTGGTGGTGGACTTCACCTTGCTGCCGGCGCTGCTCGCCCTGCTCAAGCCACTGCCCGAAAAGGAGCCGGTGGGGCTCAAGCTGCAATCCACCGACGCCTTCCTGCGCCGCCATGCCAAGCGCATCGTCGGCGTCGGCTGCGCCGTCGGTCTGGCGGGCGCGGTTCTGTTGCCGGTCATGCCGCTGGATTTCGATCCGCTGCACCTGCAGGACCCCAAGGCCGAGGCGGTCTCCGCCTTTTTCGAACTGGCCAAGAATCCCGATAACGGCGTCTATGCCGTCGAGACCCTGGCCCCCTCGGTGGAGGCCGCCCGCGCCCTGACCGAAAAGTTCGAGGCGGTGCCCGAGGTTCATCGGGTGATGACCATCCTGACCTTCATTCCCGAAGAGCAGGACGCCAAGCTGGCCATGATCGCCGATGTGGCCATGGTGCTGGCCCCCACCCTCAACCCCGCCAAGGTGCTGCCCGCCCCGTCGGCCGAAGAGCTGATGGCGGCTCTGGCCAAGCTGGCGGCGCAATTGGAGGCCGTCGCCCCCGACCACAAGCCCTCGCAGGTTCTGGCCGGACATCTGAAGGCCATCGTCGCCAAGGGCCCCAAATCCGCCGAAGCCTATCAGAAGGCCGCCGCCGCCGGCCTGCCCACCCTGCTGTCGGGCCTGCGCCGCTCGCTGGAGCCTGAACTGGTCAGCCTGGACACCATTCCCGCCGATCTGAAGCGCGAATGGGTCGCCGCCGACGGCCGCGCCCGCGTCCAGGTGCTGCCCAAGATCGACATGCAGAACCAGGAGGCGCGCAACCGCTTCAACGCCGCCGTCACCGCCGTCACCCCCTTCATGGCCGGCGCGCCCATCTCCATGGAGCAATCTGGCCGGGTGGTGATCGGCGCCTTCGCCGTGGCCGGCATCGGCGCCCTGGTGGCCATCGGCCTGCTGCTGGGCCTGATGCTGCGCCGCTGGCTGGACTCGGCCCTGGTGCTGGCGCCCCTGGTGCTGGGCGCCCTGGCCACGGTGATCGCGGCCCGTCTGGCCGGAATCGCGCTGAACTTCGCCAATGTCATCGCCCTGCCGCTGCTGCTGGGCATCGGCGTCGCCTTCAACATCTATTTCGTGGTCAATTGGCGCAACGGCGTCACCGACCATCTGTCGTCGCCCACCACGCGGGCGGTGCTGTTCTCGGCGCTGACCACCGGTTCGGCCTTCGGCAGCCTGGCGGTGTCGCCCCATCTGGGCACCGCCTCCATGGGGCTGCTGCTGTTCCTGTCGCTGGGATTGTCGGTGGCGGCCACCTTCATCGTGCTGCCCGCCATCTTCCACCTGATCGGCAAGCCGTCGTCCACCGGGTCCGCCCTGTGAGCAAGCGCCTGATCGTCACCGCCGATGATTTCGGCCGCTCGCTCGAGATCAACCGGGCGGTGGAGGACGGCCATGCCAACGGCATCCTCACCGCCGCCAGCCTGATGGTCACCGAAGGCGCCGTGGACGACGCGGTCGAGCGCGCCCGGCGCCTGCCTGGGCTGGGGGTCGGGCTGCACGTCACCCTGGTGGACGGCATTCCCGCCCTGGCGCCCAGCCAGATCCCCGATCTGGTCGACGGGAACGGGCTGTTCACCCTGGATCTGGTCCGGCTCGGCACCCGCATCTTCCTGTCCAAGGCGGCGCAGCGTCAGGTCAGCGCCGAGATGCGCACCCAGTTCGAGCTGTTCAAGGCCACCGGCCTGCCGCTCGCCCATGTGGACTTCCACCATCATTACCATCAGCACCCCACGGTCTTCGCCCTGGTGCTGGATCTGGCGGTGGAGTACGGGGCGCCGGGCATCCGCATTCCGTGGGAGCCGCCGCTGCTGTCCTACCGGGCCAGGGGCGACCGGCTGGGCACAAGGCTGTCCAACGGCCTCTTCCACTGGCGGCGCAACCGCGCCATGGCGGCCAAGGCCAAGGCCAGAGGGCTGGTGGTCAACGAACGGGCCTTCGGCCTCAATGATTCCGGCCAGATGGATGCCGCCAAGGTCAATTCCTTCCTGGGCGTGCTGCCCGAAGGGCTGTCGGAGATCTATTGCCATCCCGCCACCGCCCATTGGAGCGGGGCACGCCCCATGCCGCCCCATTACCGCATCGATGACGAGTACAAGGCCCTGATCGCCCCGGAAAACCGCCGCAAGGTCGAAGAGCTGGGCATCACGCTGACCACCTTCGCCGCGGAGGCTCGGGGACAATGAAGGGCAATCTTCTGCGCCTGGGGCTGATCGCCCTGATCATCGCCGTGGCCTGGTATATGCGCGACGGCTTCGGCGACGTGGGCGGCGCCCTCAACACCGCCGGATGGACCGGGGTGGCGCTGATGGCACTGACCCACGCGCTGCCCGTGGCGCTGTGCGGCGTGGCCTGGGGGCTGTTGCAGGACGAGGTGCCCACCTGGAAGTTCTCGGTGGCCCGCTGGATCAAGGACGGGGTGGGCGAGTTGGCCGGCATTCTGCCCCTGTCGGCGGAAATGGCCGGCATCCGCCTGATGACCCGCTACGGCTTCCGGGTGGCCGATGCCAGCGCCATCGTCATGGTCGACCTGACCGCCGAGGCCATCGCCCAGTTCTTCTTCAGCATCCTGGGCGTCGCCCTGTGGCTGCACCTCTACCCCGAGGCAGAGGTCACCCGCTGGGCGCTGATCGCCTTAGGCATCAGCGTTCCCGGCCTGGCCATCTTCGTCGCCCTGCAGCGCTCGGTGGTGATGCGTTTCCTGGAGACCCTGCCGGCCAAGATCATGCCCCATGCCTGGGACGCCCCCGACGCCGATGCCGGGGTGCATGCCGCCGTCAACGCGCTGTATGCCGACCATGGCCGTGTCGCCCGCTCGGTGTTCTGGCACATCCTGGCCTGGGCGGCGGGGGCGATCGAGGCCTGGGTGGCGCTGCGCCTGCTGGGCTATCCCCTGGGGCTGGCCGAGATTCTGGCCCTGGAAAGCATCATCTACGCCATCCGCTCGGTGGCCTTCGTGGTGCCCGGCGCCATCGGGCTGCAGGAGGGCGGCTACATGCTGGTGGGCGCCGTGCTGGGCCTGCCCACCGAGATCGCCCTGGCGGTCTCGCTGCTGAAGCGCGGGCGTGAGCTGCTGATGGGCCTGCCCGCCCTGTTCGCCTGGCACTATATCGAACACGCCACCGCCAAGCAAAAGGCCCCGGCCGAGAAGACCGGGGCCTGATGTTTTCCCCGCGCCCGCGGCTCAGGCGCTGCGGATTTCGCGGATGAAGCCCGCCACCTCCTGGGCCAACTGGTTCGAGGCGCCCTTGAGGCCGTTGGCGGCCTCGTAGACCTGATCCGACATCAGCTTGGTCTCCTCGGCGGCCCCCGAGACCACCTCGACATTTTCGGCGGCGGAGGCGGTGCCGTGGGCCGCCTGTTCCACCGAGCGGGCGATCTCGGCGGTGGCGGCGCCCTGCTCCTCCACCGCGGCGGCGATGGCCGAGGACAGCTCGCTGATATTCTCGATGGTTCCCGAGATGGAGCGGATGGCTTCCACCGCCGAGCGGGTCTCGCCCTGAATGGCGGTGACCTGCTGGCCGATTTCCTCGGTGGCCTTGGCGGTCTGGTTGGCCAGATGCTTGACCTCGTTGGCGACCACGGCAAAGCCCTTGCCGGCTTCGCCTGCCCGCGCCGCCTCGATGGTAGCGTTGAGCGCCAGCAGGTTGGTCTGGCTGGCGATGTCGGTGATCAGGTTGACCACCTCGCCGATCTTCTGGGCCGCCTCGGCGAGGCTGCGGACCATGCGGTCGGTCTCGCCCGCCTGACGCACCGCATCGCCCGAGATGGTGGCGGCATGGGCCACCTGACGGGAAATCTCGGTCACCGAGGACGACAGTTCCTGAGTCGCCGCCGACACCGACTGGACATTGGCGGTAACCTGACCGGTCATGGCGGTGACGTTGCCGGCCTGTACCATGGTCTGCTGGGCATTGGCCGACAGGGTCTGGGCATTGCCCAGCAGCGAGCCCGACGACACGTCGATCAGATCGACCACGCCCTTGACCCGGTCCTCCAGGGATTTGGCGACGCGGTTGAGCTCGGCCCTGCGGTTCTCCTCGGCCTGGCGGTCCAGTTCGGCCTTTTCCAGGGCGGAATAGCCCAGCTTGGCCTTGAGCGCCCGCAGCAGCGAATGGAGCTGCCCGAATTCCTGCATGTCGGCCACGGGGATTTCATGCGCCTGATTGCCCGAGGCGATGGCGTCGAAATGCCGCTCCATGGCCTTCAGGGGATTGCGGATGCCCGCCAGGATCCAGACGGCGAGGATGAAGCCCAGAACGACGGCAACCACCAGGGCGCCGATCACCAGGAATGTCCGCGAGGACAGATGCTGTTCGGCCCGGGCGTAGGTATTGCCGGCATCCTTGCTCTGATAGTCGATCAAACCCTTGAGAGCGACATGGTTGGCGTTGTAGAGCGGCCGCATGGCCTCGCCGAAATGCTTGGACAGTGCCGCCGCATCGTTCTTGCGGACCAGATCCACCGCCGGAATCAGCCCCTGGTCGCGGAACGCCGTGCGCGCCTTGGCGAATTTCTCGATCAGTGCCAGTTCCTCGGCCGGGTGGCTGCCCTGGGCATAGTGCTCCCACTTGCGATTGATGATCTGCGAGTTGGACTCGATGGCGGCCAGACGCTCGGACACCGGCACCCAATGCTGATTGGCCAGCATCTGCACCGCGATGCTGGCGATCTGGCGATAGTTTTCCTGGGACAGATCGGCGACCTCGGCCAGATCGATGGCCGGCATGGTGTTCTCCAGATAGACCTCGCGCATGTCCTCGCCGATGCCGCGCATGCCGGAAATGCCCAGCCAGCCCACCACCAGCATCAGCACTCCCAGCACGGCCAGCACTCCGGACAGGCGTCCGGCGATGGAATTCTTCAGGGCGGAAACCCTGCCGCCCAGGCCGGTGGAGACCACCCGCCCGTCGCGAATGGCCAGGCCCCGGGCCTTGCCTTCACGAAACAGCGCGTATGCCTGTTCGGCGGCATTGATCTGAGCCCGGGTCGGCTTGGAGCGGATGGAGATGAAGCCGGCGATCTGGCCCTTTTCCATGAATGGGGTGACATTGGCCCGCACCCAGTAGTGATCGCCGGTCTTGGTGCGGTTCTTGACGTAGCCCTCCCAGGGCCGTCCGGCCTTGATGGAGGCCCACAGATCGGCGAACGCCTCCTTGGGCATGTGGGGATGGCGAACCAGATTGTGGGGCGAGCCCAGCAATTCCTGCTCGGTAAAGCCGCTGATATCGATGAAGGCCTTGTTCACGAAGGTGATGCGGCCGCCGGCATCGGTGCGCGACACCAGCATGTCGTCGTCCTTCAGTTCCACCTCGCGGTTGGTGATCGCGCCGTTGTCACGCATCGGACACTCCCTATTTTGTTTGGACCACCCGGCTGGACGATCGCTCAAGATCACGCCGTTTGGCATATACCATCAGGCCCTTAGAATGGTACGCATACTTACATATTCAAGCCGGCCCGTCAAAATATCCCACTCGGAAACTCAGATATCTCGGAAAAGTTTCTGTTGTGCCCTCCCCCATCCCGCCGGTAGGGTCCGGCCCATGAGTGAAGTGCAGACCCTGACCGTCGCCGAGGAAGAGGCCGAAATTCGCCTCGACCGCTGGTTCAAGCGCCATTTCCCCTCCGTCGGCCATGGGCTGCTGGAAAAGTGGCTGCGCGCCGGCAATGTCCGGGTCGACGGCAAGCGCGCCAAATCCAACCAGCGTCTCGACGCCGGCCAGATCATCCGCGTGCCCCCGCTGCCCACGGCCGAGGCCCCTCCGCGCGAGGTTCGGCCCGCCCCGGTGGACGAGAAGATCGCCCGCATGCTCCAGGACGCGGTTCTGTACATGGACGACGAGGTCATCGCGCTGAACAAGCCGCCCGGGCTGGCGGTTCAGGGCGGCACCGGCATGGCCGACAAGCATCTGGACGCCTGGCTGGATGCGCTGTGCTTTGACGGCGGGCGGCCCAAGCTGGTCCATCGCCTGGACAAGGACACCTCGGGGGTGCTGTTGCTGGGGCGCACCGCCAACGCCACCGCCAAGCTGGCCGCCGCCTTCAAAAGCCGTTCGGCCCGCAAGTGCTACTGGGCGCTGGTGGCCGGCGTGCCGCGCTACCCCCAGGGCCGCATCGACGCGCCCCTGGCCAAGCTGCCCGGCAAGGCCGGCGAGAAGGTCGCGGTGGACAAGGAGGACGGCAAGCACGCCGTCACCTATTACCGCGTGGTGGATGCCACCCTCAAGCGCGCCGCCTGGCTGGAACTGGAGCCGCGCACCGGCCGGACCCACCAGTTGCGCGCCCACTGCCTGCTGCTGGGCACTCCCATCATGGGCGACGGCAAATATGGCGGCCAGGATGCCCTGGTCGAAGGCACCGGCGTCTCGCGCAAGCTGCACCTGCATGCCCGCGCCGTGCGCCTGCCCCATCCCCGCACCGGCAAGGTGCTGGAGGTGGTGGCTCCCCTGCCGCCCCACATCAAGGCCAGCTTCGACTTCTTCGGCTTTACCGAAAGCCGCTCCGGCCCGCCATTCGTCTCCTTCGAAGACGATTAAGCTCCGTCATCATTCCGCCGCATTCCGGCGGTTGGTTGTGGGCTCCCGATGGGGTAGAATAACCCCACGCAATTTAAGATCAGCGCCCCGGAGCCCGATGTCCCATCTGCGCCTTGCCGTCTTCGATGTGGATGGCACCCTGGTGGACAGCCAGCACAATATCGTTTCGGCCATGACCGAGGCGTGGAGCAACTTGAATCTGGGCATCCCCCGGCCGGAGCAGGTCCGCCGCATCATCGGCCTGTCCCTGGTGGATGCCTGCGCCGTGCTGCTGCCCTGGGCAACGCCCGCCGTCCACCGCGCCGTGGCCGATTCCTACAAGGAAGCCTTCCGCGCCATGCGCCTGCTGCCAGACACCATGGAGCCGCTGTTTCCCGGCGTGAAGGAGGCCCTGGACAGACTGGAAAGCCAGGGCTGGCTTTTGGGGCTGGCCACCGGCAAATCGCGCCGAGGGGTGGATTCCATGCTGGAGGCCCATGACCTGGAAGGGCGCTTCGTCACTATCCAGACCGCTGACGACAATCCCAGCAAGCCCAATCCCGCCATGCTGCGCCGCGCCGCCGCCGATTGCGGCCTGGACCTGCACGAGATCGTCATGATCGGTGACACCGCCTACGATATGGCCATGGCGGCGGCCGCCCGCAGCGCAGCGGTCGGCGTGTCGTGGGGCTATCATTCGCTGGACGAGCTGCGCCGCGCCGGAGCCCAGGTGGTTCTCGACACCTTCGAAAATCTGACCGAGGTCCTGGACAAGGTCACCGGGGACATGGCCCACCACCAGGCCGGAGATGGGGAATGAGGGCCAGCACGATTGCCAAGATCGTTGCCGCCCTTCTCGTGGTTCTGGTGGTTGCGGTGGTCGGGGCGGGAAAGTCCCTGAAGTCCGAGGCCTATAACCGCTTCCTGGCCGAACGGGTCAAGGCCGCCACCGGATTGGACCTCTCCTTCGCCGGCGTCACCAAGCTCAAGCTGGGACCGTCGCCGGTGCTCAGCTTCACCGGCGTGACCCTGTCGGCGGCGGGCGGCAAGGGCGGCCCCCTCCTCTATATCGACCGCATCGAAGCCCGCGTCGCCCTGGTGCCGCTGGCGCTGCGCCAGTTGCGGCTGGACAGTATCACCCTGATCCGCCCGGTGCTCGACCTCCGGCAACTGGGAGCGCTTGGCCCCACTCGCCCCCTTGATCTGACCGAGGCACCGGCGGGCGCGCCGATCACCCGCCCAGCCCTGTCCGAACTGCGAATCGAAGATGCTTCTGTCCGCTGGACGGATGGCCACCTGCAGGTCGCCAAGGCGTCATTCCATCCGGAAACCGAGGCTGGGGGGCCATTATCCCTTCAGTTGGACGGCATCTGGCAGAATACACCCGTCAGCCTGTCAGGCGTCATCGGCCCATTGTCCAGCCTGGCAGGGGGCAAGCCATATCCCGTGCAGTTCAAGGGAAGCGTGGGGGGCGCCAATCTGACCCTGCGCGGCTCCCTGGCGGCACCGCTGGCCGGCAAGGGCCTGGATCTGGAGCTTCGTGCCCAGGGCGAGGAAATGTCCGATTTGTTGCGGCTGGGACCCACCACGGCCACTCCCCAGGCCTTGGGGCCGTTCAAGCTGGCAACCCGGGTGACCGATGCCGCCGGGTCGGTGGCGTTGTCGGACCTGGATGCCGTCATCGGCCGCCGGGACGCGCAACTGATCACTCTCAAGGGTCAGGTGGGCGACGTGCTCAGGCGCCGTGGTATGGACATGCTGGTGACCCTGGAATCCGAGTCACTGAGCCTCCTCATGCGGATGCTCAGCCAAGACCTGCCCAATGCCGGACCGGTAAAGCTGTCCGCTCATCTGAGCGACATCGAAAACGGCTGGCGCCTCACCGGCCTGAAAAGCAATCTGGGCAAAAGCGATCTGGCTGGTGAATTGTCCCTGGTCCAGACCCCCCGCCCCCGCCTGTACGGCCGTCTGTCCGCCTCTCAGCTTTTCCTCGGCGACTTCTCGCTGCCGCCCCCCCGAAGCGGTGGTCAGGCCCAGCCCTCCCAGCCCCAACGTCCGGCCATTCCCATTGACGACGGACGCATCCTTGGAGTCGACGCCCTGGCCCTGGACCTGATCAAGGATCTTGACGCCGCCTTATCCATCGCCGTCGGCCGCCTCCATTGGGGTTCGACCACCGTGACCGATGCCACCGCCGAGCTTCGTCTCGCCGCCGGCCGGCTCGGTCTCGAGAACTTCGCCGCCCGTTCGGGCGACGGACGTCTGAATGGAGAGATCCGCCTGGATGCCGCCGCCAAGACTCCAGCCCTGGCGCTTCGCCTGGCGGGTGGGAGCGTCGATCCGGGCATGCTGACCGGCGGTGCGCTCAAGGGGACCAAGGCGGATTTCGCCTTCGATCTCAAGGCCCAGGGCACCAATATGCGGCTGCTGGCCGGCAGCGCCGAAGGCAGCCTTGTCTTGACCCTGGGGGAATCGGTGCTGGACAAAGGCAAGGGGGGCGAACTTTCCGCGCGGCTGGCCCGAGATCTAGATCCCGCGTCCCAACGCTCCGGGGAGCTTCACTTACGCTGTCTGGTGGCTCGGCTGCCGGTCAAGGCCGGCCTGATCAGCTTCGATAAGGGATTGGGTGCCGAAACGCCGTCATCCGCCGCCCTGGCCTCCGGCTCCATCGATCTCAGAACCGAGTCCCTGGACATCGCTGTGGCCAGCCGCACTGCCCCGCTCCTCCGTGTCAGGGGCGTGCTGGGAGCCCCGGTGGTCTCCAGCGAAAGCGGGGGCAAGCCGCTGGCCGATGCCAACCCCTGCCGCACCGCCCAGGCCCGCCGCCTGCCCCGTTAAGCCACGCCCCATCCACGAAGGACCGTTCCGTGTCGTCCAAGTCCATCAAGCGCTTTTACAAGGAATCCGCCGCCGAGCTTCGTGACGGCGGCTTCGCCATTCTGCTGGACGGCAAGCCTATCAAGACACCGGGGGGGCGTCCGCTCTCCGTCCCGGCCAAGCCGCTGGCCGAGGCCATCGCTGGGGAATGGCGGAGCCAGGGAGAGCAGGTTCTTCCCTCCTCCATGCCCATGACGCAACTGGCCAGCACCGCCATCGACCGGGTCGGCCCCGAGCGTCCCCACATCACCGGCCAGCTCATGAACTATGCGGGCACGGACCTGCTGTGCTATCGCGCCGAGACCCCTGGCGACCTTGTGGCCCGCCAGACCGCCGCCTGGCAGCCGCTGCTCGATTGGGCCGCCCAGGCCCTGGACGCCCCCCTGCTGGTCACCACCGCCCTGGCGGCCATCGCCCAGCCCGACGCCTCCCTGGCCGCCCTGCGACGCCATGTGGACGCCTATGACGACTGGCGGCTCACCGCCCTGCAGTCATCAACCGCGGCCATGGGTTCGCTGATCCTCGGACTGGCGCTGATGGAAGGCCGACTCGATCCCGAAGCCGCCTTCCAGGCCTCGCAATTGGATGAGACGTACCAGATCGAATTGTGGGGCGAGGACTGGGAAGCCGCCGACCGCCGCGCCGAGCTTCGGGGCGACATCGACGCCGCCGCCCGCTTCCGGGATCTGATCACCCCCTCTTGAAGGCGCACCAGAAGCCAGGAGGGCCACGATGACGATCGATCTCCATGGCCACCTCCCGAAACCCCGCCTCGGTCGCCAGTCGGCGAAGATAGGACCGGCTATGGGCATACTCGCCCGGCACGGTCGCCGCCACCTCTCGCGGGTCGCATAGGGGGTCCACGGAAAACACAAAGACTCCGCCCGGCTCCGTCAGGCGTGACGCTTCGCGGAAGAACGGCTCAAGATCGGCGAAGTAGTACAGCACGCAAGACGACAGAATGGTCTCGAACGGACCTTCGATGCTTGCCAGCCCCCCCGGCATCTCGCCCTCGATCAAGGTATCATAGACCTTGCGGGCCCGCGCCTGCGCCAGCATGCCCGGCGAGCGCTCGATCCCGGTCACCGAAGTGGTAGAGGCCGGCAGCTTGGAAGCCAGCAATCCGGTTCCCGTGCCCATTTCCAGCACCCGCCTCATCCGCCGGGCGGGAAAGTGCCCCTGGTACAGCCTGAGAAGACGATCGCTGAAGTAGTTGTGCAGCTCATTATCGTCATATCCCACCGAAATGGCATCCAGCCGCTCCAGTGTCACGCCGTCGGGGGCGCTACCATCCCAATCGGGCAGCAGTTCCGAGAAAACCTCCACCGCCTCTTCATGGCGCCCCAGATGGAGCAAGGCGATCGAGAGATTGTGACGAACATAGAAATCGCGGGGGAGCACCTCGCGGGCCTGGCTCAGGGTCGCCAACGCGTCCTGATAGCGCCCAAGCGCCGTCTGAGCCATCCCCAAAGCCGCCAGAAAGCGTTTGTCTCCGGCGATGACATGCTTGTACTCGGCGCAAACCCCGACGATGTCCACATAGGCGCGCGCATGGACCAAAGCCCAAACAAGATCAAAGATCGGGTCGACCTTGGGATCGGCCCGGACCAGCCCAAATAGAATGCGGGCGGCTTCGGCGTACTGGCCGACCTTCAGATAGGTTTGCGCCCTCAGACGCAAGACTGTGGCGTCGCCGGGGACAGACGCTTCGATCCGGTCGAAGGCCCTCAGAGCCCCATCGATATCGTCCTGCGCGACAAGCTCCAGAGCGGACTGTATGGCTTCCGTTAACGTCATCAGGCCACCCATCGCCGCCATTGTGAACCAAATGTAAACCGGCAAATTCCTCCTGTCATCGAAAAGAAGCCACCCCAAGCGAAAGGGGCCGCCCCTCGCGGGACGGCCCCTTCCTAAAGTCTATGCAACCGAAGCGGAGATTTACTCCTCGTCAGCATCCGCCTTCTTGTCGGCGGTGGGGCCGGAATCGGTGCCCTTGGCGGCCAGATCGCGATCGACCAGCTCGATGATGGCCATGGGGGCGCAATCGCCGTAGCGGAAGCCGGCCTTCAGCACGCGGCAATAGCCGCCCTGGCGCTCCTTGTAGCGGGGACCGATCACTGCGAACAACTTGGCGACCACCTTGTCGTCGCGCAGGAAGGCATAGGCCTGGCGACGGGCGTGCAGGTCGCCGCGCTTGCCCAGCGTGATCAGCTTCTCGACGATGGGACGAGCGTCCTTGGCCTTGGGCAGGGTGGTCTTGATCTGCTCGTGCTTCAGCAGGGCGTTCGCCAAGCTGACGAACAGGGCCTTACGGGCCGACTTGTCGCGGTTCAGTTTACGGCCGGACATACCATGACGCATAACAACTCTCCTCGTCGCTTGGCCTCGTCGGGCGAGACCGATTGTCGTACCGCATCGCCACCCCTAGGGAGAGAACGGCGCGGGCGGACCGGAACGGTCCTTAAAAAAGCCTACGGCGCGACATTGGGGCCGATCAGGCGGCCAATGTCGCGCCGCAAACAGATCAGTAGGGCTCTTCCAGCTTCTTGGCCAGCTCTTCGATGTTCTCCGGCGGCCAATTGGCGATTTCCATGCCCAGGTGCAGACCCATCTGCGCCAGCACTTCCTTGATCTCGTTCAGCGACTTGCGACCGAAATTGGGAGTGCGCAGCATCTCGGCTTCGGTCTTCTGGACCAGGTCGCCGATATAGATGATGTTGTCGTTCTTCAGGCAGTTGGCCGAACGGACCGAAAGCTCCAGCTCGTCCACCTTGCGCAGCAGGTTCTTGTTGAAGGGCAGTTCGTCCTTCTTCTCTTCCTCGACGACCGCGGTGGGCTCCTCGAAGTTGATGAACAGCTGCAGCTGGTCCTGCAGGATGCGGGCGGCCAGGGCCACCGCATCATCCGGCGTGACCGCGCCGTTGGTCTCGACGGTCATGGACAGCTTGTCATAATCGGTGACTTGGCCCACGCGGGTGTTTTCCACCTTGTAGGCCACCTTGCGCACCGGCGAGAAAATGGCGTCGATCGGGATCAGACCGATCGGCGAATCCTCGGGACGGTTCTGCGAGGCGGGGACATAGCCCTTGCCGGTCTCGACCGTGAACTCGATGTTCAGCTTGGCGCCCTCGTCCAGGGTGCACAGCACCAGTTCGGGGTCCATGATCTCGATGTCGTGACCAACCTCGATCAAGCCGGCGGTGACCTCGCCGGGGCCGACGGCCCGGAGATGCATCCGCTTCGGCCCCTCGCCATGCATGCGCAGGCCCAGGGTCTTGATGTTGAGGATGATGTCGGTGACGTCCTCACGCACGCCGGGGATCGACGAGAATTCGTGCAGAACGCCGTCGATCTGGATGGCGGTGACGGCGGCACCCTGCAGCGACGACAGCAGCACGCGGCGCAAGGAATTGCCAAGCGTCATACCAAAGCCGCGCTCAAGCGGTTCGGCGACCACGATGGCGGTACGCTGCGGATCGGCCCCGGGCTCCACATGGAGCTTGTTGGGCTTAATCAGTTCCTGCCAATTCTTCTGAATCACGTGCGTGACCTCATGCTAGGAACAAAAGAAAACGGGAACGGGCGTGCCGCCGGTCTTCCCTTTCGCAAGGAAGGCGGCGGCAGCCCTATCCCAATGAAACCCGATCAGACGCGACGACGCTTGCGCGGCCGGCACCCGTTGTGCGGGATCGGCGTAACGTCACGGATCGAAGTGATCTGGAAGCCCACGGCCTGCAAAGCGCGCAGAGCCGATTCACGGCCAGCGCCCGGACCCTTCACCTCGACCTCCAAGGTGCGCATGCCGTGCTCGGACGCCTTGCGGCCCGCGTCTTCGGCAGCCACCTGGGCAGCGTACGGGGTCGACTTGCGCGAGCCCTTGAAGCCCTGCATGCCGGCCGACGACCAGGAAATGGTATTACCCTGGGCATCGGTGATGGTGATCATGGTGTTGTTGAACGTGGCATTCACATGCGCCACGCCCGAGGTGATGTTCTTGCGCTCGCGGCGACGGGGACGCGCGGCAGCAGCGGGCTTAGCCATCGGAGGTGTTCCTTACTTGGTAACTTTCTTCTTGCCGGCAATCGGCTTGGCCGGACCCTTGCGGGTACGGGCATTCGTGTGGGTGCGCTGACCGTGGACCGGCAGGCCACGGCGATGGCGCAGGCCGCGATAGCAGCCCAAATCCATCAGACGCTTGATGTTCATGGCCACCGAACGACGCAGGTCACCTTCGACCTGGAAGTCGCGATCGATGAGCTCGCGAATCTTGAGCACTTCGTCGTCAGTCAGCTGATTGACGCGACGGTCGACGGGAATCCCCAGCGAAGTGGTGATCTCCGTCGCCTTGGCGCGACCGATGCCATGAATGTAGGTCAGCGCGATCAGAACGCGCTTATTCGTCGGAATATTGACGCCAGCGATACGAGCCAAAGCTGGTTACTCCTTCACCAGAAAAAAGACCGCGCCACGATTGGACCCGGAGCCGTTAACCAAAAACGCGCCCCTGGCCTCGCCCATGACGGGGGAAACCGAAGGTGCGGGATTATAGGGCGATTCGATCAAGAGTCAACCGTCTCGCCCTACCGAATCACATTACTTCGACGCGTCCAGAATCCCTTCCAGGGCCTTGGTCACGTCGGCAATGTCCATGGTGCCGTCAACCAGCTTCAAGGAGCCCTTCTTGTCGTAATAGGGCAGCAGCGGAGCGGTCTGGGCATGATACGCGTCGAGACGCTTGGTCACGGTGTCGACATTGTCGTCCGGACGGCGAGCGAACTCGGTGCCGCCGCAGGAATCGCACTTGCCGGCGACCTGGGGCAGCTGAAACTTGTCGTGGTAGCCGGCGCCGCATTTAGCGCAGGTATAGCGCCCGGTGATGCGCTCGACGATATAGGCGTCGGGGACGCGGATCTCGATGGCGAAGTCCAGCTTCTTGCCCTTCTTGGCCATCATGGCGTCGAGGGCTTCGGCCTGGGCCACAGTGCGCGGGAAGCCGTCGAAGATGGCGCCCTTGGCCACGTCGGCCTGGTCCAGGCGCTCATCGATGATGGCGATGACGATCTCGTCGGACACCAGCTGGCCGGCATCCATCACGGCCTTGGCCTTCTTGCCCACTTCGGAGCCGGACGCCACGGCGGCGCGCAGCATGTCGCCGGTCGACAGTTGCACCAGACCGTACTTGTCCTGAAGACGCTTGGCCTGGGTTCCCTTGCCGCCACCGGGCGGACCCAACAGAACGAGATTCATCGGATGTCCCCTTTTTCTTGGCAGTTAACGCCGCCCGCGCAGCCGGGACTTCTTGATGAGCCCCTCGTACTGGTGCGCAAGCAGATGCGACTGAACCTGAGCCACCGTGTCCATGGTCACCGACACCACGATCAGCAGCGAGGTGCCGCCGAAGTAGAACGGCACCGAAAACTTGCTGATCAGCAGCTCCGGCAGGATGGACAGCACCGACAGATAGGCGGCGCCCACCACGGTCAGACGGGTCAGGACGTAGTCGAGATAATCGGAGGTATTCTTGCCCGGACGGATACCCGGAATGAAGCCGCCGTACTTCTTCAGATTCTCGGCCGTATCCACCGGATTGAACACCACGGCGGTATAGAAGAACGAAAAGAACACGATCAGGCTGAGGTACAGCGCCAGATACAGCGGCTGGCCCCGGCCCATCAGGGCGGTGAAAGTGGTCAGCCACTCCGGCCCGCCCGAGGCGGTGAACTGGGCGATGGTCACCGGCATCAGCAGGATCGAGCTGGCGAAAATCGGCGGAATCACGCCGGAGGTGTTGACCTTCAGAGGCAGATGCGACGATTCGCCGCCGAACATCTTGTTGCCCACCTGGCGCTTCGGATACTGAACGATGATCCGGCGCTGAGCGCGCTCCATAAAGACGATGAAGGCGACAACCGCCACGCTCATCACCAGGATGCCGATGATCACCAGCACCGGCAGGGCGCCAGTACGGCCCAATTCCAGGGTGTTGCTGATGGCGGCGGGCAGTTCGGCCACGATGCCGGCCATGATGATCAGCGAGGTGCCCTGGCCGATGCCGCGCGCGGTGATCTGCTCACCCAGCCACATCAGGAAGAGGGTACCGCCGGTCAGGGTCACCACGGTCGAGAAGCGGAACAGCAGATGGCTATCCATCATCACCGCGCTGCCACGCGAGCTGGTCATGCCCTCGAGACCGACGGCGATGCCATAGGCCTGCATCACCGCGATGACCACGGTGAGATAGCGGGTGTACTGGTTGATCTTCTTGCGGCCGGACTCGCCCTCTTTCTTCACCGCTTCCAGCGACGGGATGACCGTGGTCATCAGCTGGAGGATGATGGAGGCCGAGATGTACGGCATGATGTTCAGCGCGAAGATGGTCATACGGTGCAGCGCACCGCCGGCCAGCATGTCGAACATGCCGAGCATGCCGCCGCCCGACTGCTTGAACAGGTCGCCCAGCACATGCGGGTCGACGCCGGGCATGGGGATCCAGGTGCCCAGGCGATAGACGACCAGCGCCAACAGGGTGAACCAGATTCGCTTCTTGAGCTCGGTGGCCTTGGCGAGAACGCCAAAGTTCAGATTCGAGGCGAGCTGCTCGGCAGCGGAGGCCATGCCTTACTCCGGGGTTCGGTGGCGCGGGGCGGGCTTACCCCTTCGCGAGGCTGGCACCGCACCACAAATCCTTGATACAGCCCTTGACCCGGGTCAATCGACCCGGACCGGGGATTCGACGCATGAAGGGAAAGAGGGGCCTTGCGGCCCCTCAACCGCTTCAGCCCTCGGCAACGGCCTTGGGCGCGGCCACGGTCACCGAGCCGCCGGCCTTCTCGACAGCGGCGATCGCCGCGGCCGAGGCACCCGTCACCTCGATAGAAACCTTGGCCTTGATCTCGCCATGGCCCAGCAGGCGGACACCGTCCAGGACCTTGCCGATGAGACCGGCCGCCGACAGGATCTCGGCGGTGATGGTCGCCTTGGCGTCGATGCGCTTCTCGTCGATGGCCTTCTGCAGGCGACCGAGATTGATCACGGCGAAGTGCTTGGCGTTCGGGTTGTGAAACCCGCGCTTGGGCAGACGACGGTAGATGGGCATCTGACCGCCTTCGAAGCCGTTGATCGCCACGCCGGTGCGCGAGGTCTGACCCTTCACGCCCTTGCCCGAAGTCTTGCCCTTGCCGGAGCCGATGCCACGGCCGAGGCGCTTCGACTGGTAGCGCGCGCCCTCGTTGTCGCGAAGTTCGTTGAGCTTCATTTCTTTTCGTCCTCGTCACGGTCGGCCGGAGCTCGAAAGCTCCGGCCCCCGGATGTTCTAGTCTTCCACGCGCACCAGGTGGCGGACCTTGGTGATCATGCCGCGCACCGCCGGAGTATCCTCCAGCTCGCGGGTGCGGTGCATCTTGCCCAGGCCCAGGCCGATCAGAGTGGCGCCCTGGTCGGCCGGACGGCCGATGGGGCTACCAATCTGGGTGACCTTGACGGTCGACTTGGCGGCGGTCTTCTGCTTGGCGGCCATATTCAATGTCCTCCCAATCAAACGCCGGCGGCAGCCGCGGCGGCGGCACCGTCGCGACGACCGATGATCTCGCCCACCTTCTTGCCGCGCTTGGCGGCAACATGGCGGGGAGAAGCCAGGTTGATCAGGGCATCGAAGGTCGCCTTGATCATGTTGTGCGGGTTGGAGGTGCCGAGGCACTTGGCCACGACGTCCTGGACACCCATGGTCTCGAACACGGCGCGCATCGGGCCGCCGGCGATGATGCCGGTACCGGCCGGGGCGGCCCGCAGGATGACGCGGCCGGCACCGAAGTGGCCGTAGGCGTCATGATGCAGGGTACGACCCTCGCGCAGAGCGATCTTGATCATGTTGCGCTTGGCCTGCTCGGTGGCCTTGCGGATGGCTTCCGGAACTTCACGGGCCTTGCCCGAACCGCAACCAACGCGGCCCTTGGCATCGCCCACCACGACCAGGGCGGCGAAGGCGAAGCGACGGCCACCCTTCACCACCTTGGCAACGCGGTTGATATGAACCAGCTTGTCGACGAATTCAGATTCCTCGCGCTCACGCGGGGTCTGCTCGGCGCCGCCGCGACCGCGATTGGGCCGATCGCCGCGTTCACCGCCGCGGCCGCGCTCGGGACGATCAGAAGAGGGAGTACGTGCCATTGCTCATCATCCTCAGAAAGACAGGCCGCCTTCGCGGGCCGCGTCGGCCAGGGCCTTGACCCGGCCGTGGTAGATGTAGCCGCCGCGATCGAACACCACCTCGGTGATGCCCGCCGCCTTGGCCCGCTCGGCGATCAGCTTGCCGACGGCGGCCGCAGCCTCCTTGTCGGCGCCGGTCTTCAAATTGCCCTTGAGCTCCTTGTCGAGCGTCGAGGCAGCGGCCAGGGTGACGCCATTGAGGTCGTCGATCACCTGGACGTAGATGTTCTTGCCGGAGCGGAAGACCGACAGACGGATACGACCGTTGCCCTTCTTCTTGATGCTCTGACGGGCGCGCCGCTTGCGGCGCTCGAAAAGATTCTTCGGCGTCATCATGGCGGAGCCCCTTACTTCTTCTTACCTTCCTTGCGGAGGATAGTCTCGGTTTCATACTTGATACCCTTGCCCTTGTAGGGCTCGGGACCACGGAAAGCGCGGATTTCCGCCGCGATCTGGCCGACCTGACGCTTGTCGCGGCCGGAGATCGAGATGGCGGTCGGCTTCTCGCACTTCATGGTGACATCATCCGGAATGGGATATTCGATGTCGTGCGAATAGCCGAGCTGCAGCTTCAGCGACTTGCCCTCGACCGCGGCACGGTAACCGACGCCGTTGATCTCGAGATTGACGGTGAAACCGTCGGACACGCCCTTGACCATGTTGTTCAGGTGGGCACGGGTGGTGCCCCACATCATGCGGGCATGCTTGGTTTCGTTCTTGGGCTTCACCCAGATCAGGTTGCCATCGAGGGTGACCTCGACGTTGTCCCTGAGAGTGAGCTTGGATTCACCAAGCTTGCCCTTGACGGTGACTTCGGGTCCGGTGATCTGAACGGTAACGCCCGACGGCACCGAGACGGGATATTTGCCGACTCGCGACATGTTGCGGCCCTCCGTTAGAACACTTCGCAGAGGACTTCGCCGCCGACATTCTGAGTACGAGCCTCAGTGTCGGACATCACGCCCCGCGGGGTGGAGAGGATGGTGATCCCCAGCCCGTTGGCGACGCGGCGAAGGTCGGCGATCTTGGAATACACGCGGCGGCCGGGAGTGGACACGCGCGAGATTTCCCGGATTACCGGCTGGCCCTCGTGATATTTCAGTTCGATGCTGAGCTGGGCAACGCCCGGACGCAGCTCACTCCGGGCATAGCCGCGGATGTAGCCTTCACGCTTCAGCACCTCGAGAACGTTGGCACGCAGGCTGGACGCCGGCGAAACAACGGTGGACTTGTTGGCCCGCTGCCCGTTGCGAATACGGGTGAGCAGATCGCCGAGAGGATCGGTCATGGACATGAGGCGTCCTCCCTTACCAGCTGGACTTGACCATGCCGGGAATCTGGCCCTGCGAGGCGAGCTCGCGAAGCTTATTCCGGCACAGCTTGAACTTGCGATAGTTGCCGCGCGAACGGCCGGTGACTTCGCAGCGCAGACGCACGCGAATCTTGGCCGAATTGCGGGGCAGCTCCGCCAGCTTCAGGGAGGCTTCGAAGCGCTCCTCCGGGCTGGCTTCACGGTTGTTGGCGATCGCCTTCAACTTGGCGCGGCGGGCGGCGAACTGGGCCGCCATACGCTCACGCTTCTTGTTGCGCTCGACCGAGCTGATCTTAGCCATTGCCTAAATCTCCAATCAGGCCACGAACGGCATGTCGAAGCCCTTGAGGAGCGCCTTGGCTTCCTCGTTGGACTTGGCCGTGGTGACGAAGATGATGTCCATGCCCCGGATGGTCTCGACCTTGTCGTAGTCGATTTCGGGGAAGACGATCTGCTCTTTCAGACCGAGCGAGTAATTGCCACGGCCATCGAAGCTCTTGCCCGGAACGCCGCGGAAGTCGCGGACGCGCGGCAGGGCGATGTTGATCAGGCGGTCGAGGAATTCGTACATCCGTTCGGCCCGCAGGGTGACCTTGCAGCCCACGACCTGACCTTCGCGCAGCTTGAACTGGGCGATGGACATCTTGGCCTTGGTGCTGACCGGCTTCTGGCCGGAGATCAGGGTCAATTCGGCGAGGGCCGACTCGATCTTCTTGGAATCCTGGGCGGCTTCACCGACGCCCATGTTGATCACGATCTTCTGCAGCTTCGGCACCTGCATGGGGTTCGCGTAGTTGAACTCCTTCTGCAGGGCGGGCTTGACGACCGTATCGTAGTGCTTACGCAGACGTGCCATCTGTCTGTTCCTTCGGCTTACCGGTCGATGACTTCGCCGGAGCGACGCGCGACGCGCACCTTCCGACCGTCTTCGAGGATCTTGTGACCGATGCGGGTCGCCTTGCCATCCTTGGGGTCTTCGTGGGCGACGTTGGAGACATGGATCGACGCCTCCTTCTCCACGATGCCGCCCTGGGAGGTGGCAGACGGGCGGGTGTGACGCTTGACCAGGTTCACACCCTGGACGATGACGCGCTGCTCGGACGGCATGGCGGCGATGACTTCGCCCTTCTTGCCCTTGTCCTTGCCGGCGAGGACGACGACCCGGTCACCCTTCTTCACGTTCATGGAAGCCATGATTAGAGGACCTCCGGAGCCAGAGAGATGATCTTCATGAACTTCTTGCCGCGAAGCTCACGGGTGACGGGCCCAAAAATACGGGTGCCGATCGGTTCGCCCTGCTTGTTGATCAGGACGGCTGCATTGGTGTCGAACCGGATCGCGGAACCGTCGGCGCGACGGATTTCCTTGGCGGTACGAACGATGACGGCGCGGTGCACGTCACCCTTCTTCACGCGGCCACGCGGAATCGCCTCCTTGATGGAAACGACGATGACGTCGCCCACCGTGGCGATGGTCCGGTGCGAGCCGCCCAACACCTTGATGCACTGCACCCGGCGGGCACCCGAATTATCGGCGACGTCCAGGTTGGTTTGCATCTGGATCATGATGTCTCTTCCTTATTCCCAGTTCGCAACCGTCAAGCCTGCGGCTCGACGATCACTTCCCAGCACTTGGTCTTGGAGATCGGCGCGCATTCGCGGATGCGGATGGTCTCGCCGGTCTTGAAGACGTTGTTCTCGTCGTGGGCGTGGTACTTCTTGGAACGACGGATGAACTTCTTGTAGATCGGGTGCATCACGCGCCGCTCGACGCTGACCACCACGGTCTTTTCCATCTTGTCGCTCACCACGACGCCCTGAAGAATGCGCTTCGGCATTTGAATGGGCCTCCTTAGGACGCGCTTTTGGCGCGTTCGCCGAGCAGCGTCTTGATGGTCGCGATCTCGCGACGCACAGCACGCACCCGGGCGGTATTCTCCAGCTGGCCGGAGGCCCGCTGGAAGCGAAGATTGAACTGCTCCTTCTTGAGCGCAATGACCTGCTCCTTGAGCTGGTCAACACTCTTCTGGCGCAGATCGGCAGCCTTGGTCGCCATGGCTAGATATCCCCGATCCGAGAAATGAACTTGGTCTTGATCGGCAGCTTGGCAGCGGCCAGGGCAAAACCGTGACGGGCGATTTCCTCGGCGACACCATCCACTTCGAAGAGGATGCGGCCGGGAGCCACACGGGCGGTCCAGAACTCGGGAGCGCCCTTACCGGAGCCCATGCGGACTTCGGCAGGCTTGGACGAGACCGGCAGATCCGGGAAAATGCGGATCCACACCCGGCCCTGACGCTTCATGTGACGGGTCAGGGCACGACGGGCGGCCTCGATCTGGCGGGCGGTGATCCGCTCGGGCTCCAGAGCCTTGAGGCCATAGGCGCCGAAATTCAAGGCGGAGCCACCCTTGGTCACTCCCTTGATCCGGCCCTTGTGGGCCTTGCGGAATTTAGTGCGCTTGGGCGAAAGCATCTCTCAAACCCTTCTCGATCAACGGCCGGCCGGGGCGGTTTCGCCCGCAGCCCGCTTGTCCTGGGCCATGGGGTCGTGGGCGAGGATCTCGCCCTTGAACACCCAAACCTTGACACCGCAGCTTCCGTAGGTGGTGTGGGCGGTGCCCACGCCGTAATCCACGTCGGCACGCAGCGTGTGCAGCGGAACGCGGCCTTCGCGGTACCACTCCATGCGGGCGATTTCAGCGCCACCCAGACGGCCGGAGCAGTTGATACGAATGCCCTGGGCACCCAGACGCATGGCCGACTGCACGGCGCGCTTCATGGCGCGACGGAAGGCGACACGGCGCTCGAGCTGCTGGGCGATGGACTCGGCCACCAGCTGGGCATCCAGTTCCGGCTTGCGGATCTCGACGATGTTGAGGTGAACCTCGCTACCGGTCATCTTCGAGAGCTCCTTGCGCAGCACCTCGATATCCGCACCCTTCTTGCCGATCACCACGCCCGGACGGGCGGTATGGATGGTGATGCGGGCCTTCTTGGCGGGACGCTCGATGACCACGCGCGACACGCCGGCCTGGGCCAGCTTCTCGCGCAGGTACTTGCGGAGCTTCAGGTCCTGGTGCAGCAGCTTGGCGTAGGTCTCGTCCGCGAACCACCGGGAATCCCAGGTGCGGTTGATGCCGACGCGCAGGCCGATCGGATTGACTTTCTGACCCATCTGCTTACTCCCCCGCCGCTTCGGCGCGTTCGCGCACGATGACGGTCAGATTGCTGAACGGCTTTTCGATGCGGCCGACGCGGCCACGGGCGCGCGCCTTCCAACGCTTCATCACCATGGCCTTGCCCACGAAGGCTTCGGCCACGTAGAGGCGATCCACGTCCAGCTGGTGGTTGTTCTCGGCATTGGCGATGGCGGACTGCAGCACCTTCCTCACCTCGACGGCGATACGCCGCTTGGAGAAGGTCAGAGCATTCAGAGCCACGTCGGCCTTGAGACCACGGATGCTTTCGGCAACCAGGTTGAGCTTGCGCGGGCTGGTGCGGATGGAAGCCAGGAACGCCTTGGCCTCAGTGTCCGCCAGGACCCTATCTGCGGGTTTCTTGCCCATGGCTTACTTCCTCTTCGCCTTCTTGTCGACCGCGTGGCCGTAGAACGTGCGGGTCGGCGAGAATTCACCGAACTTGTGGCCGATCATGTTCTCGGTCACCAGCACGGGGATGAACTTCTGGCCATTGTAGACGCCAAAGGTCAGCCCGACGAACTGCGGCAGGATGGTCGAACGACGCGACCAGATCTTGATGACCTCGTTGCGGCCGCTGGCGCGGGCCTTGTCGGCCTTTCCCAGCATGTAGCCGTCGAGGAAGGGGCCTTTCCAAACGGAACGAGCCATTTTTCAGCCCCTCCTACTGAGTCTGACGGCGGCGCATGATGAGCCGGTCCGTCTTCTTGTTGCTGCGAGTCTTCTTGCCCTTGGTGGGCTTGCCCCAGGGGGTGACCGGATGACGGCCGCCCGAGGTGCGGCCTTCGCCGCCGCCATGCGGGTGGTCGATCGGGTTCATGGCCACACCGCGGACGGAGGGGCGACGGCCCATCCACACAGCGCGACCGGCCTTGCCCAGAGAGACGTTCTGCTGGTCCGGGTTGGACACGGCACCGATGGTGGCCATGCACTCGCCGCGAACCATGCGGAGTTCGCCCGAAGCCAGACGGAGCTGGGCATAGCCCTGATCCTTGCCGACCAGCTGGACATAGGTGCCGGCCGAACGAGCCAGCTGACCGCCCTTGCCCACCTTGAGCTCCACGTTGTGCACGATGGTGCCGACGGGGATGTTCTTCAGCGGCATGGCGTTGCCGGGCTTGATGTCCGCCTTTTCGGAGGCGATCACCTGGTCACCGACGGCCAGACGCTGCGGGGCGATGATGTAGGCCTTCTCGCCGTCGGCGTACGACACCAGGGCGATGAAAGCGGTACGGTTGGGATCGTACTCCAGGCGCTCGACCGTGGCGGCCACGTCGAACTTATTGCGCTTGAAGTCGATGATGCGGTAACGGCGCTTGTGCCCGCCGCCACGCCACCGGACGGTCACCCGGCCGGTGTTGTTGCGGCCGCCCTTGGAGCGCAGACCTTCGGTCAGGCTCTTCTCGGGCTTACCCTTCCAGAGTTCCGAACGATCGACCAGGACCAGTTGGCGGCGGCCAGGCGTCGTCGGCTTGAATGTCTTCAGTGCCATGGCGTCAGACTCCCGTGGTCACGTCGATGGAGTGGCCCTCGGCCAGCGTCACGACCGCCTTCTTGACGTCGGAACGCACGCCGGGACGGCCGCGGAAGCGCTTGACCTTGCCCTTGGCGATCAGGGTGTTCACGGCGGTGACCTTCACCCCGAAAATACCCTCGACAGCGGCCTTGATCTCCGACTTGGTCGCATCCAGCGGCACCTTGAAGGTGACCTGGCGGAACTCGGAGCCCATGGTCGCCTTTTCGGTGATCACGGGGGCGCGGACGACGTCGTACATCCGCTCCTTGCTGATGACGAGCTTGCTCATTTCAGGCGAGCCTCCAGGGCGGCGACCGCGTCCTTGGTCAGAACCAGGGTGTCACGGCGCAGGATGTCGTAGACATTGGCACCCTGGGTCGGCAGCACATCCACGTAGGGGATGTTGCGGCTGGCCAGAGCGAAGTTGCCGTCCACGGCGGCGCCGTCGATGAACAACACCGAGCTCAGGCCCAGCTTGCCGAGACGGGCGGCCAGGTCCTTGGTCTTGGGCGAACCGGCCGAGGCCGCGTCCACCACGATGAGCTTGCCGTCGGCAACCTTGGCCGACAGGGCAGTCTTCAGCGCCAGCTTGCGGACCTTCTTGGGCAGGTCGTGAGCGTGAGAGCGCACCACCGGGCCGAAAATGGTCGAACCGCCGCGGAACTGCGCGGAGCGCAGCGAGCCCTGACGGGCACGACCGCCACCCTTCTGAGCGAAGGGCTTCTTGGTGGTGCCGGAGATCTCGCTGATCGTCTTGGTCTTGTGGTTGCCCGACTGGCGCTTGGCCAGCTGCCAGTTGACGGCGCGGAACAGGATGTCCCCACGCACCGGCACACCGAAGATCTCGTCGGCCAGTTCGATCTCGCCGACGGTCTGGTTGTCCAGGCTGATTACGTTCGTCTTCATCGCCTTGATCCTTTACTCGGCCGAGGCCGCGGCCTTGACGCCGGCCGGGAACGGCACGCCATCAGGCAGCTTGCGCTTCACCGCGTCGCGGACGAGCACCCAAGACCCTTCGTGACCGGGAACCGAACCCTTAACCAGGATCAGGCCGCGATCGGCGTCGGTGGACACCACGGTGAGGTTCTGAGTGGTCACCTGCTCATCGCCCATGTGACCGGCCATCTTCTTGCCCTTGAACACCTTGCCGGGGTCCTGGCGCTGGCCGGTGGAGCCGTGCGAGCGGTGCGACACCGAAACGCCGTGCGTGGCTTCGAGGCCACGGAAATTCCAGCGCTTCATACCGCCGGCAAAGCCCTTGCCGATGGTGGTGCCGGTCACGTCCACGTACTGACCGGGGATGAAATGGGCGGCGGAGAGTTCGGTGCCGACCTCGAGAAGGTTCTCGGGGGCAACGCGGAATTCCACCAGCTTCTTCTTGGGCTCGACCTTGGCCTTGGCGAAGTTGGCGCGAGCGGGCTTGCTCACATTCTTCACCTTGGCGGTACCGGCACCAAGCTGAACGGCAACGTAGCCGTCCTTTTCCACAGAGCGGGTCGAGACCACCTGACAGGTGTCGACCTTCAGCACGGTGACGGGCACATGGGTGCCGTCCTCGGTGAAGATCCTCGTCATGCCGACCTTCTGGGCGATGAGACCAGAGCGCATTGTTAGGTTCCTTAGAGCTTGATCTCGACGTCGACACCAGCGGCCAGGTCGAGCTTCATCAGCGCGTCCACGGTCTGCGGGGTCGGGTCGACGATATCCAAAAGCCGCTTGTGAGTCCGAATTTCGAACTGCTCGCGCGACTTCTTGTCGATGTGCGGGCTACGGTTCACGGTGAACTTCTCGATCCGCGAGGGAAGCGGGATCGGACCGCGCACCTGCGCCCCGGTCCTCTTGGCGGTGTTGACGATCTCGCGGGTGGACTGGTCCAGCACGCGGTGATCGAACGCCTTGAGGCGGATGCGGATGTTCTGGCTTTCCATGTTCAAGTCATCCGTCAAATCGGAAAGGCGCCCCGTCGGGGCGCCGATCGGTGAAAACAGTAAATTCAAAGAGCCTCCCGCAGTCAGCTGCGATGCCAGTGGCAAAGCCGCTCTTACGGAATGAGGCCGAAGCCGAAGGCAGCCTTATACAGAGAGTCGCCTGGGGTGGCAAGGCTGATTCGACTCGTTTGGCGGGGCGGGCCGAGATTCATTCCGGCCTCCCCAAAAAGAGGAAAGGGCGCCCGGTTTTACCCGGACGCCCTTCCCGAAACAGAAGTCCGAAGACTACTTGATGATCTTGGCCACCACGCCGGCGCCGACGGTCCGGCCGCCTTCGCGGATGGCGAAGCGCAGGCCCTGGTCCATGGCGATGGGGGCGATCAGGGTCACGATCATCTTCACGTTGTCGCCCGGCATCACCATCTCGGTGCCTTCCGGCAGAGCAACCACACCGGTCACGTCGGTGGTGCGGAAGTAGAACTGCGGACGGTAGTTGGTGAAGAACGGGGTGTGACGGCCGCCCTCTTCCTTGTTCAGGATGTAGGCTTCGGCCTCGAAGTCGGTGTGGGGCGTGATGGAGCCCGGAGCCGCCAGAACCTGGCCGCGCTCCACGTCCTCGCGCTTGGTGCCGCGCAGCAGGGCGCCGATGTTGTCGCCGGCCTCACCCTGATCGAGCAGCTTGCGGAACATTTCCACGCCGGTGCAGGTGGTCTTGACGGTGTTCTTGATGCCGACGATCTCGACTTCCTCGCCCACCTTGACCACGCCACGCTCGACGCGGCCGGTCACCACGGTGCCACGGCCCGAGATGGAGAACACGTCTTCGATCGGCATCAGGAACGGCTTGTCCTTCGGACGCTCCGGCTGCGGGATGTAGGCGTCCACTTCGGCCATCAGCTTCAGGATGGCGTCGCGGCCGATCTCCGGCTGCTTGTCTTCCAGGGCACACAGGGCCGAACCGCGCACGATCGGAATGTCGTCGCCGGGGAAGTCATACGAGCTCAGCAGCTCGCGCACTTCCAGCTCGACCAGATCCAGCAGCTCGGGATCGTCGACCATGTCGCACTTGTTCATGAACACCACCAGGGCCGGCACGCCGACCTGACGGGCCAGCAGGATGTGCTCGCGGGTCTGGGGCATGGGGCCGTCGGCGGCCGACACCACCAGGATGGCGCCGTCCATCTGCGCCGCGCCGGTGATCATGTTCTTCACATAGTCGGCGTGACCGGGGCAGTCCACGTGGGCGTAGTGGCGGTTGCTGGTCTCGTACTCGACGTGGGCGGTCGAGATGGTGATGCCACGGGCCTTCTCTTCCGGCGCCTTGTCGATCTGGTCGTAGGCGGTGAAGGTGGCGCCGCCGGTCTCGGCCAGGATCTTGGTGATCGCCGCGGTCAGCGAGGTCTTGCCATGGTCAACGTGACCGATGGTCCCGATGTTGCAGTGAGGCTTGTTGCGCTCGAATTTAGCCTTAGCCATCGTTTCTTACTCCGTCCTCGATAGGTGTCAGATTAGCCGGCCAGCTTCGCGCGGATCTCGTCCGACACGTTCTGGGGCACTTCCGAATAGTGGTCAAAAGTCATGCTGTACTGCGCCCGGCCCTGGGACATGGAACGCAGGGTGTTCACGTAGCCGAACATATTGGCCAGCGGCACCATCGCCGTGATCACACGGGCGTTGCCGCGCTGGTCCATGTCGTTGACCTGGCCGCGACGGCTGTTCAAATCGCCGATCACGTCGCCCAGGTAATCCTCGGGGGTGACCACCTCGACCTTCATCATCGGCTCGAGCAGCTTCGGACCCGCCTTGGCGATACCTTCACGGAAGGCTGCGCGCGAGGCGATTTCGAAGG
Organism: Paramagnetospirillum magneticum AMB-1; assembly: GCF_000009985.1. Taxonomy (GTDB): domain Bacteria; phylum Pseudomonadota; class Alphaproteobacteria; order Rhodospirillales; family Magnetospirillaceae; genus Phaeospirillum; species Phaeospirillum magneticum. The sequence continues at coordinate 3,378,997 of NC_007626.1, forward strand.
CGAGAACCGAGGAGTCGACGTCGTGGTAGGCGCCGTCGGTCAGGGTGGCCTTGAAGTCGATCATGGGGAAGCCGGCAATGACGCCGTTATCCATGGCCGACCGGATGCCCTTGTCGACACCGGGGACGTATTCCTTGGGAACCGAGCCACCGATGACCTTGTTCTCGAAGACGTAACCCGCGCCCTTCTCACCCGGCTCGAAGCGGATCTTGACGCGGGCGAACTGGCCCGAGCCACCGGTCTGCTTCTTGTGGGTGTAGTCGACTTCGTAGGCCTTCGAGATGGTCTCGCGATAGGCCACCTGCGGGGCGCCCACATTGGCTTCCACCTTGAACTCGCGCTTCATGCGGTCCACGAGGATTTCCAGATGCAGTTCGCCCATGCCCTTGATCACGGTCTGGCCGGATTCCACATCGGAGGTAACGCGGAACGAGGGATCCTCGGCGGCAAGGCGAGCCAGGGCGATGCCCATCTTCTCCTGATCGGCCTTGGACTTGGGCTCCACCGCCACCTCGATCACCGGCTCGGGGAACTCCATGCGCTCGAGCACCACCAGCGAGCTGGGGGTCGGGTCGCACAGGGTGTCACCGGTGGTGGTGTCCTTCAGACCGGCGAAAGCGACGATGTCGCCGGCGCGGGCTTCCTTGATTTCCTCACGCGAGTTGGCGTGCATCAGCAGCATGCGGCCGACGCGCTCGCGCTTTTCCTTCACGGTGTTCTGGATGTAGCTGCCCGATTCGACCACGCCCGAATAGACGCGCACGAAGGTCAGCGAACCGACGAAGGGGTCGTTCATGATTTTGAACGCCAGGCCAGCGAAGGGCTCGTCATCGGTGGAGTGCTTGGCGATCTCGTCCTCGGTGCCGTACTTCACGCCCTTGATGGCGGGAATGTCGACCGGGGCCGGCAGATAGTCGATGACGGCGTCGAGCAGGGGCTGCACGCCCTTGTTCTTGAACGCCGAGCCGCACAGCACCGGCACGAAAGTGCGCGAGATGGTGCCCTTGCGGATACAGGCCTGCAGCACCTCGAAGGACGGCTCTTCGCCACCCAGGTACTGTTCCATGGCCTCGTCGTCCATCTCGACCGCGGTCTCGATGAGCTGGGCCCGGTACTGGGCGGCCTTCTCGACCAGGTCGGCGGGGATCGGCTGATCCTCGAACTCGGCGCCCAGGCTTTCGTCCTTCCAGATCACCGCGACGTTGCGCAGCAGATCCACCAGGCCGATATAGCCGCTTTCCTCGCCGATGGGCAGATGCATGACCAGCGGACGGGCGCCCAGACGGTCAACGATCATATCGACGCAGCGATAGAAGTTGGCGCCGATGCGGTCCATCTTGTTGACGAAGCAAATGCGCGGCACGCCGTACTTGTCGGCCTGACGCCACACCGTCTCGGACTGGGGCTCGACGCCCGCCACCGAGTCGAACACGGTCACCGCGCCGTCGAGCACGCGGAGCGAACGCTCCACCTCGATGGTGAAGTCCACGTGGCCGGGGGTGTCGATGATGTTGACGCGGTGATCACGCCAGAACGCGGTGGTCGCGGCCGAGGTGATGGTGATGCCGCGCTCCTGCTCCTGCTCCATCCAGTCCATGGTGGCGGTGCCTTCGTGCACTTCGCCGATCTTATAGGACTTGCCGGTGTAGTAGAGGATGCGTTCGGTGGTGGTGGTCTTACCGGCATCGATGTGGGCCATGATGCCGATATTGCGATACCGCTCGAGGGGCGTGGTACGGGCCATGTTGGTCTCGCTCTCCAGTTACCAGCGGTAATGGGAGAAGGCCTTGTTGGCCTCCGCCATACGGTGGGTGTCTTCGCGCTTCTTGACGGCGGCGCCACGATTGTTGGCGGCGTCCAGCAGCTCACCGGACAGGCGGTCGATCATGGTGGTCTCGGAACGCTTGCGCGAGTAATCGATCAGCCAGCGGATGGCCAGGGCCTGCCGGCGATCGGAGCGCACTTCGACGGGCACCTGGTAGGTGGCACCGCCGACGCGACGCGAGCGGACTTCCAGGGCCGGCTTCACGTTGTCGAGGGCTTCGTGGAACACCTTCAGCGGGTCCTGGCCGGTCTTGGCCTGGATCTTGTCCAGGGCGCCGTAGACGATGGCTTCGGCGGCGGACTTTTTGCCGTCGAGCATCAGGCAGTTCATGAACTTGGCGACGACATAGTCGTGAAACTTGGCGTCGGGGGTGATTTCGCGCTTCTCAGCGGCGTGACGACGAGACATCTGATGAACTCCTTACTTCGGACGCTTCGCGCCGTACTTCGAACGACGCTGACGGCGATCCTTGACGCCCTGGGTATCCAGCGTGCCGCGGATGATGTGGTAGCGGACACCCGGCAAGTCCTTCACACGACCGCCACGGATCATCACCACCGAGTGTTCCTGAAGGTTGTGACCTTCGCCCGGAATGTACGAGGTAACCTCGAAACCGTTGGTCAGGCGCACACGGGCGACCTTACGAAGCGCCGAGTTCGGCTTCTTCGGAGTGGTCGTGTACACGCGAGTGCAAACGCCGCGCTTCTGCGGGCAGGCCTCCATGGCGGGGACCTTGTTGCGCGCCGCCACAGGCTGGCGCGGCTTACGGATCAATTGATTGATCGTGGGCATTCAGTCACTTTCCCTTCACACAGGTCCCTTGACGAAAACCAGAAAAAAACCCGCCGGCAGTTCCCCGCCGGGGTTTTCTTGGGGTTCAGTCGCCGACCTGTTCGGCGTTGTCATCAGTGTTTCGCAAGCCTCGGGACAACGAAAACCGTCCAGGCGGACGGATACCGGTCCCCCGAGAAGCGCGCATCCTATTTATCCGCCCGCCCCCCGTCAAGCGAAAGAGTCGGGACATTTCCCCTTCCAAATTCAATCGCCGCGAGTCGATTCTTGGTAACCTTTCCATGCTATGGTGAGGGTGGTTTGGACTCCGAGGCTCGCCATGCAGACCCCGACCGCCGAGATGACAGGTTCGCTTTCCATCGAGACCCCCGCCCGCCCGGGGCGTGTCGTCTCTGGAATCAAGGAGGCCGCCGACAGCACGGGCGTGTCCTTCGGCTACCTCCTGGCTCAGGCCACCCAGGAAAGCGGGCTGGATCCCCAGGCCCGCAACACCAAGTCCTCGGCGTCGGGCCTGTTCCAGTTCACCGCCGGAACCTGGCTGGACATGGTCAAGCGCCATGGCGCCGAGCACGGCCTGAACGATGCGGCCGAGGCCATCGTCAAGGGCGCAGACGGTCGCCTGGATGTGGCTGACAAGTCCCTGAAGAAGGCCATTCTCGACCTGCGCAAAGACCCCAAGCTGTCCTCCCTGATGGCCGCCGAATTCGCCAAGGACAACGCCAAGACCCTGGAAAAGCGCCTGGGCCGCGAGGCCACCGCCTCGGACCTCTACCTCGCCCACTTCCTGGGCGCCGCCGGCGCCGCCCGGGTGATCGAGGGCATGGAGGACAACCCGAAGCATTCGGCCCGCCACCTGCTGCCCGATGCCGCCCGGGCCAACCCGGAAGTGTTCCGCAAAGCTCACACCGTGGCGGGTCTTTATAAAAGTGTGCAGGCCCGCTTCAAGAGCGCGCTGGGCAACGACGCCGCCGCCGCCCATCAGCCCGCCGTCGATACTGGCAATCCGCAGCTGGCGGCCCTGCGCCCCGTAGCCCGGCCCGAGGCCCCTCCCCCGTCGACCCCGACCGAGGCCGCGCTCACCCAGGTGGTGCAGGCGGTGGCCCCGGTCACCCAGGCGGCGGTGCGCAGCGTGTCGGCCGCCGACTTCGCCACTGCGCTGCAGCCGGACAGCCCGTTCTTCCCCGCCGCCATTCCCTCCGCCCCCACGGGCAAGAGCCCGCAGACCGTCAGCCTGCGCGACATCGTGGAATCCATCAAGGCGGGAGGAGAAGTCTAAGGCGGGTTGCCGCCCGGGGCGATGCCCCGGCCCCCCTTTTGATTTTATGAATAAATAATGGAGAGGTTTGGAGACCTGGTCTCCAAGCGGGGTCGGGGCGGCAGCCCCGCTTAGCCCCACATGAACCTAAAATACCCGCCAGGAATGACTGAACGCCGCCGTCAGTCCCATGCCGGCCAGCCACAGGGGAACGGGTAGAGCGAGGACGGGCAGATACCAGCCACATTCGCGATAGGTCAGGCGATCCACGATCGAGGCCTTCCCCACCAGGCGCAGACCGGCGGGATTGACCCATTCATAATGCGTGGTTCGCAGCCGCAGCCCCAGATCGAGCAATCCGATCACACCCGGCCCCATGGCGGCGGCGACCGTGGCGGCCACGGGCCAGGGCGGGCCCAGGGTCCAGACCAGCCCGAAGATGGTCGCGAAATAGACAATCACCAGGGGCATCCATTTGGGAAGCCCCAGTCCCAGCGGCCCCAGGGGCAGGACGATGAAGGAATCGTCGCGCCCCACGCGCTTGGCGGCCGTCACCGGAAGAAATCCTCGGCGGCGATGGCGAAGTTGAGTCCGTCGGCGTCGCGGATGTGAAAGGTGGTAATGCCCACCAGATTGCCCGCCGAGTCGAACAGCCCTCCCCCCGAGGACCCCTGGGAAATGGGGGCCGTGGTCTGGACGTAGCGCAGGCCCTTGATGGTCCGCAGTCCCGAGACCAGGCCTTGGCCCAAGGTCGCCTCCAGTCCTTTGGGCGCGCCGATGGAATAGACCGTCTCGCCCACCCGCAGATCCTCCCAGGCGCGAATTCCCGGGACAGCCGACAGACGCCCGGGCGAAACGGTCATCAGGCAGCGGTCGGTGGCCTCGTCCCCGCCCGATGGCGTCGCCCGCATGGTCTGCCCGCCCTGGCGCAGCAGAATCACCGACATCTCGTCGATGACGTGGCAATTGGTCACCACGGTGCGTTCATCCATGGCCACCGCCGACCCGAAACGGCCCTTTTTGGCCCTCAGTTCGTCTTCGGTGCGGGCGGCGATCACCACATAGACCGACCGGCCCACCGTGGCGAACACGTCCTCGGCCCCCAGGCGCGACCGGCCCGCCGGCCGCTGCAACGACGCGGCAAGCGGCCGCCAGTCCGGCAGCTTGGCCGCGGCGCCGGAGCCCAGCCCGACCGGCGTCACGCCGATGGCTGGAGGCGCCTCCACCGGCCCCTGACGCTCGGGCATCCGACCGGGCTTCCACGCCGCCGCCGACTCCTCCACCCGCCCCCGCAGGTCCGACGCCAGATTGTGGGCCAGCTCCTGCCGCAGGAAGTAGGCCTCGCTGGTGCAATCGCGATAGTGAAAGCGGTTCTCGAACAGGGGGTGATCCTCGGGCGGCGGCTCGTTTCGTCCCGCCAGCCCCGCCACATTGGCCCAATAGAGGGCTTGCGAGCGGTTCTTCTCGACCCAGCCGCCCCGGTCGTGGCCATGGGCGAGGCGCAACTGGGCTAGACAATTGCCCTCGGCCGCCAGGCCGTTGTACAGGTCGGCGGCGAGGCCGGGCTCCTCCCCTTCCGCCAGGACGGCCCGCACCAGCCGAGCCCACTGGGCTCCGCCCGCCACCGCCTTGGCCAGATAGGTCCTGGCCTTGGCCAGATCCTTGGGCGTGCCGCGGCCATACCAGTGGGCATCGAACAGACGACGCAACGCCAGACCGTCTCCTGCGGCGGCGGCCTGCTCCCACCAGGACAAAGCCGTGGCGGGATCGTAATGGCGCTGGGTGGGATCGCCCATCACATCGCCCAACATCCGGGCGGCAACGGAATCGCCGGCGGCGGCGGCGGTGGAGCATTGGGCCAGTTCGGCAGTGGACGACGGGCGCGCCAAACAGGCCGCCTGGACGGGCAACGCGCCGCCCATGGCGATCAGCATCGCCATCGTCTTGCCCCACCGCGAGCTCATGGCTTCTCCCTTGACGCTCCACCCGGGTTGTGGCGCCCCGGGATTTACAAGGAAGATGATAGCGCCTTGGCCGCTTAAGGTCTTCACCCTATTTAGAAACGTCAAAAAAAGTCATCCCCGCCTCCTTTTCAGGAAGCGGGGATGCTACCGTTACCAGTCTCCAGCGCGCCTTACTCGGCGGGCGGAGCCTCCGGCGCCGAGCCCTCGGCCACCGGCGGAATGGCAGGAACCTCGGATTCGCCTTCCACCTGCATGTCCTTGTCGCGCTTGGCGGCAATGGCGCGCAGACGGTTCATCACCGCGCCGGTACCGGCGGGGATCAGACGGCCGACGATGACGTTTTCCTTCAGGCCCTGGAGCGAGTCCACCTTGCCGGACACAGCCGCCTCGGTAAGCACGCGGGTGGTCTCCTGGAAGGAGGCCGCCGAGATGAAGGAATGAGTCTGCAAGCTGGCCTTGGTGATGCCCTGCAGCACCGGAGTGCCCGAGGCCGGACGGCCCTGCTCGCGAATGGCCTTCGAGTTCTCGATATCGAACTCGACGCGGTCCACCTGCTCGCCCACCAGAAGTGTGGTGTCGCCCGGATCGGTGATCTCGACCTTCTGCAGCATCTGGCGAACGATCACCTCGATGTGCTTGTCGTTGATCTTCACGCCCTGCAGTCGATAGACCTCCTGAATCTCGTTGATGAGATACTGGGCCAGGGCTTCGACGCCCAAGACCTTCAGGATGTCATGCGGCACGGGATTACCGTCCATCAGCGGGTCGCCGCGGCGGACGTAATCGCCTTCCTGCACCGAGATGTGCTTGCCCTTGGGGATCAGGTACTCGATGGCATCGCCCTCTTCCGGGACCACCAGAATACGGCGCTTGGACTTGTAGTCCTTGCCGAATTCCACGCGGCCGTCGCAATCGGAGATGATGGCGTGATCCTTGGGTTTACGCGCCTCGAACAGCTCGGCCACACGCGGCAGACCGCCGGTGATGTCGCGGGTCTTGGACGATTCACGCGGAATGCGCGCCAGCACGTCGCCGGCGTTGACCTTGGTGTTGTTCTCCACCGACAGGATGGCGTCCACGCTCATGAAGTAGCGGGCCTCCAGACCGTTGGCGAGCAACAACTCCTCGCCCTTCTCGTCACGCAGGGTGACGCGGGGACGGAGATCGGCGCCACGGGGCTGCTGCTTCCAATCGACCACCACCTTGCTGGCGATGCCGGTGGCCTCGTCGACCACCTCGCGCATGGACAGGCCTTCGGTCAGGTCGACGTAATGGGCCACACCCGCGCGCTCGGTGATGATCGGCAGGGTGTAGGGGTCCCATTCGGCCAGCTTGGTGCCCTTGGTGACCTTCTGGGCCTCGTCCACCAGCAGCTTGGCGCCGTAGGGGACGCGGTGACGGGCACGCTCGCGGTTGTTGATGTCGAGCAGGGCCACTTCGCAATTACGGCTCATGACGATGGAAGCGCCCGACGAGTTGACCACCACGTTGCGGTTGATCACCTGGACGGTGCCATCGAAAGTCGCCTCGATGGAGGACTGCTCGGCACCGCGCTGCGCCGCGCCACCGATGTGGAAGGTACGCATGGTCAGCTGGGTACCCGGCTCGCCGATGGATTGGGCGGCGATGACGCCGACCGCTTCACCGACGTTGACGCGGGTGCCGCGGGCCAGATCACGGCCGTAGCACGAGCCGCAGACGCCCTCTTCCGAGTCGCAGGTCAGCACCGAACGGATCACCACGGTCTCGATGCCGGCGGCGTCGATCAGCTCGACCTCGGTCTCCTGGATCATCTGGGCCGCCTTGACGATCACTTCGCCGGTCAGCGGATTGACGATGTCACGCGCCGCCGAACGGCCGAGGATACGCTCGGCCAGCGAAGCGATGACCTCGCCGCCCTCGATCACCGGAGAGACGGTCAGGCCGTTGGTGGTGCCGCAATCCTCTTCGCAGATGATGGCGTCCTGGGCCACGTCCACCAGACGACGGGTCAGGTAACCCGAGTTGGCGGTCTTCAGCGCGGTATCGGCCAGACCCTTACGGGCGCCGTGGGTGGAGTTGAAGTACTCCAGCACGGTGAGGCCTTCCTTGAAGTTCGAGATGATCGGCGTCTCGATGATCTCGCCCGAGGGCTTGGCCATCAGGCCGCGCATGCCGGCCAGCTGCTTCATCTGGGCGGCGGAACCACGGGCGCCGGAATGGGCCATCATGTAGATGGAGTTGATCTGCTTGCCCGGAACCAGGCTGGAGATCTGCTTCATCATGGCGTCGGCGACGTCGTCGGTGCACTTGGACCAGGCGTCGACGACCTTGTTGTACTTTTCACCCTGGGTGATCAGGCCGTCCTGGTACTGCTGCTCGTATTCCTTGGCCTTCTCTTCGGTCTCGCCCACCAGGGTTTCCTTTTCCGGCGGGATGACCAGGTCGTCCTTGCCGAAGGAAATGCCCGCCTTGAAGGCGTTGGAATAGCCCAGGCCCATGACGCGGTCGGCGAAGATCACCGTCTCTTTCTGGCCGCAATGGCGGTAGACCACGTCGATGACGTTTTGGATTTCCTTCTTGGTCAACAGACGGTTGATCAAGGAGAACGGGACGTTCTTGTTCTTGGGCAGGATCACCGAGAGCATCATGCGGCCCGGCGTGGTGTCCACGATCTGGGTCACCGGGGTGCCTTCGGAATCCACGGTGTCGAAGCGGGCACGGATCTTGGTGTGGAGCGTGATCGTCTTTTCGGTCAGCGCTTCCTCGATCTCGGCCATGTTCACGAAGACCGGCACCTTGAACAGGATGGCCTTGCCGTCCTTGATGGCCTTCTCGGCGTCGTTGACGTCGGCGAAGACCAGCGGGACGCCGGGCTTTTCCACATTGAACAGGCGCAGATGGCCGCCCTTCAGGCCGGCTTCCAGTGCGTCCTTGGACGACGGGTTGACGCGGCGGTGGGCGGTGACGTTGCGGCTGGCCAGACGGTCCAGCAGGGTATCCAGATCCTTGGTGTCGATCTTGGTGTTGGGATCGGTCGGGCAGTAGAACAGGATCGCGTTGTTGGCGATGGCGCCCTTCAGCTCGTCCATGGAGCGGATCTTCAGCACCTGGCCGGGAACCTCGTCCCGTTCCATGGTGATGTAGTAGATGCCCAGCACGATATCTTGCGACGGCACGATGATCGGCTTGCCGTTGGCGGGCGACAGGATGTTGTTGGTGGACATCATCAGCACGCGGGCTTCCAGCTGGGCCTCGAGGCTCAGCGGGACGTGCACGGCCATCTGATCGCCGTCAAAGTCGGCGTTGAAGGCGGTGCAGACCAGCGGATGCAGCTGGATGGCCTTGCCCTCGATCAGCACCGGCTCGAAGGCCTGGATGCCCAGACGGTGCAGCGTCGGCGCGCGGTTCAGCATCACGGGATGCTCGCGGATGACCTCTTCCAGGATGTCCCACACCTCGGGACGCTCCTTTTCCACCATGCGCTTGGCGGCCTTGATGGTGGTGGCCATGCCGTAGAGTTCGAGCTTCGAGTAGACGAAGGGCTTGAACAGCTCCAGCGCCATCTTCTTGGGCAGACCGCACTGGTGCAGCTTCAGCTCTGGACCGACCACGATGACCGAACGGCCGGAATAGTCGACGCGCTTGCCCAGCAGGTTCTGACGGAAGCGGCCCTGCTTGCCCTTCAGCATGTCGGACAGCGACTTCAGCGGCCGCTTGTTGGCGCCGGTGATGGCGCGGCCGCGACGGCCGTTGTCGAACAGGGCGTCGACCGCCTCCTGCAGCATGCGCTTCTCGTTGCGCACGATGATCTCGGGGGCGCGCAATTCGATCAGCCGCTTCAGACGATTGTTGCGGTTGATGACGCGGCGGTACAGGTCGTTGAGGTCCGAGGTGGCGAAACGGCCGCCGTCCAGGGGCACCAGGGGACGCAGTTCCGGCGGAATCACCGGAATCACTTCCAGGATCATCCATTCCGGGCGCGAGCCGGATTCCATGAAAGCCTCGACCAGCTTCATGCGCTTGACCAGCTTCTTGCGCTTGGCCTCGGAGGTGGTCTCCTTGAGGTCGACCTTCAACTGGGCCTTCTCGGTCTCCAGATCGATAACCGTCAGCATGTCGCGGATGGCCTCGGCGCCGATCTTGGCGGTGAAGGCGTCCTCGCCGTACTCGTCCACGGCGCGCATGTACTGCTCTTCGGTCAGCAGCTCACGGATCTTGAGCGGCGTGAGGCCGGGCTCGACCACCACGTAATTCTCGAAGTAGAGAATGCGCTCCAGATCCTTCAGGGTCATGTCGCACAGCAGGCCGATACGGCTGGGCAGCGACTTCAGGAACCAGATGTGGGCCACGGGAGAGGCCAGCTCGATATGGCCCATGCGCTCGCGCCGGACCTTGGCCAGGGTGACTTCCACACCGCACTTCTCGCAGATGATGCCGCGATACTTCATGCGCTTGTACTTGCCGCACAGGCACTCGTAGTCCTTGATCGGCCCGAAGATGCGGGCGCAGAACAGGCCGTCGCGCTCCGGCTTGAAGGTGCGGTAGTTGATGGTCTCCGGCTTCTTGATCTCACCGTACGACCAGGAGCGGATACGCTCCGGCGAGGCGATGGAGATGCGGATCTGGTCGAACGACTGAGTGCCGCTCACCTGGCCGAAGATCTTCATAAGTTCGTTCATCGACAAACTCCCGTGTGACCTTTGAGGGCGGCGGGGGAAGAGAAGCTTCCCCCGCGCCGGGTCCGTAAAATGCTTAGTAGTTCCGCTGGGTCAGTTCGACGTTCAGGCCGAGAGAGCGAAGCTCCTTGACCAGCACGTTGAACGACTCGGGGATACCGGCCTCGAAGGTGTCGTCGCCGCGCACGATGGCCTCGTAGACCTTGGTGCGGCCGGAAACGTCGTCCGACTTGACCGTCAGCATTTCCTGCAAGGTGTAGGCGGCACCGTAAGCTTCCAGAGCCCACACTTCCATTTCACCGAACCGCTGTCCGCCGAACTGCGCCTTACCGCCCAGGGGCTGCTGGGTGACCAGCGAGTACGGGCCGATGGAGCGGGCGTGGATCTTGTCGTCCACCAGGTGGTGCAGCTTCAGCATGTAGATGTAGCCCACCGTAACCTTACGGTCGAACGGCTCGCCGGTGCGGCCGTCAACCAGGGTCACCTGGCCGGAGGAGGACCGGCCCGCCTTGGTCAGCATGGCGACGATGTCGCTTTCGCGGGCGCCGTCGAACACCGGGGTGGCGATCGGCACGCCCGGAGTCAGGTTGTGAGCCAGTTCGGTGATCTCGTTATCGGCCAAACCGGCGATCTCGTCCTCATAGATGGCGTCGCCGTAGACGTCCTTCAACTTGGATTTCAGATCAATGATGGTCGCGGCGTTGCGCTTGTACTTGTCGAGCATACCGCCGATCTGCTGGCCCAGGCCGGCGCAGGCCCAGCCCAGATGGGTCTCGAGAATCTGCCCCACGTTCATGCGCGACGGCACGCCCAGGGGGTTCAGCACGATGTCCACCTGCTGGCCATCTTCCAGATAGGGCATGTCTTCCAGCGGAACGATGCGCGAGATGACGCCCTTGTTGCCGTGACGGCCGGCCATCTTGTCGCCCGGCTGCAGCTTGCGCTTCACCGCCACGAACACCTTGACCATCTTCATCACGCCGGGCGGCAGCTCGTCGCCGCGCTGCAGCTTCTCGACCTTGTTCTCAAAACGCTCCTGCAGCTTGTCGACCTGCTGGTCGAAAGCGCGCTTCAGCGCCTCGGCATCAGCCATCACCGCATCGTCGTCGATGGCGATGTTGCGCCAGGTGCTGGGATGCAGCTCGTCCATGTTGGCATCGGCGAGAACGGTGCCGGCCTTGATGCCCTTGGGACCCGAGACGACCTTCTTGCCGATGATCAGCGCCTTGAGACGGGCGAAGAACGACCGCTCCAGGATGTGACGCTCGTCATCGCGGTCCTTGGCCAGACGCTCGATTTCCGCCCGCTCGATGGCCAGGGCGCGTTCGTCCTTCTCCACGCCGCGGCGCGAGAAGACCCGCACCTCGACGATGGTGCCCGACACGCCCGGAGGCAGACGCAGCGAGGTATCGCGAACGTCCGAGGCCTTTTCGCCGAAGATAGCGCGCAGCAGCTTCTCTTCCGGGGTCATCGGCGATTCGCCCTTCGGCGTCACCTTGCCCACCAGAATGTCGCCCGGCTTCACCTCGGCACCGATATAGACGATGCCGGCCTCGTCCAGGTTCTTCAGAGCCTCTTCACCCACATTGGGGATGTCGCGGGTGATTTCTTCCTGGCCCAGCTTGGTGTCGCGGGCCATGACTTCGAATTCCTCGATGTGGATCGAGGTGAAGACGTCGTCACGGACGATGCGCTCGGAGATGAGGATCGAATCCTCGAAGTTGTAGCCGTTCCAGGGCATGAACGCGACCAGCACGTTGCGGCCCAGGGCCAGTTCGCCCAGCTGGGTCGAGGGGCCATCGGCGATGATGTCGCCCTTCTGGATCAGATCGCCCACCTTCACCAGCGGACGCTGGGTGATGCAGGTGTTCTGATTGGAACGCTGGAACTTCAGCAGGTTGTAGATGTCCACGCCCGAAGCCGACGCCTGGGTCTCCTCGGTGGCGCGAATCACCACGCGGGTGGCGTCCACCTGATCGACCACGCCGGTACGCTTGGCGGTGATGGCGGCGCCGGAGTCACGGGCCACCGCCTGCTCCATGCCGGTGCCCACCAGGGGGGCCTCGGCGCGGATCAGCGGAACCGCCTGACGCTGCATGTTCGACCCCATCAGGGCGCGGTTGGCGTCGTCGTTCTCCAGGAACGGGATCAGCGCGGCGGCCACCGAAACCAACTGCTTCGGCGACACGTCGATCATGTTGATCTCGTTGGGCGGAACCATGACGAAGTCGCCGGCCCGGCGGCACGACACCAGATCCTCGGTGAAGCGGCCATCGGCGTCCAGGATGGAATTGGCCTGGGCGACGGTGTAGCGCCCCTCTTCCATGGCCGAAAGATAGACCACGTCGCTGGTGACCCGGCCGTCGAACACCTTGCGGTACGGCGCCTCGATGAAGCCGTACTGGTTGACGCGGGCATAGGTGGCCAGCGAGTTGATCAGACCGATGTTCGGGCCTTCCGGCGTCTCGATCGGGCAGATGCGGCCGTAATGGGTCGGGTGCACGTCGCGCACCTCGAAGCCGGCGCGCTCGCGGGTCAGACCGCCCGGCCCGAGGGCCGAGAGACGACGCTTGTGGGTGATTTCCGACAGCGGGTTGGTCTGGTCCATGAACTGCGACAGCTGCGAGCTGCCGAAGAACTCGCGCACGGCGGCGGCGGCCGGCTTGGCATTGATCAGGTCATGGGGCATGACCGAATCGATGTCCACCGACGACATGCGCTCGCGGATGGCGCGCTCCATGCGAAGCAGGCCGACGCGATACTGATTCTCCATCAGCTCGCCCACCGAGCGGACGCGGCGGTTGCCCAGGTGATCGATGTCGTCGATCTCGCCCTTGCCGTCCTTCAGCTCGACCAGCACCTTGATGACGCCCAGGATGTCTTCCTTGCGCAGCACGCGCACGGTATCGGCCACCTCGGGGGTGTTGAGGCGCGAGTTCATCTTGACGCGGCCCACGGCCGACAGGTCGTAGCGCTCGGAGTCGAAGAACAGGCCGGTGAACAGGGCCTCGGCGGTTTCGAGAGTCGGCGGCTCGCCCGGACGCATCACACGATAGATGTCGATCAAGGCCTCTTCGCGCGAAGAGTTCTTGTCGATGGCCAGCGTGTTGCGCATGTACGGGCCGACATTGATGTGGTCGATGGCCAGCACCGGCAGTTCGCTGATGCCCGCCTTCTCCAGCTCGGCCACCAGATTGGCTGTCAGCTCGTCACCGGCCTCGGTGAAGATCTCGCCGGTCTGCTCGTTGATGATGTCCTCGGCCACATACTGGCCGATCATGTCCTCGGGGAAGACAACGATGTCGGTCAGGCCGGCTTCGCGCAGCTTCTTGCCCAGGCGCGGCGTCATCTTGCTGCCGGCATCGGCCACCTTCTCGCCGCTCTTGGCATCGATCAGGTCGGAGACCAGCTTGACGCCCTTCAGGCGCTCGGCATCGAACGGGGTCTTCCAGCCCTTGGGGCCGCGGGTGTAGACCACCTTGCCGTAGAAGTAGGACAGGATCTCTTCCGAGGTCATGCCCTTGATTTCGCTCTGCTCCAGGCCACGGCCCTCGGCGGCGCGCTGGGCGCGCAGCGCTGCGGTGTTCATGCCGTCCAGCGCATACAGCAGCGTGGTCACCGGCAGCTTGCGGCGACGGTCGATGCGCACATAGACCAGGTCCTTGGCGTCGAACTCGAAGTCCAGCCAGGAACCGCGATAGGGAATGACGCGGGCGGCGAACAGATACTTGCCCGACGAATGGGTCTTGCCCTTGTCGTGATCGAAGAACACGCCCGGGCTGCGGTGCATCTGGGAGACGATGACGCGTTCGGTGCCGTTGATCACGAAAGTGCCGTTCGACGTCATCAGGGGCATGTCGCCCATGTAGACGTCCTGCTCCTTGATGTCGCGGATGGAGCGCGAGCCGGTATCCTCGTCGATGTCCCACACCACCAGGCGCAGAGTCACCTTCAAGGGCGCCGCGAAGGTCATGCCGCGCTGCTGGCACTCCTCGACGTCGTACTTGGGCTGCTCCAGCTCGTAGCGCACGAACTCCAGGGTTCCGCGCTCGGAGAAGTCCTTGATGGGGAACACGGACTTGAAGACTTCCTGCAGGCCGACATTGCCGCGCTGCTCGGGAGCCGTGTCCATCTGGAGGAAATGATCGTAGGAGCTTTTTTGCACCTCGATCAGGTTCGGCATCGGCGCAACGGTCGGAATCCGCCCGAAGCTTTTGCGCACACGCTTGCGACCCGTATAGGATTTAGCCATTGCCGCTCCTCGTCCTCTTCGTGGGGTTTAGCCCAACAAATCTCGTCCTGCCCGGGGACCGCCCGGGATGCCCCCTGCGGGGCCCCACCCCTTACGGGTGGGTTTTGACCACCCGTAAGGATGATCGGTAAAGCGCCAGAAGGCCGGGATGCGAAAAAACCGCATCCCGGCCCCTGGATAAACACCAGAAGGCGTTCTTACTTGACCTGCACCTTGGCGCCGGCCTCTTCCAGAACCTTCTTGATCTTCTCGGCTTCGTCCTTGCTGACGCCGTCCTTGACGGACTTCGGAGCGGCCTCGACCAGATCCTTGGCTTCCTTCAGGCCCAGGCCGGTGATGGCGCGGACTTCCTTGATGACGTTGATCTTCTTCTCACCGGCATCGGTGAGGATCACGTCGAACTCGGTCTGCTCTTCGGCAGCCGGAGCAGCGGCGCCGGCGGCCACGGCGGCCACGGCAACCGGAGCGGCGGCGGAAACGCCCCACTTCTCTTCCAGCAGCTTCGAGAGCTCGGCGGCCTCGAGAACGGTCAGGGCGGACAGGTCGTCAACCAACTTGGCAAGATCAGCCATTTAAAACACTCCTAGTAAAAGCTTGAAGCTTGGGATTGGGTCAAAAATCTCACGCGGCGTCCTTGTCCGCCTTGGCCTTCAGGACGCGAGCCAACTGGCCCGCGGGCGCCTGAAGAACGCCGGCGATACGGGTAGCCGGGGTCGAGAGCATGCCGAGAAGCTTGCCACGCAGCTCGTCCAGGGACGGCAGGGTGGCCAGCGCCTTGACGCCGTTGACGTCCAGGCGCAGCGAGCCCAGCGATCCACCGAGGATCTTGAGCTTGTCGTTAGCCTTGGCGTAATCGGCAACGACCTTGGCGGCGGCAACCGGATCGCGCGAAACGGCGATGGCGGTCGGACCGACGAAAAGATCGGCGATGCTTTCAAACTCGGTACCCGCAAGGGCGAGCTTGGTGAGACGATTCTTGGTCACTTTGAAGCTGGCACCGGCCGCCCGCATCTTCCCGCGCAGATCCGTCATTTCGGCAACCGTCAAACCCGAATAATGGGTGACGACCACCAGCCCGACGTCTCCGAGCGTTCCCTGCAGCGAGCCGACCCACTCTGTCTTCTGTGTCCGGTCCACTTTCGTCTCCAAACATAGAGCCGAAACGTCCCCGCCATCATGGCGGCTGGTTCCGGTCCATTGCCCATGGCCCTGTCGGACGGCATTGCCGCCCGGCAAAGCCGGTGGCCTGTCCCAGAAGCTTCAAGCCGTGCCGGGCCCCTTTGGGGGGAACGGCAAACGTCTTCTTGACCTCTGTCTGCGCAGGCGGGAAATCCCTTCAAGCCCCTGTAAGGGGGCACCTACGGTCTCGGACAGGATGGAAGCCCCCTTGATAAGGAGACTTCCGCCTTCTCCCCTCCCCCTCGCGGGGGACGGGAAACTCTTGCCCCCCAGCCTTTAGGCCAGGGTGGCGACGTCGAGCTTAACGCCCGGGCCCATGGTCGAGCTCAGCGACACCTTCTTGAGATAGGTGCCCTTGGCGCCCTGGGGCTTCGCCTTGGTGATGGCATCGACGAACGCCTTGACGTTCTCGGCCAGCTTCTCTTCCGAGAACGAGGCCTTGCCGATGCCGGCGTGAACGATACCGGCCTTCTCGACGCGGAACTGGACCTGACCGGCCTTGGCGGCACGGACGGCTTCCGTCACGTTGGCGGTCACGGTACCCAGCTTCGGGTTCGGCATCAGGCCGCGCGGACCCAGCACCTTGCCGAGACGCCCCACCAGACCCATCAGGTCGGGGGTGGCGATGACGCGGTCGAAATCCATGTTGCCGGCGTTGCAGGCGTCGAACAGGTCCTGCTCGCCGACGATGTCGGCGCCGGCCTTGCGGGCCTCCTCGGCCTTGTCGCCCTTGGCGAACACGGCGACGCGGACGGTCTTTCCGGTGCCGTGGGGCAGTTCGACCACGCCACGGACCATCTGGTCGGCGTGACGGGGGTCGACACCCAGGTTCAGGGCGATCTCGATGGTCTCATCGAACTTGGCGACGGCGCGGGTCTTGATGGCCTTCACCGCATCGGCGAGGCTGTAGAACTTGTCGCGGTCGATATCGGCATAGGCCGACTTCAGGCGCTTTCCTTCGCGAGCCATGTGCTTACTCCACCACCTTGAGGCCCATGGAACGGGCGGAACCGACGATCATCGTGGACGCGGCCTCGACGTCGTTGGCGTTGAGATCGACCATCTTCTTCTCCGCGATCTCGCGGATCTGAGCCATGGTCACCTCGCCGACGGTGGCGCCCTTGCCGGGCGTGGTCGAGCCCTTGGACACCGCGGCGGCCTTCTTCAGGAAGTAGCTGACCGGCGGGGTCTTGGTCACGAAGGTAAAGGTACGGTCGGAATAGGCGGTGATCACCACCGGAATCGGCATGCCGGGCTCGAGAGCCTGGGTCTGGGCGTTGAACGCCTTGCAGAATTCCATGATGTTCAGGCCGCGCTGACCCAGCGCGGGACCGATCGGCGGCGAGGGATTCGCCTTGCCGGCCGGAACTTGGAGCTTAACGTAGCCCACGATCTTCTTTGCCATGTCACAATCCTCTCTCTGTCACCAGAGTTGGCGGTGCGGCGTTGGCGCGCCTCCCGCCCTCCAAACCGGCCCCGGACATCCGGGACACGGAAAACAAAAAGCACCGGTGCCGCCCGCGCCATTTCGGCGGGGCGGCTTCCGGTCACATCCCTCAGATCTTTTCGACCTGAGAGTATTCCAGTTCGACCGGGGTGGAGCGACCGAAGATCGAGACCGCCACCTTGAGGCGGGCCTTCTCCTCGTCGACTTCCTCGACCAGGCCGTTGAACGAGGTGAAGGGACCGTCCGAGACCCGAACCTGCTCTCCCACCTCGAAGATGATGGAGGGCTTGGGGCGCTCGACGCCTTCCTGCACCTGCTTGATGATGCGCTCGGCTTCGCGCTCGGTGATCGGCACGGGACGGCCCTTGCCGCCCAGGAAGCCGGTGACCTTGGGAGTGTTCTTGACCAGATGCCAGGTGTCGTCGGTGAGGTTCATCTTCACCAGGACATAGCCCGGGAAGAATTTGCGCTCGGCGTTCACCTTGGCGCCGCGGCGAACCTCGACGACTTCCTCGGTCGGCACGAGAATCTGCTCGAAAGCCTCGGCCATGCCCTTCTGTTCCGCCTGTTCGCGGATGGACTGGGCGACCTTCTTCTCGAAGCCGGAATAGACGTGAATCACGTACCAGCGGGCGGTAGTCATCTCGTCCTCAGCCTCCCAGACCGAACAGGAGCTTTACGCTCGCGGCGAAAATCTGGTCGACGACCAGGAAGAAGACAGCGGCGATCACCACCATCACCACCACCATGCCGGTGGAGACGGTCGTTTCGCGCCTTGTCGGCCAAGTCACCTTGGCGACTTCCTGGCGGACCTGCTTGAAGAAAAGGGCCGGAGACGTTTTTGCCATATCTCTACAGTCGAAAGTTGGCAGGAGTGGAGGGGCTCGAACCCCCAACCCCCGGTTTTGGAGACCGGTGCTCTACCAGTTGAGCTACACTCCTGCAGCCTTCACCGGCCCCACATCAGGGACCAGGATCAGACCAGACGTGACCGGAGCCACGCCTTATACAGACACTCGACGACCTTGGCAACACCGCCGAAACGGTGCGGCCAAGGCCGGATCGAGAGAGTTACTTGATGATCTTGGCCACCACGCCGGCGCCGACGGTCCGGCCGCCTTCGCGGATGGCGAAGCGCAGGCCCTGGTCCATGGCGATGGGGGCGATCAGGGTCACGATCATCTTCACGTTGTCGCCCGGCATCACCATCTCGGTGCCTTCCGGCAGAGCAACCACACCGGTCACGTCGGTGGTGCGGAAGTAGAACTGCGGACGGTAGTTGGTGAAGAACGGGGTGTGACGGCCGCCTTCTTCCTTGTTCAGGATGTAGGCTTCGGCCTCGAAGTCGGTGTGGGGCGTGATGGAGCCCGGAGCCGCCAGAACCTGGCCGCGCTCCACGTCCTCGCGCTTGGTGCCGCGCAGCAGGGCGCCGATGTTGTCGCCGGCCTCACCCTGATCGAGCAGCTTGCGGAACATTTCCACGCCGGTGCAGGTGGTCTTGACGGTGTTCTTGATGCCGACGATCTCGACTTCCTCGCCCACCTTGACCACGCCACGCTCGACGCGGCCGGTCACCACGGTGCCACGGCCCGAGATGGAGAACACGTCTTCGATCGGCATCAGGAACGGCTTGTCCTTCGGACGCTCCGGCTGCGGGATGTAGGCGTCCACTTCGGCCATCAGCTTCAGGATGGCGTCGCGGCCGATCTCCGGCTGCTTGTCTTCCAGGGCACACAGGGCCGAACCGCGCACGATCGGAATGTCGTCGCCGGGGAAGTCATACGAGCTCAGCAGCTCGCGCACTTCCAGCTCGACCAGATCCAGCAGCTCGGGATCGTCGACCATGTCGCACTTGTTCATGAACACCACCAGGGCCGGCACGCCGACCTGACGGGCCAGCAGGATGTGCTCGCGGGTCTGGGGCATGGGGCCGTCGGCGGCCGAAACCACCAGGATGGCGCCGTCCATCTGCGCCGCGCCGGTGATCATGTTCTTCACATAGTCGGCGTGACCGGGGCAGTCCACGTGGGCGTAGTGGCGGTTGCTGGTCTCGTACTCGACGTGGGCGGTCGAGATGGTGATGCCACGGGCCTTCTCTTCCGGCGCCTTGTCGATCTGGTCGTAGGCGGTGAAGGTGGCGCCGCCGGTCTCGGCCAGGATCTTGGTGATCGCCGCGGTCAGCGAGGTCTTGCCATGGTCAACGTGA